>JADGQX010000132.1 GCA_017881445.1 Gemmatimonadota bacterium | reverse complement strand
CTGTCCAGCTCGCCCAGCCGACGCAGAGCCAGGCGGAGCGGCACGTACACCGCCGCGGCGGAAACCAGCAGGGCGAGAGCCAGGCCGCCGGCGAGCGGGAGCGCGGCGTGCAGGTCCAGGGCGCCGCCGCCCAGCCGGAGCCGGAGGAAGGCGTAGACGGGCCACGCCTCCGAGGCGATCACCACGGCCAGGTAGCCGGTGGTGACCATCATGAAGAGGAACCCGCCGAAGCCCGTGGAGATCTCGGCGGCGTTGTCGGTGTCGAAGACGGGGAAGAGCGCCCCGAACCCGAGCGCCAGCGCGGCGATGGCGATGGTGATCACCACGATGCTGACCAGCGAGAGGGCCATCATGAACGGCCCGACCGAGAGCACCCAGTTGGTGGCGGCCGTGAGCGACACCGCCAGCAGCAGCAACGGCGTGACGCCGACCCAGAACTTGGTCCAGAGCAGCCGCTCGAGGTCGAGGGGCGAGGAGCGCAGCAGCCAGAGCGTGCGGCCCTCGAGACTGACGGCCGGGAAGAGGAAGCGGGCCGCGACGGCGGCCAGGACGAACCCGGCCAGGCCCAGGTTCAGGAACGCGATCACGTTCACCAGGAAGAATCCCACCTTCTCGCCGGTCCAGAGGGGCAGGACCTTCACGTTGTAGACGTAGACCGCGACCAGCACCGCGAGCAGCACGAGCTGCGACCACTGGGTGGTATCGCGGAAGAAGGCCCGGATATCCTTGGCCACGAGGGCACGGGCGCGCACCGGCAGCCGCAGCGCCCCCAGCAGGCGGTCGAGCAGGGGGCGGCCGGGCGCCACCGCCGCCTTGACCTCGGCACCCTCCTGTGCGCGGCTGAACCCTTCGGCGTACAGCCGCTGGTGCAGCCACGCGCCCAGTACCAGCGCCGCGGCGGCGCTGGAGGCCAGCAGCAGCAGCGGGAACAGGTCGGGGGGGCCGGAGGCCGCCGCGACGCGACCAGGCAGCGCCGCCAGCAGCGCCTGCGCGGCCCACTCGCTGGGCAGCCAGGCGGAGCGCGGTGAGTCCATGAGGGCGATGAAATCCACCAGCGAGCGGAACCCCTCGGGGCGCGCCAGCTGCTCCGGCCGGACGAGCCGGATCATCACCACGACCGCGGCCGCGCCGAACAGGCCGAGCAGCGCCAGCAGGTCCCGGGCGCGGCGCGCGGGGAACACGTTCACCAGCACCAGCGTGACGGCGGCGCCCAGCACGGCCGGCAGGACGATGTACGAGGCCAGGGCGACGACGGCCACCCCGGCGAAGAGGAAGCCGCCCTGGTAGACCACGGCATAGGCGGCCAGCACGGGCACGAGCACCAGCACCACCATCCAGGAGGAATGCGTGATCGTCTCGAACAGCCGGGCCAGGTAGACGCGCACGCCGTCCACGGGAGCGGCCGCGATCAGCTCCAGGTCGTTGGCCAGGAAGAAGGAGGACAGCGACGTGACCACGTTGGAGAGCACCAGGATCGAGAGAAACCCCACCAGGATCAGCCCCAGCAGCTTCCCGGCCAGGACCTCGCCCAGCCCCGCGGCCGCGCGGAAGTAGAGCAACAGCCGGTAGAGAGCGGTAAAGAGCATGGCGTAAAACAGGATGACCACCGCAGCCAGCACGACCGTGCGGCCGCCCGTAGCCGCGGCGGCGAAGCGGCGCCGGGCGGAGAGCGCCTTGGGTCCAACCAGCCGGAGGACGCCGGGAGCGGATTCGAGCGACGTCGCCATGCTCAGGCCGCGCCCCCGGCAGGAACTTCCGAGGGCGCCTTCAGCGAGGAGACCAGCGCGGCGATGTCCTCCGCGCCCGTGAGCTTGAGGAATACCTCCTCGAGGTGCGCACCGCCCGCGGCGGCCTCCGCACGCAGCTCGTCCATGGTGCCCATGGCGCGGATCCGGCCCTGGTAAAGGATGGCGATCCGGTCGCAGAGGGCTTCCGCCACTTCCAGCGTGTGGGTCGAGAGAAAGACCGTCCCGCCCTGCGCCGCGAAGGCGCGCAACATCTCCTTGATCATGCGCGCGCCCTTGGGATCCAGGCCGACCATGGGCTCGTCCACCACGATGACGGCGGGCGCGTGCACCAGGGCGGAGGAGATCAGCAGCTTCTGGCGCATGCCGTGGGAGTAGCTCTCGATGAGCGTGTCCTTCCAATCGGCCAGCTCGAACACCTCCAGCAGCTGCATGGCCCGGCCGTCGGCGCCGGCGCCGCTCTCGCCCCAGAGCCCGCTGACGAAGCGGAGGAACTCCAGCCCCGTCAGCTTGTCGTAGAGGAAGGGGCGGTCGGGGATATAGCCGAGGCGCCGCTTGGCCTCGGCGGGCATCGACACCACGTCGTGCCCGTCCAGCAGCACGCGGCCGGTGGAGGGCCGAAGCACGCCCGCGATCATGCGGATCGTCGTCGTCTTGCCCGCGCCGTTGGGTCCCAGGAAGCCGAACAGCTCGCCCCGGGGGACGTGCAGGTCCAGCGGATGCACCGCGGTGAATGCGCCGTAGCGCTTGCCGAGCCCTTCCAGGCGAATCATGGCTGCACGTCGAGGCGGAGCCGCCCGATGAGGCGGACGAGATCGAGCTGGCGGGCGAGCCCGCCGGTGACGAAACGGAGGTGCGCTGCGTCGGCCGGGAACTGTCCCAACGTGGGGTCCACGGCCACCCAGCGGCCCAGCCAGACTTCCGGCCAGGCGTGGTAGTAGAAGCGGCCCCGCAGGTAGACCAGCCCGGCGGCGCTGCGCGCGGGCAGGCCCAGCGACCGGGCCAGCGCCACGTACAGCACCGTGTGCTCGTTGCAGTCGCCCTTGCCGGCATGCAACACCTCCACCGCGCTGGGCACGCTGGGCGTGATCTCCTTGCGCAGGGTGGCGTAGACCCAGCCGTTCAGCTTGAGCGCGACCGCATAGGGGTCGCTCGTGCCGCGCGTGGCGCGGCGGGCGAAGCGCACGATCTCAGGGTCGACCGACTGGATCAGGGGAGTGGACTCGAGCTCCGCGGCCTGCGGCCCCCCGCCGCGCCAGGGCAAGGTGTAGCCCGGCCGCATGTCGGCGAGCGTCTCCTGCACCACCGTGAGGGTGTCACCGCGCAGCGCCTGCCGCCCGCCTTCCAGCTCGAAGCCCGCCAGCTCCACCCCCTGCAGCCGCACGCGCAGGCGCCGGGTGCCACCGGTCTCGCCCAGGTTCACGTTGCTGGCAATGGCCGTGGAGCCGATGATGGGGCCGTAGCCGGCGGCCAGCGCGTGGTTCTGGCGCGTGTCCATCCACTCCTGGCGTGCCAGCTCGTACGGCGTGCGCTCGATGGAGAAGCCCAGCGGGCTGTCCGAGCGGACGATGCGCCCCTCCTGGTCCAGCCAGCTGGAAACGGTCACGCCTCCCAACTGCTCCTCCACCCGGACGGCGCGGACCGTGTCCCAGCGCGCCGGGTGGTAGCGACCCGAAAGCGGATCCCGGGCCGCGCTGTCGGCCACCACGAAGGTGCTCTCCGCGGTCACGCGCAGCACCGCTTCGCGCGTGGCCAGCACCGATGGGTCGAAGAGCGGAGCCCGGATCTCCATACCAGGCTTGAGGCGGCCGGCCGCCGCCAGGCGCAGGGGCAGCGCCGCATCCATGGTCACGCCGGGGTCGAGGCGCAGCACCGACCTCTGCGGCCGGCCGCCCGCGCGAATCTCCAGCTCGAGCAGCGAGTCGGGGCGCATGGTCCCCTTCACCTCGAAGTCGCCCACCGAGGACTGGAGCAGGAACCGGATGCTGTGCAGCTCCAGGGAGTGGCCCAGCACCACCTGCGTGCGGGCCACGGCGGTCGAGAAGGTGTCCAGGGCGGGCACGTCCAGCGACATGAGGTCATCGAAGATGAAGCCGGTGCTGGTCGTGTCCAGCCGGGAGGTGGCCGCCCCGATGGTGCGCCCGTTCATGCGGATGGCGAAGAACTGCGCCCCCGGCGCCAGGCGGCGCGCGCCCAGCTCGAGCTGCGCCGAGACCGGGCGGAAGTACGTGCGGCGCACGTGCAGGCCCACCACCCCGGCCCACAGGACCAGGATCGCGCTGCCGAGAAGGCGTCGTCGCGTCGGAAGCCGCATTGTTCACCCGCTGGGGGTTCTGCTCAGCCGGAGGCCGCGCCCGGATCGGCGTTCCGCGCCAGCTCGCGACGGAACGCCTCCAGCTCGTATTCCGACTCCACCACGATGCGCACGCGGGAGGGATAGGCGGAGGTGCGCAGATGCTCGCGTAACACAGGGACCATTACCGCCGCGGACTCCTCGGCGTCAAGGTTGCCGGCGCCCGTACCCAGGGGCGGCAGGGCGACGTCGGCGACCGCCCACTCGCCGGCGCGACGCAGCGCGTTCTGCAGCGCCCGGCGCACACCGCCCCGGCTGACGGCCTCGTCGCGGGAGCGCACGACCAGGTGGATCAGGAACTGGGCGGGGAGCGCGCCGGCGGGGGTGATGGCGGCGGAGCCCACTGGCATCTCGCCCAGCGCCTCCCGCTGCACCTCGGCCTGGGAGCCCGCGAGCAGCTCCACCCGCCGCGCCACGGGCGTGGCCGCACGCCAATCGGCGTCCACCGGGTTCAGCAGCGCCGATGCGGGCGTCTCCGCCAACTCCCCGACCGCGATCTCGATCACGCCGCGGTGACCTCGTGGGCCTTGCGGTACATGGCCGCGGCCTGCTGCGGCAGGTGCTTGCGGTCGTAGAGAATGCCCATGGTGAAGTACGCCCGCGGATTGTGCGGATGCAGCACAACCGAGCGCTCGAGCATCTCCAGCGCCTCGTCCACCCGGCCCAGCTGGTTCAGGCACTCGCCCCTGTAGAAGTACGCCACGCCGTGATCGGGATCGAGATCCAGCGCGCGCTTGAGCTCCAGCTCCGCCTGCGCGTACAACCCGCGCTTGTAGCTGAGCGTCCCCATGCTGGCGTGCACGTCCGCCCGCGCCGGCTCCAGCCGCTGCGCCCGCTTCAGCGACCCCTCCGCCGGCTCATAGCGCTTCAGCTCCGTTTGCGCCGCCGCCATGCCCAGCAGCACGTCCACGTTGTCCGCCGCCAGCTCCCGCGCCGCCTCGAACTGCTCCAGCGCCAGCAGGTGCTCGCCCCGGCGCTCGTAGTATCCGCCCAGCGCCAGCCGCGGGCCGACCTCGTCCGGCCGCTCGCGCGCGACCGTGCGCGCCAGCTCGATGGCCGCCAGCAGCTCGCCCGCCTGCGCCAGCTGCCGCGCCTGCACAAGCCGCGGATCCTCCGCCTCGACCGGCTCCGGCTCCGCGGCCTCCGCGCGCTCCACGGCGCCCGCCCGCTGCGGATGCCGTTCCACCGTCTCCAGCGCGCCCGCGGCCGCGCCCTCGGCGTCTTCTTCCCTGCCAGCCGGGATCCCGTCCGTTTCGCCCGGCGTCTTCTTCGACCTCATGTGCGCCTCAGTCCGTGTCCCGAAAGGATCCAATGCTTCCCGCCAGCCACTCGAGGTACGGAGCGTGCCCCGCCTCGATCCCGAGCACCAGCACTTCCGGCACCTCGTACGGGTGCAGCTCGGGTACCCGTTCCAGCAACCTCGCGACGGCCGCCACCGTCGTCTTGAGGATGACCAGCGCCTCCCGTTCCCGCTCCACGGCGCCGCGCCAGCGGTAGATCGAGAGCACGCCCGGCACGATGGTGCCGCACGCGGCCAGCCCCTCGTCCACGAGCGCCCGCACCAGCCCCTCCGCCACCGCCTCCCCCGGCACCGTCACCAGGACCAGGCGGGCGGCGCCGGCCGCCGCCGCCGCCGCCGGACCGGCCGTGGCGCGGCCCTCGTCCGGCGAGCCGGCGGCGACCACGTCGCCCGATCGTGCCCTCACTCCGCCGCCACGCCCGCGGGCTGCTCGTAGAGCTGGTCGATGACCGGGGCGTAGTGCCGCTCCACCACCCTGCGCCGGACCTTCATGGTAGGCGTCAGCTCGTCGCGCTCGATGGAGAAGTCGTGGGCGAGGATGGCGACCTTCTTGGGCGTCTCGTAGCGGGCCAGCTCGCCGAAGCGCTTGAAGATGTCCCTCTCGACCTTCGCCTGCACGTCCCGGTTGCGGATCAGGTCCTCCCGCTCCCGGAAGAACACGTTGCGGTGGCGCGCCCACGCCTCCAGCGCGTTCCAGGCGGGCACCACCAGCAGCACCGGGTAGGGCCGCCGGTCCCCGATCATGACCGCCTCCGCCACGTAGCGGCTGGTCTTGGCCAGGTTCTCGATGGGCTGCGGCGCGATGTTCTTGCCCCCCGCGGTGACGATGATCTCCTTCTTCCGGTCCGTGATGTGCAGGTGCCCATCGACACCCAGCTCGCCAATGTCGCCGGTGTGGAACCAGCCGTCGGCGTCGATGGCCTCGGCCGTCGCCTCCGGCCGGTTGAAGTAGCCCTTCATCACCTGCGGACCGCGCACCAGGATCTCGCCATCGTCGGCGATCATCTCCTCGGTCCCGGGCAAGGGCTTGCCCACGGTCCCGATGGTGAAGTCCTCGGGCGTGTTGAGGTTGGTCACGGGCGACGTCTCCGTCAGGCCGTAGCCCTCGAGGATCAGAACGCCGGCCGCATGGAAGAAACGCGCGATGTGCGGCGCCAGCGGCCCACCGCCGGAAACGAAGAAGCGGAGCCGCCCGCCCACCCGCGCCCGCACCTTCCTGTAGATGAGCACGTCGGCCAGGGCGTGCTGCAGCCGGATGGAGAACGGAGGCTCCCGCCCCTCGAGCTTGGGCGGCGTCCAGGCTTCCGCCACCCGCCGCGCCCAGAGCACCAGGTTCCGCTTCACGCCCGTCACCGAGAACACCTTGGCGTAGAACTTCTCGTACACGCGCGGCGTGGACACCGTGATGGTGGGATGGACCTCCACCAGCGCCAGCGCCACCAGGTCGATCGAGCCGACGTACGCGATCGTGCTGCCATGGCCGAACAAGTAGTAGTCCACCATGCGCTGCATCACGTGCGAGAGCGGCAGGAAGCTGAGCGCCACGTCCGACGGACCCAGCAGGATGATGCGCGCCGTGGCCTCCACGTTGGTGAAGAGGTTGTTGTGCGTCAGCATCACGCCCTTGGGCTCGCCCGTCGTGCCCGAGGTGTAGATCAGCGTGGCCACGTCCTCCGGCTTGGCCGAGAGGGCCCGCTCGCGGAATCCCTCCCCCGCGCCGCGGGCTTCCCGCTCCGCACCCAGGGCGAGCAGCGCACTGAACGTCATGACCCGCGGGTCGTCGCTGCACCCTTCGTCGAAGACCACCGCCCGCTGCAACATGGGCAGCTGATCCCAGATCTTGGCCACCTTGGCCATCTGCTCGCAGCTCGAGCAGAACACGATGCGCGCGCCCGAGTCCTTGAGGATGTAGGCGATCTGGCTGGGCGGCAGCGTGGAGTAAATGGGCACGTCCAGGAAGCCGCCGCAGAGCGAGGCGTAGTCGGCGAGCGCCCACTCCGGCCGGTTCTCCGAGATGATGGCGACCCGGTCCCCGCGCTCGAGACCGAGCGCCTCCAGCGCCAGCGTCGTGCGCCGCACCCGCTCCAGCACCTCCGCGTGGCTGATGGAACGCCAGCGGCCATCGACCTTCTCCCGCAACGCATCCGCCTTGTTCACGCCCTCCACGGCGCGAAAGAAAAGCTCCGTCAGGGTCCCCGGGGGGATTTCCGCCGGCGTCGCGGCATACTTACGACCCGTCGGAGGGTTCGTCATGGACATGCCTCCGGCACGAGGGTGGGGGCCTTCGGGATCACTGGAGGGCGACGTCACTCTCCACTACGACGTCCGTTCGCAGCGTGTGCAGTACGCTGCAGTACTTCTCCCGCGAAAGCTCGACTGCGCGGCGCAGACCGGGCTCGGACTCCGGACTCAGGCCGCGTGCCACGAAGTGCAGACGGACGGCGGTGTACCGGCGCGGCGCCTCCGGCGCCCGCTCGCCTTCCACGTGCACGTCGAGTCCTTCCAGGTGAACACGCATCTTGTCCAGCATGTCCACCACGTCGGCGCCGGTACAGCCCGCCAGCGCCAGCAGCAGCGTCTGCATGGGGGAGGGCCCCTCCGCCCCAGCGCCGTCCACGACCGCCTCCGGCGCCGCCCCATCGCCCTCCCTGCCGCCGCGGAAGACGAGCCCGCGGCCCGCCCAGCGCAGCGTTACCGCGACGTCCGCCATCAGCTGCCTTCCGCCTCCGCCTCTGGCGCGCCGCCCGTCAGCTCCGCCAGCGTGGCCCGTGCGTGATCGATGTGCCGCTTCGCCTCCGGCCCGTCCGGCGGCTGCGCCAGGAAGGCCCGCAAATGCTCGGCCGCCTCCTGCTCCCGCCCCACCCGCAGCATCAGGAACGCCAGCCCATAGTGCGCACCGGATGCCGTCGGGTCGCGCTCCAGCACCGCACGGTACGTCTTCATCGCCTCGTCGGTCATGCCGATGCGGGTGTACGTGATCGCGATCTGCTGGCTCACCGCCTGGTCGGTCGGGCTTTCCCGCTGCGCCAGCCGGAACGAGGTCAGGGCCTCATGGTATTTCGCCACCTTCAGCAGCTCGAGGCCTTCCCGGTAGTAATCGACCTTTTCCTCGTCGCTGGCGCCGAAAAGCTTCTTCCAAAGGGCCATTGCGTTCGTCCGAGGCGGGGGATCACGCCCGGGCGGCGCCGCCCGGGGATGGCCCCAAGATAGGAACTGCGGGCGCGCCAATGCAATCATGGGCCCGGCGTCTCGGTAACGATTCGTCGTCGTGGAACAGAAAGTTACACTTCTCCCCGGTGGCCCGGGGCGCATCGCGCGACGTAAATCGATACTCCGAGTGGAGATGTGTCCGGCGAGCCCGGCGGAGCGTGAATTGCGGTCGCCGGGCCGCCCTCCTCAGGCCACCACCGCGACCAGCGTCGATCCCTCCCGTGCCACGACCCGCAGCCCCGCCGCCACCAGGCGCGCTTCCACCTCCGCCCCCGCCTCCTCCACCAGTAGCCGGCCCATTGGATTCAGCACCCGTGCGGCGTCCTCCAGCAGGCCCGGATCCGATCCAGCCGTAAGCGCCACCCCGCGCACGCTCCGGTCCGCGAACGGGAGCGCCGCAGCCACCGCCATCCGGCTCACCCCCGACAGCTCGGGCCATCCCGCCGACGAGGGATCCGCCACCACCACCTCCGCCCCCGGCACCAGCCCCGCCATGGCGGCGGCCGCGCCCGCGCCCGGCCCGAGCACCAGCGAGAAGGAGCGCTCCCCTCCCCCCGAGCCTCCCATGCCGATGAGCGCCGCCAGCCGCTCCGCCACGGGTGCCCCGCCCGGCGCCGCCCCCGCTGGCGCATCCCCGGCGAACGGCTGCCCCGGCGTCGCCTCCCCTCGCGGCCAGCGCAGCTCCGCGAAGCCGCCCCGGACCGGATAGCGCTCCCGGCAGTTCGCGCAGCCGAGCACACCCTCCAGGACCCGCCGCTCCCGCACGTCCTCCGCCAGCAGGATCAGCCCGAAGGGCGGACCGCAGCGCGGGCAGGTCAGGATGTCGGTCAGGGCAAGGTGCATGATTCCCGGACGCGGTTGATGGGCTCGAGGCGCTGCGACCGCCCCGGTCACTGGATCTAACTGTCGCGTCCCGCGCGTCCGCGCGCGAGAGGCGCTGCTCCCGCCGGGCCCCCCATCCGGCTTCCGGACACCGCTGCGACGACGGCCGGCATCGTGGTCAGGGACACGCTGCCCGCGGGGCTCACGTTCGCGTCAGGGAGCGGGAGCGGCTGGACCTTCGCCAGCGCGGGGCAGGTCGTCACGGCGACGTATTCGGGCGCCGCCCTGGCGCCGGCCGGCAGCGCGCCCTTCACCATCACGGTCGCGGTCGCCGCGACCGCCAGCCCCTCCGTGCTGAACCGGGCCTGGGTGTCGGGTGGCGGCGAGTTCAACGCCGCCAACGACAGCTCGAGCGTCACCACGGCCGTCAGCGGCACGCCCGGCATCACCGTGGCCATATCCTCCTCGCCCGGCGGCAGCATTCCGCCCGGCACCGACCTGACGTACTCCATCACCTTCCTCAACGGTGGCAGCGCCGCCGCCGTCAACGTGATCGTCACCGATGCCGTGCCTCCCGAAGCGCAGTTCAAGCTCGGCAGCGTCGTCACCTCCCTGCCCGCGGGCGTCACGGCCACCGTCGAGTATTACGCCGCGGGCGTCTGGACCTACACGCCCGCGTCCCAGGGGTGCGACGCACCCGCCGGATACGATGCCTGCGTGACGAAGGTCCGCTGGCTGCTTCAAACCCCCCTGGCGCCCGCCGCCACGGGCAACACCTGGCTGACTGCCCGAGCGAAGTAGCCGTCCGCAATTCCTGCCACAAAGGTGCAAAACCGGCTACTTTTTTCGCGGATTTGATAGCAGGCGCCTTGCGGCGCAAAACTCCTAACCAACTGCCCCACAAGCGCTTCGACGCCGGCAACAGGTCGTGGCGCGGCGCGTGCCAACCCTTGGCGCAGCGCAACACGAATCACACAGAGATCATGACGCCGCAGCTGGCGCTTTTTCGTCACTCAGAGGGCGCAATGGGCAAGTTGCAGAGCAGCAGGCACTTCGCGGGCGCTTTGGCCCGTCGCTGCTCGTCCGTGAGCCGCACGACGCGGTGCGGAGTCGCGGTGGCCGCCGTGGCGCTGATGCTGGCGCCCGCGGCGGCCCAGGCCCAGGGGCCGGCGCCCGCGACGGTCGCGGTGACGATCAACATCCCGGCGGTGCTGTACCTGGGGTGCACGGCTCCCTGCAGCTTCACCTTCCCGGACGCCGACGACGCCGCCTACCAGGCCGGTCTGCTGGCGTCGTCTTCTGGACCAACGCTGACGCACAGGGGGAACGTCCCCTACCGCATCACGATCGGGGCGCAGACCGGGACCGCTCTCGGTTTCGCGAACCTGACCGGGCGGACCGACCCGGACCCGAACCGGCCGACGACGGACTTGACGCTGAGGGCCACGACGGGCGCCAGCGTCGGGGGCTACACCCAGCTCGCGCCCGCGGGCTCGAGCAACACGCTGTACACGCGTAGCAGTGCGGGCGGGAACCAGCAGAGCACCATCGACGCGCGGCTGGCTCTCGGATATGCCACCAACCCGCCCGGGCAGTACACGACGATCGTTGTCTTCACTATCGTCGCACCCTAAGTACCATTCACGAGGAGGACGGGATGCGGTACACGACGGCGGCAATGGCGCTGGCGCTTCTGGCGCTGGGGGCGGGTGGGGCGGCGGCGCAGGCAAGCTGCAACCAGCATGGAAACTCTTTGCCGGTTTCGTGCTCGTTGGCGACGGCAGCGTTCACGGCGAAGGTGCCCGCCATCGTTTCGCTGGCGACGAACGGCACCGAATACACGTTCGCTGACGCCACGCTCAACGATCTCGATGTGCTCCATTACCTGGCGGATGCGACGCATCCGACGCTGACGGCGAAGTCCAACATCGAGTATGACATCAACGCGTCGCTGGCGGCCTTCACCTTCGCGAGCCCGGTTCACGTCGGCCAGCCCGACCCGGGGAAGCCGGTGGCTGATTTCACGATCAGTGGCGGAGCCGGTTACACCGCCCTGAGCACGACGGGCGCGTCGATCTACGACGGGGCCCGGGGCACGGCGACGGTGGCCGCTCCAGCGCGGATCAACCTGGCGTTTGCCACTGACCCGGCCGGCACCTACGGCGGCACGATCACCTTCACCATCGTCGCGAAGTAAGCGGCGCGAGGTCGTCGTGGTTAGTTGGCTTTTTCGGCACCGGACGCGCACGGCCCTCCCATCCGGGGGTGGCCGTGCTCGCCCGGTCTGGACCGCGGTGCTCTCGGCGCTTCTCAGCCCGGCATCATTGCTCGCGCAGGCGCCGGCTGCCCAGCGCGGGCTTTCCGTCGCCGCGGTGCCGGCGATCGTCACGCTGGGCACCGGCGCGAACGCGCAGTCGGCCGTGGTGGAGCTGCGCAACGAGGGCGGCGTGCAGGCGCAGCTCAAGCTGTACCTGGGGGACTTCGAGCAGGCGGTAGACGGGTCGTTCAGGTTCATTCCGTTCGGTCAGGGCTCGCACAGCTGCGGCTCGAGGCTGACGGTCTTCCCCGACGGCGCGGTGCTGCTCCCCGGCGAGAAGCAGCAGGTGCAGGTGCGTCTCGTGCCGGGCGGCGTGTGCTGGGGGCTGCTCTTCGTCGAATCGCTACCGCAGGGGCAGGGGCCGGTGAAGCTCATCCAGCGGATCGGCGTCAAGCTGCTCAACGTGCCGCCCGGTGCCGCGGCGGCGGG
>JADGQX010000131.1 GCA_017881445.1 Gemmatimonadota bacterium | reverse complement strand
TGGAACACCATCGACGAGCGCGCCCTGGCACCTATCGACGAGGCCATCGAGTTCGGACGACAGCACGGCATCCACGTCAACGTCTGCATGCACCGCATCCCGGGCTACTGCGTCAACCAGCGGGAGCTGGAGCCGTTCCTGCTCTTCGACAGCCCGCGCGACTCCATGCTGAAGGCGCTGGATGCGGCCAGCCACCACTGGCGCGTGTTCGCGGCGCGCTACAAGGGGATCCCCAGCGAGCGGCTCAGCTTCGACCTCGTCAACGAGCCGCCCTGGATGACGGATCAGTCGCGCTACGTGGAGGTGGCGCGGGCACTGGTCACGGCCATCCGCGAGCAGGACCCCAAGCGGCTGATCGTCGCCGATGGCGCCGACATCGGCCAGACCCCCGTGCCGGCGCTGGTCGAGCTGGGGCTGGTGCAGAGCACCCGAGGCTACCTGCCCAAGATGGTCAGCCACTATACCGCCACCTGGGTCCCCGCCAACGAGTTCGAGTCCACGGCCACGCCCACCTGGCCCATGACCGACGCCAGCGGTCGCCTCTGGAACCGCGAGACGCTGCGCGCTGAGCT
This sequence comes from Gemmatimonadota bacterium, assembly GCA_017881445.1. Classification (GTDB taxonomy): domain Bacteria; phylum Gemmatimonadota; class Gemmatimonadetes; order Longimicrobiales; family RSA9; genus JADGQX01. The sequence continues at coordinate 11,614 of JADGQX010000131.1, read as the reverse complement.
GATCGACAAGTGGACCCCCCTGGTGCGCCAGGGCGTGCCCATCCACGTGGGGGAGTGGGGCTGCTTCAGCCGGACGCCCCATGCCGTCGCCCTCGCCTGGATGAGCGACCTGCTCGCGCTCTGGAAGGAGGCGGGCTGGGGCTGGTCCATGTGGAACCTGCGCGGCTCCTTCGGCCCCATCGACAGTGGCCGCGCCGACGTGGCCTACGAGGACTTCAACGGCCACCAGCTCGACCGGCAGATGCTGGATCTGCTGCGGGCCAGCTGAGCCAGGGACCCGGATGCCAGGGCCGATGAGACTACCAGTAGGTGCCCTCTTCGGGCTCGCCCTCCTGGGTGCCGCGCTGGCCGCTGCCCCGGTGGCGGCGGGTCTGCGCGCCCAGGAGCCAGGGCGCGGCGCGCCGCCGCGGCCCGCCCCGGCCGAAGGGCGGCCAGCCTCGCCGCTGGACGCCGTCCGGCGCGCGGCCCTGGCCGCGGAGCTGCGCGCCTCGCTGCGGAACGAGCTGCTGGCGCCCTGGTACCCGCGGGCGGTGGACCACGAGCGGGGCGGCTTCCTCAGCCAGTTCGACTACCGCTGGCAGCCCACCGGTGCCCAGGAGAAGATGATCGTCAGCCAGGCGCGGCACGTCTGGACCAACGCTCGGGCGGCGCAGTTCTTCCACGACACGAGCTACCTCCCCGCGGCCCGGCACGGCTTCGCCTTCCTGCGGGACGTCATGTGGGACCGGGAGCGCGGCGGCTTCTACTGGCTGGTCACGCGCGAGGGGACACCGGTGCCGGAGAAGGACGGGCGCCTGATCAAGCAGGCCTACGGCAACGCCTTCGGCATCTACGCCCTGGCCGCCTACTACGACGTGACCCGGGACAGCGCCGCGCTCGTCCTGGCGCAGCAGGCGTTTCGCTGGCTGGACGCCCATGCCCACGACCCCGTTCACCGCGGCTACTTCAACTACCTGGAGCGGGACGGGACGCCCCTGACCGAGGGGTACGCGGGCACTCCGCCCAAGGACCAGAACTCGTCGATCCACCTGCTCGAGGCCTTCACGGAGCTGTATCGCGTCTGGCCGGACGCGGTGCTGCGCGAGCGCCTGCGCGAGATGCTGCTGCTCATCCGCGACACCATCCGCGTGGACCCGGGGCACCTCACGCTCTTCTCCACGGCCGACTGGACGCCCGTGTCGTACCGGGACTCGTCCGCGGCCGTGCGCGAGGCCCATTACTACTTCGACCACGTCTCCTTCGGTCACGACGTGGAGACTGCCTACCTGATGCTGGAGGCGTCGGCGGCCCTGGGACTGAAGAACGATACCGTGACGCTCAAAGCGGCCAAGCAGATGGTGGACCACGCCCTCCGGAATGGCTGGGACACGCAGGACGGCGGCTTCTACGACGCGGGCTACTACTTCAAGGACCACCCCGGCCTCACCATCGTGCTCCAGAGCAAGGCCTGGTGGGCGCAGGCGGAGGGGCTCAACACGCTGCTGCTGCTGGCCGACCGCTATCCCCACGATCCGCTCCGCTACGATGAGAAGTTCCTGCAGCAATGGTCGTACATCACCGCGTATCTGATCGATCACGAGAACGGCGGCTGGTACGAGGGCGGCCTGGACAAGGAGCCCCAGCGCAGGACGGGGCTCAAGGGACACATCTGGAAGGCGGCGTACCACGAGAGCCGCGCGTTGATGAACGTGATCCGGCGGCTGCAGGAGTATCCGCCGGGCGATGTCGTCCAACCCTGAGTCAGGTAAGGCTTACATGAGAACTCTCGCTCGCGTCGTCGCGATCGGCGCCGGTCTGGCGCTGGCCGCTCCGGGACTCGCCGCGCCACTGTGCGCCCAGCAGCCCACGCCCGCGGCGGCCGCGGCCGCACCCTCGGACCGGGAGGTGCTCGCCCTCTACGATGGACTGCGCGTGGCGGACGTCACCGACGGCATGGACATCGTCGGCCTGCGCGGCATCGGGCTGGTGGACACGCGCATCCAGGCGCTCTGGAGGGACGTGGACCGCTTCGACCACCAGTTCCACGGCATCGCCCTCACCGTGCGCTACGTGCCGGCGAACCTGGTGGTGCCCAATCCCATGCCCGCCGACCAGTTCGCAAAGTGGCAGAGCGACTGGTACACGCGCGTCTCGCCCGAGCCGTTCCTCGACTCCATCCGCCCCGGCCACGTCATCGTCATCGACGCCAGCGGCAACGGCGACACGGGTTCGATCGGCTCCCTCAACGCCCTGGAATGGATGTCCCGCGGCGCCCGGGGCGTCGTCACCACCGGGGGCATCCGGGATACGGACGAGGTCACCAAGGAGCGCATTCCCGTCTACGTCGATCCGCTGCAGCGCGGCCGCGGCATCCGGCCCGGGCGCAACATGGTCGAGTCCATGAACCGGCCCGTCGAGATCGGCGGTGCGCTGGTCCGGCCCGGCGACGTCGTGGTGGCCGATGGCGACGGCGTGGTCGTGGTGCCACGCGAGCACGCGGCCGCCGTGGCGCAGGCCGCCCGCGCGATCCTGTCCAAGGACAAGTTGGAGCGCCGCGCGGTCTATCAGAAGCTGCGACGCCCGGACGACTCCACCGTGAAGCCGTAGCCGCCGATGCGCCCTGGAGTGACATCCGCAGCCGCCCTGCTGGCGCTGGCGCTGGCCCTGGCCGCGGCCGGCACGCCGGCCGGCGCACAGGAGCGCGTCGCCGGCGACAAGCCGGCGGCGCGCAATCCGCTGGCCGGTGCGGCTGCGCCGGCGCAGGAGCCGCCCTTCCGCCTGAACCGGCGCCAGTACTTCCAGCGCGGCGGCGTGGACGTCATGGCGTTCGACGACTTCTATCCCGACGGGCACCAGGGCGGCGTCAGCATCGTGCAGCAGGGCGTTCGGGTGGCGAGCAACGGCGACATCCGGCTGGACCCGACGCCGGGCCAGTGGTCGCCGGTACCCAGGCAGCTCCGCCGGGAGGTGGACGCGGCGACCGGGGAGATCCGGACCTGGCTCGCCTATCCCGACCCCGCGAAGAACCGCACGGGCTTCAACCCCATCGCCTACCCGGAGCTGGAGCTGTCCTACGTGGTCCGTGTCCGCGCCGAAGGCGATGCCGTGCGCGTCGTGGTGGACTTCGACAGGCCGGTGCCGGATGCGTGGGCCGGGCGCGTCGGCTTCAACCTGGAGCTGTACCCGGCTGAGCTGTTCGGCCGCAGCTGGTACCTGGGAGGCACTTCCGGCCTCTTCCCGCGCCAGCCCATCGGGCCTGTGGCGCGCGACTCCGGCGGCAAGGCGCAGCCGGTCCCGCTCGCCAGCGGTCCGCGCATCACCGTGGCGCCGGAATCCCCGGCGCAGCGCCTCACCATCGAGAGCCTCACCGGCGACCTGCAGCTCTTCGACGGCCGGGTCCAGTACAACAACGGCTGGTTCGTGCTGCGCTCGCTGGTGAAGCCGGGGGCGACGAAGGGGGCGATCGAGTGGGTGGTGCGCCCCAACGCCATCCCCGGCTGGCGCTATCCGCCCGTGGTGCAGGTCTCCCAGGTCGGCTACCACCCGCGACAGCGGAAAGTGGCGGTGGTGGAGCTGGACGCCCGCGACGGCGGCGCCGGCATCGCCCGGCTGCTGCGCGTGGGGGAGACGGGCGCCCTCGAGGACGTGCTCGCGGCGCGGCCGAAGCCCTGGGGCGAGTTCCTGCGCTACCGCTACCTGCAGCTGGACTTCAGCCAGGTGACGCGACCGGGCGTGTACGTGGTCGAGTACCGCGGCGTGCGCACGCACCCGTTCCGGATTGCCGCGGACGTGTTCCAGCGCGACGTCTGGCAGCCGACGCTGGACTACTTCCTTCCCGTGCAGATGTGCCACGTGAAGGTGGTGGACCAGTACCGCGTCTGGCACGGCCTCGACCACCTGGACGACGCGCGTATGGCCCCCGTCGCCTACAACCACTTCGATGGCTACCTGCAGGGGCCGTCCACGCTCACCCGCTTCCAGCCGGGCGAGACCGTGCCCGGGCTCGATGCCGGCGGCTGGCACGACGCGGGCGACGACGACCTGCGCATCGAGTCGCAGGCGGACGAGGTCTGGATCCTGGCCGCCACCTACGAAACGTTCCACCTCGACTACGACGCCACCGGCATCGACGAGGCGCAGCGCCTGGTCCGCATCCACCACCCCGATGGCCGCCCCGACCTGCCGCAGCAGGTCGAGCACGGCCTGCTCAGCATCCTGGGCGGCTACCGCGCCATGGGGCGCCTGTACCGCGGCATCATCGTGCCCACCCTGGCCCAGTACACCATGGTGGGCGACGTCGCCAACAGCACCGACGACCTGGTCTACGATGCGACGCTGGCGCCCGCGGCGCGCACGGCCACCCGCTCCGGGCTGCCGGACGACCGCTGGGTCTTCACGGAGCAGAATCCGGGGCACGAGTACAAGGGCATCGCGGCGCTGGCCATCGCGGCGCGGGTGCTGGCCGCCTCCAATCCCGAGCTGGCGCGGGAGAGCGCAGCGGCGGCCGAGGCTCTCTGGGCCCAGCCCCGGGACAGCGCCACCGGTTTCCACGAGCAGGTGGCCGCCGCCGTCGAGCTGCTGCTGACCACGCAGAAGCCCGCCTACCGGCAGTTCCTGCTGGACCGCCGCGACCGGCTGGTGGCGGAGATCGGCGGCGTGGGCTGGGCGCTCGGTCGCGCGCTGCCCGCGATCCACGACACCGCCTTCGCGGCGGCCATCCGCGGCGCCGTCGCCCGGGATTTCGCCCGGGTGCGGCAGGCGCAGCTCGAAAGCCCCTACGGCGTGCCCTACCGCCCGCACATCTGGGGCGCGGGCTGGGACATCGAGCGCTTCGGCGTGGAGCAGTACTTCCTGCACCGGGCGTTCCCCGACATCGTCACGCCCGAGTATATGCTGAACGCGCTCAACTTCGTGCTGGGCGTGCACCCGGGGAGCAACACCGCTTCCTTCGCCTCGGGGGTCGGCGCCCGCTCCATGACGACCGCCTATGGCTACAACCGAGCCGACTGGTCGTACATCCCGGGCGGGGTGGTGTCGGGGACGGCGCTCATCCGGCCGGACCTGCCGGAGCTGAAGGACTTCCCCTACCTGTGGCAGCAGGCGGAGTACGTCATGGGCGGGGGTGCGACTCATTTCATGTTCCTGGCGCTGGCCGCCGACGACGTGCTGAACCGGACGTCGCGGAGCGCGGCGGCGCCGGAGCGGCATTGAAGCCGGCCACGACGAATCTCTACCAGGACGGATGACCAATGACGGCCGCGATGGGGCGTGGGCGTGTGCTGATCGGGTGTCTGCTGCTGTGCGCATCCCTGCCCGGGCGCGCCGCGGCGCAGTTCCGCGACGACTTCGATGGCGGCGCACCGCAGCCGGGCTGGACCTGGTTCACCGGGGACGGGCTGGCCACCATCGATTTCAGGGTGGGCGACGGCCACGCCGTGATGCTGATCGACGCGACCCGGGACCGCGACAACATCTGGTGGGCGCTCATCAAGCGGAATGTGGCCTCGTCGCTCGACCTGGCGCGGCTGGCGCAACCCGGCCACGGGGTGCGGCTGGAGGCGCGCGTGCGCATCCACGAGGCACCCCGCCGCGTGCACCTGCAGATCAACACCCAGAAGACGACGGACTACGATTTCAACCTGCGGGAGTTCGACATCGCCGACACTCTCTGGCATGCCATCAGCATGACGTCCCGCGCTCTTGGCGCCGGGCCCGGCGACTCCGTTTTCGTCGAGGTGGGCTACACCGACGCCGGTCTCGGCAAGTACGCGGTGGACGTGGACTACGTTCGCGCCGACGCCGTGGATGTCCCCTCCGGGCCGCCTGACGTCGGCGGGCCCATCGTGTATCACCCGCCGCCGGCCCACGTCGATCCGGCCGCCTTCGGCCAGCACCTGGACGCGGCGCAGTCCGCCATCGTGGACGAGCGCTTCCCGTCGGTCAGCTTCGCGAGCTGGCACGAAGCCGCGGGTGCCGACAGCATCCGTCTGCTGAACGTCAGCGGCAGCCGATACGCCATCCTCCGCTGGGACCTGCGGCCCTTCGCCGGGCGCACGGTCGCCGGCAACGCCGTGCTCGAGCTCACGACACGCTCGCTGCAGCTCGGACCGAACGATCCGGAGGAATTCGGCCAGGTGCGCGTGACGGAGATCCTCGGCGGCGATCCGTCCTGGGACCACGGCACGGTCACGCTGGATCGTCTGCTCGGCGGCCGGCCGTTCGACGAGGTCGTGAACCCGCAGATGCTCAGCGACTACCGCGTGGTGCGACAGCCGGGGGCGGTCACGCGCATCGCCTTCTCCCGAGCAGCGATGCAGCGCCTGCTGGACGGCCGCACCCGCGGGCTGCTGATCCGGGCGCTGGGACCCATCGACGCATCGTTCTACGTCGGCGACCGCCCCGACCGGCCGGCGCCCCGGCTCCACTTCGACCTGGCCCCGCCGGACGCGAAGGCGCCATGAGCGCCGCCTTCCGCCAGGCCGTGAGCGCCGGCCGGCACGGAGCCACCGGGAGGTCCCGGAGGCGCATGCTGATCCGAGCCGCGCTCCTCCTGGGCCTGGCGGCCACCCCGGCCGCCGCGCAGTTCCGCGACGATTTCGACGGCCCACGCGGTGAGCCGCCCCGTGGCTGGACCTTCTTCACTGGTGACGGCGCCGCCACCATGGACTTCCGCAACGCCGGCGGCCAGGCGGCATTGAGCGTCGACGCGACCCGCGACGTGCGGGGAATCTGGTGGGCGCTCATCAAGCGAGACATCGCCGGCGACCTGGATCTGGCCCGGCTCAGCAAGCCGGGGCACGCCCTCCGCCTCGAGGCGCGGATCCGCCTGAACCACGCGCCCCGCCGCGTGAATCTGCACTTCAACACGCAGCGGACGACGGACTTCCACTCGCAGCTCATGGAGTACGACATCCCGGACACGCTCTGGCATACCATCAGCATGACGGTCGCCGACCCCGACGTCCGTCCCGGCGACCACGTCAACGTGCAGATGGCGCTGATGGATTGGGGGCTCAGCCGGTACCGTGCGGACATCGACTACTACCGCGCCGACGTCGTGGACGCGGCCACGGCTCCGCCGGATATGGGCGAGCCGCTTCCCTACCGGCCGCCCGTTCCCGTCCTCTCGAGCTTCGGCGACACCGCGACCGTCGTTCAGGACGGCATGGTGGACCTCCAGTACCCCGAGATCAACTACGCCGGCTGGGCGGCAGTGGATGGCGCAGGCAAGGTGCCGGTCCTCACCGTCAGCGGGACTCAGCTCGTCATCCTCCGCTGGGACCTGCGTCGCTTGGCGGGCCGGCGGGCTGCGGGGCCCGCCGTGCTGGAGCTGACCACGCGCTCGCTGCAGCGGACCAGACTGGAGCGTGAGGAGTTCGGCCAGGTCCACGTCAACGAGATCCTGGCTGGCGACCCCGAATGGCAGCGCGGCACCGTCACCCTCCAGCGCCTCACCGCCGGCAAGCCGCTGGAAGAGGTCATCAACACCCAGACGATCATGGACGTGGACCTGGCGGAGAGCGACGGCGGCAGGACGCTCGTAACCCTCTCGCGGCCGGTGATCCAGCGCATGCTCGACGGCCGCACCGTCGGGATCATGCTGCGTCCGCTGGGCGCCATCGACGCGTCCCTGTACGGCCTCGAGCACGACGCCGGCAGGTTCGCTCCGCGCCTCTACATCAAGCTCAGCGACGACGTCGGCCGCCGCCCTTCCACGACGCCGCCGGCCGGCTCCGACCGCCGGTGAACTCCCACCTACGCCTGAGAGCAGACACCATGAAACGAACGCTGTTGTTGATCGGCTGTCTCGCCCTTGCCGCCACGCAGGCTCAGGGACAGGCGCCGCCCGCGGGAAAGCTCTTCCCCGACCTCGCCCGCACCCCGCCCATGGGGTGGAACAGCTGGAACAAGTTCGGCTGCGACGTCAGCGAGAAGCTGATCCGGGAGACCGCCGACGCCATGGTCGCCACGGGAATGCGCGACGCCGGCTACACCTACGTCAACATCGACGACTGCTGGCACGGCCAGCGGGATAGCCTCGGTTTCATCCACCCCGACGCCCAGCGCTTTCCCTCGGGGATGAAGGCCCTGGCGGACTATATCCACTCGAAGGGCCTCAAGATGGGCGTCTACTCCGATGCCGGCTGGAAGACCTGCGGCGGGAAGCCCGGGAGCCACGGCTACGAGTTCCGGGACGCGCTCACCTACGCCTCCTGGGGCGTGGACTACCTGAAGTACGACTGGTGCAACACCGATGGCCTGGCCGCGAAGGGTGCCTACATGACCATGGGCGAGGCGATCCGGGCGGCCGGCCGGCCCGTGGTCTTCAGCATGTGCGAGTGGGGCACCGCCAAGCCCTGGGAGTGGGCCAAGGGGATCGGCAACCTCTGGCGCACTACCGGCGACATCACCGCCTGCTTCGACTGCATCGTGGACCACGGCACATGGAAGTCGTGGGGCGCCATGCAGATCCTGGACATGCAGCAGGGGCTGCGCTCCTTTGCCGGGCCCGGGCACTGGAACGACCCCGACATGCTCGAGGTCGGCAACGGCATGACCACCAACGAGGACCGCGCCCACTTCTCCATGTGGAGCATGCTGGCCGCGCCGCTCATCGCCGGCAACGACCTGCGCGCCATGCCCCCGGAGGTCCGCGCGATCCTGACCAACCGCGAGGTCATCGCCGTCAACCAGGATTCCCTCGGCGTCCAGGCGCTGCGGCACTCGGCTGCCGACAGCGTCGAGGTCTGGTTCAAGCCGCTGGCCGGCGGGGACTGGGCCATGGCGGTGCTGAACCGTGCCCGCTCACCGCGCCACGTCGCCTTCGACTGGAAGCAGGAGACGGTCGCGGACAGCGTCTCGGGCCGGAGCGCCACCTTCGCCGCCACCGCCTACCGGCTGCGGGACCTGTGGACGGGTCGCGACGCCGGGACCACGGCCCGGCCGCTGGCCGCCGACGTCCCCGCCCACGACGTGCTCATGCTGCGGCTGAGGGCCCGGCCCGGGGCTTGACGCCGGATGTAGCGCGGGCGACGACGACGCCTCCGGGGCGCCGCGTCGCCCGCCTGCGACGCTGCTACCGCCGGCATCCCGCCCGCGTCAGCGCCCCCGCTTGGTGCGCACCAGGATCACGCCGTTCGCGCCGCGAGAGCCGTAGATGGCCGTCGCACTCGCATCCTTCAACACGTCGATCCGATCCACGTCGCTCGGAGCGATCGCCAGCAGCGCACCGCCCACGCCGTCCGGTGGGACCATCACGCCGTCGATCACCACCAGCGGCTCGTTGCTGCCATTGATCGAGGTCGTGCCCCGGATTCGCAGCGAGACGCTCCCGTTGGCCATCCGGATCACCTGCAGGCCCACCACGCGACCCTCCAGCAGGTCCGCCATGGTACCGGCGTGGGCGCTGCTGTCGGGCACGATCGTCTGCACCGAGCTGGCCACGGCCGTCGTGGCCTGGCTGCCATATCCCACCGACGTGCTGTCGGCCTGCGGGGTCGGCTGGCGGGCCGCGCCGCGGGCGCAGCCGCCCGCCAGGATGAGGGCGGCGCAGGCGAGCCAGCGCGTTTGCCGAACGGTGCTCCACATGCCGCCCTCCAGTCTCCCGGTCCCCGCCCGTGCGCGTCGGTACCCGGACCCGGCTCAACCCTATACCCAGCCTCCGGCCCAGGGCAAGCCTCCAGCTCGCTGCCCTATCCTGCGCTCCCTCTCCATGTCTTCAGTCGCGCAGCCGATACCACGCCAGCGCCGCCAGCTTCACCCCGATGATCGTCACGGCCACCGCGAGCAGGTCCCAGCTCCGGCGATGGTCGACGTAATACCGGTACTCGAACAGGACCACCGCCAGCACGCCCCCGATCACGCCGCCGAGGCTCGTCGACCGCCGCCGGTGCTCCAGGAAGCGCTCGTCTATGGCACCCCCGAACCTGGGCAGATTCATGACTCGCTCACCAGTCTGAAGATCTCGTCCGTGGCCCGGCCGAAAACCCGCGCGAACGTCAACGCCAGCGGCAGGCTCGGTACGTACCGGTGCCGCTCGATCGAATTCACGCTCTGCCGCGATACCCCCACCGCGGCCGCCAGCTCCTGCTGCGTCCAGCCGCGCTGCGCGCGCAGCTCCTTGACGCAATTCTCGATCACGGGTGTCATGTCAAGCTCACTTTCCAAACATCCTAGCCAGGCGTGGACCGGGCGTCAAGTGAGCTTGTCCTGGCGGGCGGGCTACGAGCTGGAGATGAGCCGGAGGAAGCGGGGGTCGCGACGGATGGAGTCGAGGTCGGGGTCGTGCTCGAGCCAGTCGTGGTTGCCGAAGCCGGCGCGCACGGCCTCCTCCAGCAGCTCGATGGCGCGGTCGCCCTCGCCGGCGACGGCGTAGAGACAGGCCACGTTGTAGCGGACGCCGGCGTCGTCGGGGTCGGCGTCCAGGGCGCGGGCGGCCCAGGCGAGTCCCTCGTCCTTGCGCCCGAGGCGGCAGAGGGCGACGGCGCCGGTGGTGCGGGCGCGGGGGTCGTCGGGGTTGAGCTGGGCATGGTTCTCGGCGGCCGCGAGGGCCCGGGCGTACCATTCCCGGGCGAGCTGGTCCCGGCCGAGAGCTTCCAGCGTCTGGGCGGCGAAGAAGGGCGCCTGGTAGTCCTCGCGCACCTCGCACGCCTCCTGGAAGAGAAGGGCGGCCTCCTCGAGTCGACCGTCCTGGAAGCACATGCGGGCGAAGAAGTAGCGCGGCTCGAACAGGCTGGGGTCGCGCCGGATGGCTTCCCGGAACTCCGCCTCGGCCGCGGGATGCCGTCCGGTCATGAAGAGCACGTTGCCGCGCGCGGAGTGGACTTCACCGAGCTCGGGCGCGAGCTCGAGGGCCCTGAGGCTGGCCTGCTCCGCCGCCGGCATGTCCGTGTCGCTGGCCGGGTAGTACATGCGCTCCAGGGCGATGGTGTCCGCCAGCGCGGCGTACGCCAGGGCGTATTCCGGGTCCGCCTCGATGGCGCGCTCGAACATCTGGCGGGCGAATCCCAGGCTGCGCCGGCGGGTCTGGAAGAAGAACTGGCGGCCGCGCAGATAGCTCTCGTAGGCGGGTACGCTGGCGCGCGGCACCGTGGGCGCAGCGCCCGCTTTCGCGAGCAGCCCGCTTTCCCCGCCCAGCAGCACCGCCAGTACCCGGCCCACGTTGGCGGAGATCTCGTCCTCGATGCGGAAGACGTCGTCCATCCGGGCTTCCCAGTGGGCCGACCACAGGTGGAAGCCGTCGCGCGTGTCGATGAGCTGGGTGGTGACGCGCAGCAGCGTGCCTGCCCGCTGGATGCTGCCTTCCAGGATGGCGCCGACGTTCAGGTGGCGGCCGATCTCGCGCACGTCGACGTCGCCTCCGCGGAACACGAACGACGACGTCCGTGCCGCCACTCGCAGCCCCGGGATCTTGGCCAGCGTGCCGATGATCTCGTCACTGAGCGCATCGCCCAGGTAGTCGTCGCCGGGACTGGGGCTGAAGTTGGCAAAGGGCAGCACGGCCACGGAGCGGACGGGTGGCGGGCGGACGAGTCCGAGTCGCCGGGCGAGGCGCGCCAGGAGGCCGTATCGGGGCGAGACGCCGGGACGCGCCCTGGCGGTGAAGGGCCGCGCCGGCGCCGGCCGCTCCGCGCGC
>JADGQX010000357.1 GCA_017881445.1 Gemmatimonadota bacterium | reverse complement strand
CCGATTCCGACGTAGGCGGAGAAAAGGTCCGGCCTGCCGGCGACCGCGAGCATGCCGATGGCGCTCCCCCAGGAGTGCCCGACCAGCAGGATCTTCTCCTTCTGGAAGCGCTTCGCCAGGTGCGCCGAAAGATCGACGATGTCCTCGACGAACTGGTCCATCGTCATTCCTGCACCGTCGCGCCCCGCGGCGAAGGACTTGCCCGCACGCCGCTGGTCCCAGTTGACGACGGTGAAAAGCCTCCGGTCCGCGCCGCGTCGCCCCGGGCGAGCACGGTGCCGGCCGGGACGGTGACGGGCGCGGCGCCGGCATTCTTAATCCGAAGCTGCACCCCGGGTTCGGTGGGGCTCGCCGTCACGGCCAGGATCACGAGGTCGCCCACGGGCGCCTTCGGCGGCTGGATTACCCGGGCCGGCGGCCTGGGCTCGATCACCGGCTTCTGCGTCACCTGTGCCCGGAGCGGAAGCGCCAGAGCGCACGTGAGGGCGAGCACGCCGGCAAGGCCGGCGGCGGGACGGAGGGCGGAGCGGTCGGGGAAGGTCATGCTCTCTCCAGCACTGGAGGCGATGCGGCGCCAATACTCAACCGTGAAGGGTGGTTTGCAGGCTCGAAGACGGGCAGGTGAGCATCGGCGCCGCGGCTTCCAGGGTAGCGCTCCGGGGGAGCCGGGCACCATATTCGGCCTACCTCGGACGGGCGATGCGACCCGGGAGCAGGCTCTCCAGGGCGGCCGCCTGCCGGCGCGAGACTCCCGGGGCCGGGGTATGGTGCAAGTGGGGCCAGATACCGCGCCGGTGGGAGGTCCGCGGGGACGGAGCGACCATGCGGGCGTTTCCTCGAGCGCAGCGTGACCTGCGCCCACCATCGGCCGGTCTCCTTTTTCTGGCCGGAATGCTGCTGGCTCCGACCGTGCTGACCGCGCAGATCAAGCCGCCACTCAAGCCACCGGCGCCAATCATCATAGCGCCGCCGATCGCGCCGGGTGACCTGGTCATCGACGCCGTGACGGTCACCGACGTCGGCACGCCCACACCCAGAACGCTGGCTGCCGTGACCGTGCGCAACGCAGGAGCGAGGGACGTGACCTTCCCGGCGGGCAGCGTTCTCCTGCGCGGGGACGCTGCCCAGAGCGGCAGCATCGGTTTCCAGCCGCTCGGCACGCCGACGCCGTACACCATTGCGGCCGGGGCGAGCGTGCAGCTCACCATGACCGTCGGCGACGTGTGCACCGCCGGCAAGCCGGGCCCCGTGACCTTCCGCATCGACCCCGACGCGGTGGTTCCCGAGGGCAATGAGTCCAACAATACCCGCAGCCTGCCGACAGTCGGTTCCTTCGCGAATGCGGACCTGCAGGCGCTGAACCCGGGCTTGCTGCAGGCGGGCAGTCCGCCACCGTCGGGGTACTTGGGAGGCGGTCAGTCGTCGGTCTCGGCCGGCTCGGTGGGCGACCTGGCCGTGATCATCGTGAACATGGGTCCGGGCGAGGCACTGCTGTGCCCGGGCCTCGTGCTCTGGCGGGAGGTCGAGAGCCCGGTCGCCGGCAAGTACGGGCTGCGTGCAGTGAACACCCCCGGCTCGGTCACGGCGATCGCGCCCCGCCAGGGCGGCACCGCTCCACTGGGGGCGCGCCTATACAGGACCACACTGGCCGGCGCCTATCAGCCCGGCGACCTGCCCCCCGCGACCTACACGTGGAAGGTGATGGCGAATCCGAACGGGCAGCTCCGCGAGACGAACACCGGCAACAACACGAGCACCGGGTCCGCGATAATCAAGTAGCCGGAGCCCTGGCAGCCCGACCACGCAGGAGGGGGCCGACTACAATCGTAGCCGGCCCCCTCTGATGTGGCGATCGGGCGGATTCTCGATGTCGCGCTCCGCTATACGTCCAGGTTCCTGACGTTGGGCCCGTTTTCCTCGATGACGCGACGGCGGGGCTCGACCTCGTCGCCCACGAGTGGGTCCGGCTACCGCTCAGTGCTTCATCGCCGTCGCCACCACCGCCCGGGACGGCGCGATCCGGCGCTCGATAGCGCTCCGCTCGCCGGCCTCGAGGAGCGGGGAGGAAGAGAGTTGCTCCGCGCGCTGGACCAGCGCCCAGGCCGCGTCCGTCTTCCGGTGTTCCAGGGCGATGAAGGCGGCGTCGATGTAGAAGTTCGCCGCGCGCACCACGTCGCCCGTGGCGAGAGCGCGCTCGGCGGCCATCTGCATGGTGCTACGGGCGCGCAGGAGCTGGCCGTCATAGTACAGGAGGCGGGCGGCCATGGCGAAGCACTCGATGGCCTGCGGATCGTCGGCCGGGCGCAGCCGCGCCGACTCCAGGTAGAGCGCGGCGGCCTCCTCGTAGCGCCCGGGGCTGGCATAGAGCTGCACGGCCTTGCCACTCAGCTCGTCGGCGCGGCTGCGCGCATATCTGCGCTCGGCATCACCCTCGCCCGCCTCGGGCGTAGGGATGAAGTGCGGCGGGTCGCAGCGCAGCTGATCGCGCGCTCACGCGAGCGGTACGTGCGCCCGGACAGGATCGCATTGATTTACAGGGCGTTGGCCAACCCGCAATTCGGACCTCCACGTGCGGCGGACCGCGACTCGGCCTTCCTCTGGCTCGACCGCGCGGTGGATGCGCGTTCCTCCAGTCTGGCCGGGTGGACGACTATCCCGGACAGCGCGATCCGTCGCGGATGGGCGCACCTGGGCAACGATCCCCGCTTCGCACGCATCCTGGAGAAGTTCCGCCAGGCGGCCCGGGACTGACACGCGGCACGCGCCGCCGACGAGGCGCAGATGCGTGGCGCTCGACGTCGCCCGAACGACCCAGCAGGACATGGTGCTTGATCAGCGGGAAGGGCGTGCGTGCCCGCTCGTCGCCGTTGCGGCGTCAGGCGTGGTGGGCGTAGATGGCCGCGCCGTGGTCGATCAGCCAGGGCCGCCGCTGCCAGATGAGGATGTTGGGGTTGCAGGCGGTGCTGTCCGGTTTGGGGAGGAAGGCGTCGAACCAGACGATGTCGGCCGCCAGCTCGGGGTCGATCAGGGCGCCGGCCGCGAAGGGGTCGAAGTTGAAGGCGCCGTCCTGGTAGCGCATGCCCAGGTTGGTCCCGTGGCTGGCGCGCAGCAGGTCCTGGATCTCGGGGTCGCGCTCGGTGCGGCCGAAGATCGGCGATACATCGATGAGCACCGTCTCCGGGACGGGCAGGTCCAGCGCCCGGGCCAGCAGGGCCGCGAGCAGCTCCGCCACCAGCGCCTTCACGCCCTGGCCGGCGCCGCGGAACTTGGTCACGAACATGCCCGCCTCCGTGTCCACGACGGCGGGGAGCGAGCCGCCCTCCCGGAGCGGCTGCAGGTAGCGCGTTGCGCTGTGGCTGGCGAGCTGAATCGACACCCTCTCCTCAGTCCGAAATGGCGGGGGCCAGCGCGTCCAGCTTCAGCATGGTCGTCCAGGTGCGGGTGGTGACCGCATCTCCCAGCGCCTTGCCCAGGGCCGGCACTAGCCGGCTCTCGGTGTAGCCGGCCGGACACCACATGTACGCCACGCACGCGCCCAGGGCCAGGGCGTCGGGCGTCCAGTCCTGCGGCAGCAGCGGCTGGACGAGGGCGCGGGCTGCGTCGTCCGCCAGGGCCGCGACCAGCAGCCTCG
>JADGQX010000356.1 GCA_017881445.1 Gemmatimonadota bacterium | reverse complement strand
GCGCGAGCCTCGCCAGCAGCACACCCGCGAAGGGCAGCAGCGCCGCCGCCGCCAGCGCCGACGTCCACGCCCAGCGCCGCTCGCGGCCCAGCCGCCGCAGCGCTCCGTCCACCAGCGCCGCCGCGCCCGCCAGCATCGCCGCGATCGCCACCGCCCGCACCATCCACGCGATCATCGCGGCACCTCCTCGTCCCCCCCCTTCAGCCGGGACTCCAGCAGCTCGCGCATCCGCAGCAACTCCTCCCCCGACAGCTCCCGCTCCGTCACCAGCTGCGCCAGCAGCCGCTCCGCCGAGCCCGCAAACACCCGGTCCAGCAGGCGGTCCAGCGCCGTCCGACCCGCCTCCGCCGCCGGTGCCACCGCCAGGTACCGGTACGCCTTCCCCTCGCGCTCGTGCCGCACGTGACCCTTCGCCTCCAGCGCCTGCAGCGCCGAAAGCACCGAGGTGTAGGCCAGGTCCTCACCCAGATCCGCTCGCACCTCGGCCACCGTCGCCGAGCCCCGGCGCCACAGGATGCTCATCACATCCAGCTCCCGGTCGCTGAACCCGCTTTCGCCCATGTGCGTCTCCTACTGGAAGTCCAGTAGATGGTGGCACAACCCGCCACGTTTGTCAAGCGCCCTGGGAAATGACGGCCCGGTACGCGCCTTGCCTCTCCTGGAGCCGGTGGTGTTCCGCAGACCGAATCGATCGGAGGGACGGACGATGAACTTGGTCTTCTACGTGGTGGGCTTCATCGTTCTGATCGCCGGGCTCGCCTGGGCGGCCACGCTGCTGGGGCTGCCCAGCCTCTGGATCATGGTGGGCGTGGTGATCGTGGCGGGCATGGCCATCCTGTCCATTGCCGGCCACGTGTGGCGGGATCCGCCCCCTCCCCCCGGCTCCTGATGCGCTCGCCGGGCCGCCTGGAGGCGATTCTGCGTCCAGGCGCGCCCGTTTGCCCCTTCCCCTTCCCCTCCCCCCTCCCCTCGTCGCCCTCGCCATCGCCCTTGCCCTCGCCTTTCGCAGTTAGGTATCGTTGAGCCACCCCGGGTGTCGTAGCCGTTTCAAAACCGAACAGCGATCCGAGGAAAGCCAATGTGGGCTGCTGCAGCAGTGCTCGCTCTGTGCGCGCTGGCATTCTGGGCGTACAACGCCCTGGTGCGCCTGCGTTTCACGGCGGATAGCGCCTGGTCGGACATCGACGTGCAGCTGAAGCGCCGCTACGATCTGATCCCCAACCTGGTGGAGACGGTGAAGGGGTACGCCGGTCACGAGCGGGAGACGCTGGAGGCGGTGATCCGGGCCCGGTCGCGGGCGCAGGAGGCGGTGACCCCGGGCGATCGGGCCGAGGCGGAGGGGCTGCTGGCCCACTCGCTGAAGTCGCTCTTCGCGCTGGCCGAGTCGTACCCGCAGCTGCGCGCGGTCGAGAGCTTCACGCAGCTGCAGGCGACGCTCGAGTCCATCGAGGAGGCGGTGCAGAACGCCCGCCGCTACTACAACGCCGTGGTGCGTGACCTGAACACGAAGATCGCGCAGTTTCCGACGAACCTCATCGCCATCACCTTCGGCATCAAGCCGCGCGAGTTCTTCGAGATCGCGGCCGTCGAGCGCGACGTCCCCAAGGTCTCGTTCTGAGACGGGCGCCGGCGTGAGCCCCTCTTTGCCGGGCGCCCGGCGGTCACACGTCCGGCTGGCGACGCTGGTCGCGGCCGCGGCGGCGCTGCTGGCGGGCTCGCCGGTCCGTGCCCAGCGCGCCATCGAGGTGCAGCGGCTGGACGCGGAGCTCCTGGTCCACCGCGACGGCAGCCTGCTGGTCACGGAGCGCCTGCGCGTCGCCTTCACGGGCTCGTGGAACGGCGTCGTCCGGACGCTGCCCCTGCAGTATCCCGGCCCCCGCGGCTCCAACTACTCGCTCTTCCTGCGCGTGCTGGACGCCCACGACGAGGAGGGGCACGCACTGCGCACCAGCATCCGGCGGCGAGGCGGCTCGCTGGAGGTCCGCATCTACGTGCCCGGGGCCGCCGACGCCACCCGCACGGTGGCCCTGCGCTACCGCGTCGCCAACGCGCTGCGCTTCTTCGATGGCTACGACGAGCTGTACTGGAACGTGGTGGGCAACGAGGGCGACGTTCCCGCCCGCGCCGCCGGCGTGCGCGTGTACCTGCCGCCGAAGGTCACCGGTCTGCGCGCCGCCGCCTACCAGGGCCCGTACGGCTCCATCGAGCGCGCGCCGACAGACACCGCCGGCGGATCGTACGTGGAGGCGCAGAGCGCGCGGCCATTGGGTGTGAACGACGCCCTGACCGTGGACGTGGCCTGGAACCCGGGCGTGGTGAGCCGGCCCACGCGGCTGACCGAGGCCGCGTTCTTCCTGGCGTCCAACTGGGCGCTGGGGCTGCCCCTGCTCGCGCTGGCGCTGCTGATCCCGCTCTGGTACCGCCGCGGCCGCGACCCGCGTTTGCGGCCCATCGCGCCCTGCTACGAGCCGCCCGACGAGATGAGCGCGGCCGAGGCGGGCACGCTGCTGGACAACACGCCCGACCTGCGCGACATCACGGCCCTGCTGGTGGACCTGGCCGTGCGCGGCTTCCTCACCATCGAGCAGCGGGAGCACAGCCACGCCCTCGGGCTGTTCTCCAACCGCGAGTATGAGTTCCAGAGCGCCGGCGAGCGCAGCGCCTGGAGCGCGCTCAAGCCCCACGAGCAGGCGCTGCTGGACGCGCTCTTCGAGGGCGGCACCCGCAAGAGTGTGGGCACGAGCGAGCTGGTCAACCACTTCTACACGCAGCTGCCCGCCATCCGCTCCGCCGTGTACGACGCGCTCGTCGCCCGCGGCTACTACCGCCAGCGCCCCGACCGCGTCATGGCGCCCTACGTCGTCGCGGGTCTGGTCCTCGGCGTCGCCATAGCCGCGGGCGGGTCCGCCCTCGCCCAGCGCGTGCTGGGCCAGCAACCCCTGCCCTTCATCGTGGGCGGCATTGTCACCGGGGCCATCATCGTGCTCTTCGCCCGCTGGATGCCGGCGCGCACGGAGCGCGGAGCGCGGGCGCTCGAGGGCGTGCTCGGCTTCCAGGAGTTCCTGCGGCGCGTGGAGGGCGACCGCCTGCAGCGGGTGGTCAAGACGCCCGCGCTCTTCGAGCGCTGCCTACCCTACGCCATGGCCTTCGGCGTGGAGAGCAACTGGGCCCACGCCTTCGAGGGCATCTACCGCGAGCCCCCCTCCTGGTACCGCGGCCAGAGCGGCGCCTTCCGCGCCAGCCTCTTCACCGCCGATCTCGGGAACATGTGCGGCCGCACCGCCAGCGCCATGAGCGCCGCTCCCCGCGGCGCCTCCGGCGGCTCCGGCTTCTCCGGCGGCGGCGGCTTCAGTGGCGGCGGCTTCGGCGGCGGCAGCGTGGGCGGTTTCTGAGCCGAAGTCCTTTCGCGGATCGCCGCTTTACGGGCCCCGCCTTTTCTCCTACCATCGTCCTCATGGGTCGCCCCTGCGCCTTCCGGCTCGCCGCGGCGCTGCTCGCTCTGAGCTTCGGCGTGGCCGGGCTGGACTCGCCTGTCCTGCACGCCTGCCCGTTGCACGACGCCATGCCCGTCGCGGGCGCCGCGGCGGGCATGGCGGGCATGGCGGACATGGCGGGCATGGCCGCGCCGGTCGGCCAG
>JADGQX010000355.1 GCA_017881445.1 Gemmatimonadota bacterium | reverse complement strand
GGCGGCGCGGCGGCGGGCGGGTCGAGCGCCGCCCGCCGGCTGGCGGGAGCGGCGACCTCGCGGGTCGTGGCTCGTCTACTGCTGCCTGCGTCCATCAAGTCCTTCCTGAGGGATCTTCTTCGCCCGGTGCCGGAACGGAAAACAGCTCCCGGCCTCGACGAGAGGGGGAGCTGCCGCCATGCGAACAGTTCCGAGCGGGTACGCCGTACCCGTCCACTCGTCCGAGCTTTGGCTCCGCACGCCGTAGAGGCGCCTGGGCGCCTCAGCCACATTAGGCAAACCCTTGCGGGAGTGCCTGTTCAACCACGGACTGGCCTCTTTCGATGCCGCCGGGCAGTGGCCTGTGTATCGGGCGGTAGCCTCACCTACCGAGCGTCGTCCGGGCAGGCGCAGGGCGCACCGCACGGACAAGGCCAACTTGTGCCCGCCCGCCGCCCACGTCAACCCTGGCCTCGGCGCCCGCGCCCCTGTCGCGCCGTGGCGCCGCCCGACAACTTGCAGCCGCCCGCGCCGGCGAATGCCGCCGCCGCGGGGGAACCGGCGGGAGGCGCGGGTGGAAACGCGGCGGATCGGCTCGCTCGCGGTCAGTGTCCTGGGGCTGGGTTGCACCAACTTCGGCAAGCGCACGGACGAAGCGCAGAGCGCGGCCATCGTGCGGGCCGCGCTCGAGGAAGGCATCACCTTCTTCGACGTCGCCGACACCTACGGCTACACCCTGGGCGAGGAGTATCTCGGGCGGGCGCTCGGGCGGCAGCGGGACGAGGTCGTGCTGGCGACGAAGTTCGGCCAGGCCATCGACGACGTGCGCCGCGGCGCGAGCCGCGACTACGTCCGGCGCGCGGTCGAGGACAGCCTGCGCCGCCTGCGCACCGACCGGATCGACCTCTACCAGCTGCACCTGCCCGATCCGGAGGTGCCGATCGCCGAGACGCTGGAGGCGCTCGACGCTCTGGTGCGAGCGGGGAAGGTGCGCGAGATCGGCTGCTCCAACTTCGACGCCGCGCAGCTCCTGCAGGCCGATGCCGCGGCCCGCGCCGCCTCGCCGCCGCGGGCCCGCTTCGTCAGCGTCCAGAACGAGTATAGCCTGCTGCAGCGCGAGCCGGAGCGGGACGTCCTGGCGACGTGTGCACGCCTCGGCATCGCGTTCATCCCCTACTACCCGCTGTCCGCCGGGCTGCTCACCGGCAAGTTCCGCCGCGGCCTGCCGCCGCCGCCGGGCACACGGGTGGGTACCGGCTCCGCCAGCGGGCGGCTCACGGCGGAAGCGCTGGACCGGGTCGAGGCGCTGGCGGCCTTCGCCGGGACGCGCGGCCGTACCCTGCTGGAGCTGGCCATCTCCTGGCTGCTCACCCGCCCGGTGGCGTCCGTCATTGCCGGGGCCATGACCCCGGGGCAGTTGCGGGCCAACGTGGCCGCCGCCGGCTGGCGACTATCCTCCGCCGAGCTGGCCGCCGTGGACGCCATCGCCCCGCCGCCGGGCCGGGAGGGCGGCGCCGACCCGCTTGCCCGCGCCGGCGACGCCGGCTAGCATGCCCGGCCATTCCGGCGCCGCAGCGCGCGTCCGCGCGATTCGGCGGTTCCGGCTCCTCGTCCGCCGGTGGCCACGGATGCGCCCGCCATCCCGCTCCGCCCTTTCGCTGGCCGCGCTCCTGGCCGGGGCCGGGGTGCTTTCCGCCCAGACTCCCCCATGGCACGTGGCCCAGCCGGAGCGTCCCACGGTCGCCACCCACGCCTATCCCGTGGCGCCGGGCGTGCTGGAGATCGAGGCGGGGGTTCAGGTGTTCCGCCCGGACGGCTACTCCGAAACGGACGCGCCCGTCGTGCTCAAGTTCGGGGCGGCGCGTGGGCTGCAGGTCGAGGCGAGCTGGGGCTGGACCCGCACCCGCACGGCAGGCGAGGCGCCCGTGTCGGGGGTCACGGACCTCACCATTGCCCCCAAAGTGCCGCTCCTGCACAATGCGCCCGTGCTGGCCAATTTCTCCGTGCAGCCCGCGCTCAAGCTGCCCACCGGCTCGCTGGCGCGTGGCACCGGCACGGGCACCACCGACGTGGGATTGCTGCTCATCTCCAGCCGCACGCTGGGTCGCGTGTCGGTGGATCTGAACGCCGGGATCACCCGCCGCAGCGGCGATGGCAGCAATGCTCCCCGCACGGCGACGTTCCTCACCTTTTCGTCCGGCTACGACCTGGGGCACTCGTGGGGCTGGGTCCTGGAGCTGTTCGGCTATCCGGGCACCGCCGGAGCGGCGGGCAAGCCGCCACAGCTAGGGCTGCTGACCGGGCCCACACTCACGCTCCGGCCCTGGCTCGTCCTCGACCTGGGCGTCGTGGCCAACGTCGAGGGCTTTCCCGGCAACAGCGTGTACGCCGGCGTGACCTGGAACGCCGGGCGCATCCCCGGCTGGCCCGGCAGCTGACCGACGAGCGCTTGCCTGCCGCGCCACCCCGGCCTAGCATGCGCCCCATCGACGGCCTCATCCATCCGCCATTGCCGAGCATGCGCCGATCCGCCCGCACCGCCGCCGCCCTCGCGCTCCTGGCCGGCGCCGCGGCCAGCACGCCGCTGAGCGCCCAGCTCCGACCGCTGGAGCCCATGGACTGGGGCGCCCTCGCCCCCGGCGCCGGCGTCCGGGCGCAGGTCGGCGGGGATGTCCTGTTCGGGCAGCGCGCGTCCATCGCGGGGGTGCGGGGCCGCGTCCTCGAGGCGCCCGCCGCCATCCTCTCCTGGACCACGGGCCGCGTCGCCCTGCGCGCCATCGTCCACCCCCTGCGCATCCTGGACCGGCAGCAGAGCTTCGAGGCGCCGCTCCCCGGCACCACGGACATGACGGCAGGGCGGGAGACCGATGCCGGCGACAACGGGCTGGAGACGGTGGTGCGCCTGACGCCGGCCGGGGCCGCCGGCGCGGGATCGCTGGCCGCGCTGCGCTACGGCGTGCGGATCTCCACGCACAACGACAAGAAGGGCATGGACCGGCACAAGACCGACTTCTACGCGCTGCTGGGGGGCAGCACGCTCCGGGGTGGCTGGACGCTGGGCGCCGAGGCGGGGCTGGGCGTCTATGGCACCCGGCAGGCCGGCTACGACAAGGCGCTGCCCTTCCTTTACTCCGCCGGCGCCCGCCGGCGGCTGGGCCCGCTGGAGCCGTCGCTCGCGCTCACGGGCCAGGCCATGCCCAGGCAGATTCGCGGCAACGAGGACCTGGCGGAGCTGCGCGCAGGCCTGCGCCTGGGCCGCGCCCGCTGGCTCGAGGCCTCCTTCGTCCGCGGCCTCACCCGCTTCAGCCCCCGCGCCGGCTTCATCCTCTTCGCCGGCATCGCCATCCGCTGAGCGCCGCATTCACCACGGAGGACACGGAGGGCACGGAGCATGGCCTCCGTCTCTGACGACTATGGTCGTGGCGCGGCCTTGAGGGGCGCAGTTCCCGCCCCCAGCGCCTCGATGCGCCAGATGTAGTCCTCCAGCAGCGTGTCGGGGTCGCTGCCGCCCATGACCCGGTACGTGATCCGCCCGTCCGGTCCCACGAACCAGGTGGTGGGGAAGCCGAACACGCCGGCGTGGGAGACGAAGCCATCGTCGAGCAGCACGGGGAAAACGAACTTCCGCTTCTCCATGAACTCCCGTACCGTGCTCTCCGGCTCGTG
>JADGQX010000354.1 GCA_017881445.1 Gemmatimonadota bacterium | reverse complement strand
ATGCCATCACCGTGGAGCGCGTGATTCTCCATCCCGGTGCCGACGCAGCACGTGAAGTCGTGCTGCATGTCGTGGTACTCGTGCTCAACGCCCTGCCCGACGGGCACCATGTAGCACGTGCGGCCGTCCTCCGGGTCCATCGACGCCAGCACGTGATTGAACAGCGCGCGCTCCTGGAAATCCGCGTAGTGCGCATCCGGCCGCACGGAGAACAGCTTCCGCGTCAGCTTCAACATGTTGTAGACGTTGCACGACTCCGCCGTGCGGCCCTCCAGCATGTCGGCGATGCGATCCGCTGGCCCGAAGAACTCGTCCTTGCCGTGGCCGCCGCTCGAGAAGCTGTGGTGGCGCACCACGGTGTCCCAGTAAAACGCAGCCGCCTCGAGGTCGGCCGCCCGGCTCGCCACCAGGAACCGCTCGGCGGAGCCCACCATCTTCGGGACCGACGTGTTGCCATGCTTGCCGGCAAGGTTGTCATGGTGCCGCTGGAGCGGCTCGAGGAACGCCCGGTGCTCGAACGTCAGCGAGCGATTCAGCCACCGGACGTCGCCCGTGTCCGCGTACAGGTCCACCAGCACCTCCGCCATGCCACCGTGCTCTGTATTGAGCATGGCCTGCACCTGGGCATCCCCCAGGCCGGACAGCACGCCATCCGCCCAGCGAGCCAGCGCCACCTCCACCTCGAGCGCAGCCCTGTTGGCCGTGTGCCGGTGAGCATCCCGCAATCCGGCGAACGTCTTGTGCAGCGTGTACCACGGGACCCACTGACCGTTCAGATCGAACGAGGCCGACTTCACCTCGCCCTTCGCCAGGCGGGCGAACATCTCTCGGCCACCTTCGGGCGCATACAGGTAGCCGTCGCCGTGCGCGTCCTGGACCTCCTTCAGCTCCCGGACGATGTACTCCGACCGGTCACGGAAGCGCGGATCTCCCGTGGCCGCGTACATCAGGCTCACGGCCGACAGGTAGTGGCCACAGATATGACCCGTGAGGTTGCGGCCACCCCCATCCCAGCCGCCGTACGGCTCCGCCTTGCGACGAAGACCCGCCCGCTCCCGGTGCAACGCCAGCATCCGGTCGGGCTCGAGCTCCAGCAGGTACCGAGCGTCGAGCTCCTGCGCGTGCTTCAGGGGGCCGCCCGTCAGGCGCACGTCCTGGAGCGGCAGCGGACGCGCGCGGATCGCCTCATTGTCCCGCGCGGCGGCGGAGTCGTCGGAATGGGCTTCAGCCAGCGCGGACAGCGGTGAGCCGCCGAGTAGCGGCAGGGTGCTCGCGCTGAGACCGAGCTTCAGGGCACCGCGCCGCGAGATCGTCACCTGCCTCCTCGTGCACTGAGGTCCGCATGACGTCGACAGATTGAGCCGGCCTAAACGGCCGCAGCGCACGGGCATGCGGGGCGAGGTGCGCCGGTGAGACGAGCCGGTGCGATTGGTTGAAAAGGTCGGGGATCGAACCGGTTTCTGTTCGAGAACACTACTTGAACACAACTCGTCACGTCAATAGTTTGCTGCCCAGGGCCGCACCGAATTTCGGCGCCCGACGAGACGCTCAGACGCCCTCTTCCAGGCGGCGCCCGCGCAGGCGAAGGCGCGATGAACTCCGGCGACAGGCGGCGCGCTTCCGCCGCTCCAACTCCAGCCCGAGGGAACCAGCGATGAAGGAGCCATTGCGGCGAAACGGCTCGTGGCGGCGCTGCGTCCGCGTCGCGGTGCTGCTCCTGTCCGAATGCGGACGGCACGCCGAACCTGGGCTATCCGGCGGCAACGCCCATCGAGCTGGCGGTCCCGTCGGGGGAAGGGAGCGCGCAATGAGGCAGCCCGGTGCCGTGCGCCGCGGTGGGGCGAGGTGGGGGCGACAGCTGGCGAGCGCGCTGCTGCTCGCGCTCACGGCCTTGCCCGTCCGCGCGCAGCAGCAGGCGGACACGGTGCGGATCCGCGTGGACACGCGAGCCGCCCGCGGGGCCATGACGCCGATCTGGGCGTGGTTCGGCTACGACGAGCCGAACTACACGTACATGAAGGACGGCTCCAAGCTGTTGACCCAGCTCCAGGCGCTGAGCCCGGTGCCCGTGCACGTCCGCACCCACAACCTGCTGACGACGGGCGATGGCAGTGCGGCACTGAAGTGGGGCTCGACCAACGCGTACACGGAGGATGCCAGCGGCAAGCCCGTATACGACTGGACGATCGTCGACCGGATCCTGGACGCGTACGTGCACCGCGGGATGAAGCCGTTCGTGGAAATCGGGTTCATGCCCGAGGCACTCTCGACCCACCCCGAACCGTACCGCCACCACTGGAATCCGGCCGACGCGTACAGCCAGATCTTCACCGGGTGGGCGTACCCGCCCCGGGACTACGACCGCTGGCGGGAGCTGGTCTACCAGTGGGTGAAGCACTCGGTCGAAAAGTACGGTCGCAAGGAAGTGGAGAGCTGGTATTGGGAGCTCTGGAACGAGCCGGACATCGGCTACTGGCAGGGAACGCCCGAGGAATACGCCAGGCTCTACGACTACACCGTTGATGGCGTGAAGCGGGCCCTGCCCACGGCGCGCATCGGCGGGCCGGAGGTGACGGGCCCGCTGGGGCAGCGCACCCAGGGGATGCTGCGCGATTTCCTGGAGCACACGCTGCGCGGTACGAATGCGGCGACCGGTAGGAAGGGCGCCCCGCTGGACCTTATCACCTTCCATGCGAAAGGTGCTCCGCGGGTGATGCCGGACGGCCACGTGCGCATGAGCGTCGCCACGCAGCTGCGGGCGATCGACAACGGCTTCAGCATCATCGCGGCGTTTCCGGAGCTGAAGCAGCTGCCGGTCGTTATCGGCGAATCGGATCCGGAGGGGTGCGCGGCGTGCCCGGCCCGGACGAACCCGGCGAACGCCTACCGCAACGGCACCATGTACTCGAGCTACACGGCCGAGCAGCTCACGCGCACGTACGAGCTGATGGACCGGCACGGCGCCAACCTGGTGGGCTCCGTCACCTGGGCGTTCGAGTTCGAGAACCAGCCGTACTTCGACGGCTTCCGCGACCTGTCCACGAACGGCATCCCGAAGCCGGTGCTGAACGTCTTCCGCATGCTGGGCAAGATGGGCGGGCGGCGTGTGGCGGTTCAGAGCAGCGGCGCCTTGCCGCTGGACAGTGTGGTGAAAGCGAGCGTCCAGGGCCGGCCCGACATCGACGCGCTGGCCAGCCGCGACCACCACTCCACCGCCGTGCTGGTCTATAACTACCATGACGACGACGTGCCCGCGCCGGCGGCCCCGGTGGAGGTCCTGATCGAAGGCGTGCCGGCGACGAGAGCCACGCTGACGCACTACCGCGTGGACCGCGACCACAGCAATGCATACGAGGCATGGAAGCGGATGGGTTCACCGCAGCAACCCACGGCCGAGCAGCTGGCGGAGCTGCAGAAGGCGAGCGAGCTCCAGACGCTCGGAGCGCCGGCCGCCGTCAAAGTGGTGGGCGGAAGCGCGCGCGTGCGGTTCGAGCTGCCAAGGCAGGGGGTGTCGCTGGTCACGCTCCGTTGGTGAGCCGCGCGGCTGGTGAGGCCCAGTTTCGAACCCCTTCACCGCCGGGGGCGCAGAGGGCGCCGGGACGGTGAAAGGGTTCGCGCCCGGGCGCTGGAGTGCGCCCGGGCGCGGAAGA
>JADGQX010000353.1 GCA_017881445.1 Gemmatimonadota bacterium | reverse complement strand
GTGGCGCTGGTGAGCCACGACGTGGGCGGGCTGTCCGAGCGGGACTTCCGGCTGGCGGCGGTGATGGACGGGCTGGCGGCGGGGCGGGCGACGGGCTAGTACTTACTTGCACAAGTAGACGTTAGGATGTATCGTGGTGCCCAGGCCGGATCCCGTCTTCCGGGAGGGCACCCATGGGCAAAGCGACGCCGGTCGCACTCAGCGATGAGGAACGCCACACGCTCGAGTCGTGGCTGCGGGCCTCCACCACGGAACAGCGGTACGCGCAGCGGGCGCGCGTGATCCTGGCGGCGGCGGCCGGGGAGGGCACCACGACGATAGCCGCGCGGGAGGGGCTGCGTCCGGCCACCGTGAGCAAATGGCGGCTGCGCTTTGTGCGCGACCGGGTGGTGGGGCTGATGGACGCGGCGCGCGCGGGTCGCCCGCAGCACTACGGGGCGGAGACGGAAGCGCGGGTCCTGGCGAAGCTGGACGAGGCACCGCCGTCGGGGTATGCGAGCTGGAACGGGTCGCTGCTCGCCGAGGCGCTCGGGGATGTGTCGGAGCATGAGGTCTGGCGGGTGTTGCGGCGTCAGGGCATCCAGCTCCAGCGCCGGAGGAGTTGGTGCGTGAGCACCGATCCGGAGTTCGCCGCCAAGGCCGCCGACATTGTGGCGCTCTACCTGGATCCGCCGGAGAACGCCGTGGTGCTGTGCATGGACGAGAAGCCGCAGATCCAGGCCCTGGAACGTGCCCAGGGCTATCTCCGGCTGCCCAACGGGCGCGCGGTCACTGGCTTCGCACACGAGTACAAGCGCCATGGCACCACCACCCTCTTCGCGGCGCTGAACATCGCCACCGGGCAAGTCCAGGCCGGGCACTACGCCCGCCGCCGCCGCCGCGAGTTCCTCGACTTCATGAACGAAGTCGTAGCCAGCTATCCGCCCGACCAGGAGATCCACGTCATCCTCGACAACTTGAATACGCATAAGCCCAAGCACGATCAGTGGCTCGCGCGGCACAAGAACGTCCATCTCCACTTCACGCCCACGCACGCGAGCTGGCTGAATCAGGTCGAGGTATGGTTCAGCATTCTGAGCCGCGCCGCACTGCGGGGAGCGAGCTTCACCTCCCCGCAGCAGGTGCGCGACGCCATCGATGCATTCATCACCGCCCACAACCCGAAGGCGGCCCCCTTCGAGTGGCGCAAGACCGCCGTCTACCAGGTGCAGCCGAAACATCGTTACGCTGACTTGCGCAATTAAGTACTAGGCCGCGACGCGGCACGCCCGCCTGGCGCGCGATCGGCTCCTCGATTGGCTCGACTGGATCCGAAGGGCGCCGGCCGCGCCGCCTTTCAGCGATACAGCGCCAGCACGTACTCGCCGACCGGCCGCCCTCACTGCGCGCCGGCCAGGGCCACGTTGCGGAAGAGCAGCGCCACGGGGTGGTCCGTCGCGGCTTTCCGGTCGCCGTCGCCCTCGAAGGCGACGAACTGGATCCGCACCGATCGGCCCTGCATCCCGGTCAGGTCCACCTCGGCGGTGGTCCAGTCGCTGCACTGGGCATAGGTCGGGGGCAGCACGATCACCGGGTCGGCGGCGCTGAAGCTGCCGCAGCCGCCCGGCCGGGGGGTGATGCCCGCGCCCATGTCGGTCGAGGCCAGGCTCAGCACGTCCTTGAAGCTGCCGGCGGACTGCACCCGCACCGCCGCCGAGTCTCCCAGCGTCGCCGGCCGGGAGGCGGCGAAGGCGTAGTCGAAGGAGAGCCGCAGCCCGCGATAGCTCCCGGCCGGCGGCAGCGCGATGTCCAGCGTCTCGATGCCGCTCTTCACCACGTCGGCCGGGTTGCCGACGGTGGCCAGGTCGTACACGTTCTGCGTCAGCACCGCGTAGAAGGGGTCGCCGCCGTTGGAGAGCGTGCCGAACGACGTCACCACGCCGCCCACGCCGCAGCCCCCCTCGTGGGCGCAGGTCCCGCTGTTCATCTGGAAACCGTCAAACATGTAGGCCCAGCCCGTGCCGATGCTGAAGCCGCCGATGCCCGTCGACCGGCCGCCGATGTAGCTGAGGTTCAGCGGAATCGGGCCGAACGTGCCCAGCACCCCGGTGGAGTCACTGACGGCGCATGCGCCCAGCACGGCTGCGCAGGCGACGATCCAGCCTTCCAGCTTCCGCATCGCGCTCTCCGTTCGTCTCCGCCGCCGGCGGCGGCCTCCCAGGGGGAAACGAATAAACGCTAGCGGAGTGCCACGCCGGGGGTACAGGTGGCTGGGCCAGTTGGAGGGAGAAACGGCGGGCACGCCCACCCCGCGGGGGTGTAGCAACAGGACACGCTCCGCCGCTTGACGCGAGGGCGCCCCTGTCCCGATACTCCCGAGCTATGCCCGAAGAGAAACTGATCGTCCGCGGCGCACGCGAGCACAACCTCAAGAACATCGACGTCGAGATCCCGCGCGACCGGCTGGTGGTCATCACCGGCCTCTCGGGGTCCGGCAAGTCGTCCCTGGCTTTCGACACCATCTACGCCGAGGGCCAGCGTCGCTACGTCGAGTCGCTTTCCGCCTATGCCCGCCAGTTCCTGGGCATCATGGAAAAGCCCGACGTGGACGTCATCGAGGGTCTCTCCCCCGCCATCTCCATCGAGCAGAAGACCACCGGCCGGAACCCGCGCTCGACGGTCGGTACGGTCACCGAGATCTACGACTACCTGCGCCTGCTCTGGGCTCGCGCCGGCACGCCCCACTGCACCGCCTGCGGCCGGCCCGTGCGCCGGCAGTCCTCCACGCAGATCGCCGACCAGGTCCTGACCTGGCCCGAGGGCACGCGCATCGAGGTGCTCGCGCCGCTGGTGCGCGGGCGCAAGGGCGAGTTCCGGGAGCTGTTCGAGGAGGCCCGCAAGAAGGGCTTCGTCCGCGCCCGCGTCGATGGCGAGACCCACGACCTCGAGAGCCCGCCCACCCTCAACCGCTACGAGAACCACGACATCGCCGTGGTGGTGGACCGGCTGGTGGTGCGCGAGTCCGACCGCGCCCGCATTGCCGATTCCGTCGAGACCGCCCTCAAGACGGCCAGCGGCATCGTCGAGGTGGTGGTGCACCCGCCCGCGGGCGAGTCCGGCGACCCGCACTCGGTCCTCTTCAGCGAGCGCTATGCCTGCGTCCATTGCGGCACCAGCATGGCCGAGCTCGAGCCCCGGCAGTTCTCCTTCAACTCGCCCTTCGGCGCCTGTGAGGCGTGCGGCGGCCTGGGCACGCGCCGGGAAGTGAACCCGGAGCTGGTCATCGGCGACCCGATCATCTCCATGCTCGAGGGCGTCATCCTGCCCTGGGGCGAGCCCACCGGTCACCTGCGCCGCAGCATCATTCCCGGGCTGGCTCAGCACTACGGCTTCGACGCCAACCGGCCCTGGGGCGAGCTGCCTGCCGACGTGCGGCAGTCGATCCTGTTCGGCTCGGGCGGCAAGCCCATCAAGTTCCCGTACCGCGCCGGCGGCGCCGCCGGCGTGTATGCCGAGCCCTGGGAGGGCGTGCTGGAGAACGTGAACCGCCGCTACGCCGAGACCACCTCCGACATGGTGCGCGAGCAGCTGGAGCAGTACATGTCCACGCTCCCCTGCCAGGCCTGCCACGGCATGCGACTCCGGCCCGAGAGCCTCGCCGTCACGGTCGGCG
>JADGQX010000352.1 GCA_017881445.1 Gemmatimonadota bacterium | reverse complement strand
GTCGTGCGGGCCTTCCGGCGCCACTTTCGACAACCTGGTGGGCCACGTGTGGTTGCATGAGGCGGGTCACGTTGACGCTATCCGCAACGATGCCAGCAGAGCCGAGAATAACATCAATGGCAGGATCGAAGCGATTGTCGCGACGGACGAGGGCGCACTGAAGGTCCAGGTGAACAGCGTGTGGTCGGAGGTCAACAGCCGTATGTTCAATGACTCGAAGGCGCTCGACGACGGGCAAACGGATAGCTGGGGACCTCTGTTCTGGCAGCATTCAAACGGGGCGTTCGATTGGGAGGTGGCCTTCATGCGCCATCAATTCTTCGCGGCCGCAGCCATCCTCGCCCTCCTCCCGGCCTGGGTGTCTGCGCAGAAAGTGTCGCTGCCTCAGCGAGTGAGTGTGGACGCACTCACGTCCGGAATCCAGGCGGGCAGCCTCGATGCGGCCGGGAAGGACGCCTTGGCCAGCATTCTCTCTCAGCGGCGCGCAGGCTACTCGGCAGTCGAGCGCGCTCGGCTGGAGACTGCGTTGGTCGAAACTGGCGTGGTCGATTCCGTTGCGGCGATAACCGCGATCGCTGCGCTGGCGTCAGCCGGTGCCCCTTCCGCCCCTGTGACGCTTCCGACCGCATTCGATGACTTGCGGCGACTCTACGAAGAGGCGCCGAGCGTAGGTGCTCGAGGTGCGGCGCTGAGCATGATGTCCGCTCTGGCGGACCGCTCGCGGGTGCTACAGTTCTGGGCCACCGTCGCCGCCGACTCACAGGGCGCCTTCAGGACGGCGCCCATACAGGCTGTGGCCTCGCTTGCGCGGGACGGTGGTGAGGATGGGCGGCGCATTCTGCAACAGCTGTACACAGGGAACCAGGTCAAGAACCGGGCTGCGCGGAATGAACTGGAGAGAATGGCTGCGCTAGGCTTTTTTGGAAGCCGGTCGCAGGTGCGCTGACGCATTCGTGCTCGAGGTCTTCCTGTACTTCATGCACCGGTAGAGGGAACGGGGTGGGGCGAAAGCTCTGCCCCGTTTCCGCGCCGGGGATCCGGTTCGCCGTAGCGCGCTCCGCCCACAGTTCCTCCATGAACGGCCACATCATGCTGCCCACGTTCTCCTCCAGGTGAGGGGCGTGGGCAGTCTGAACCGCCCCGGGTTATCCGGGGATCTCGTTACGTGAGTACCGGCACGGCCGACTTGAGTTGGACCGCCTCGACGCGTCGTCCTGGAAGGCTGGAAACCGGCCGGCCCAGCGGTGTGAGCTGGTCATCATGGGCGAAGTTCTAACGGGGGTCCTTGCGTTAGTTAGGGATACGAGTTAAACCTAACCACAGATGTCGGCGAGGTAAGGCTTCCGGAGCGTTTCGCATGGGCGGGCAACGCCTGCAACTGACCTGGCAGCACGATCCTACGGTCTATGCGCCGCCCAGGTATCGGCGCGCCTGCGGGTACGAGGCCTTCGTGCCGGCGCCGCTTGCCGGGCGGGAGCTGAACCTGCGTGCCGGTGTTGCCGGCGTGGTGTCGGAGGCGGAGGGGGCGATCCGCACACTGAATGCCGCGGCGCGACCCGCCCTTGCGCCACTTGCCCGCCTGTTGCTTCGCACGGAGTCCATCGCCTCCTCCAGGGTGGAAGGGATGCAGATCGGTGTGCGTGAGCTGGCCCGTGCCGAGGCCCGGTTGGAGGCCGGGGGCCACGCCGGCCCCACCGCCGTGGAGATCATGGCAAACATCGACGCCATGCAGCTCGCCATCGACGAGGCCGCCACGGCGGAGCGTTTCCGCACCGCCGAGATCCTGGCCATCCACCGTCGCCTCATGGAGAAGGCGCCGAACGAGAACGTTGCGGGACGCCTGCGCGCGGTTCAGAACTGGATCGGCGGCAACGACTACAACCCATGTGGAGCGGACTTCGTGCCGCCTCCTGCCGAATACATCGAAGGGCTGCTCTCTGATCTGTGCGATGCAATCAACGACGACATCCTGCCGCCGCTCGTCCAGGCAGCGCTCGTGCACGCCCAGTTCGAGACCATTCACCCCTTTGACGACGGCAACGGTCGGACCGGTCGAGCACTGATCCATGTGATTCTGCGCCGCCGCGGCGTCGCGCCTGAATACGTGCCCCCAATCAGTGTCGCCCTGGCCGCAGCTCGCGGCCGGTACATCCAGGGGCTGACGGCGTTCAGGGAGGACCGGACCGACGAATGGATCGAGCACTTCGCCGGCGCCGCCGCGAGCGCCGCCCATCTGGCGACTGAGTACCTGGGCGCAGTGGCCGGGCTGCGCGACGCATGGCGCGCGCGTCTCGCCACGTCTCCGAACGCCCCCAGAGCCGATGCGGCGGCGTGGGCGATCATCGATGTCCTGCCCGCCCACCCCATGATCACCGCTCCCGTCGCCGCGGCGGTGACGCGCAGATCGAAACCCCAGGTGTACGTGGCATTGAAGCAGCTGCAGGAGGCGGGTGTCTTGCTGCCACTCGTGAAGGGACGCCGCAATCAGGCCTGGGAAGCGTCCGGCCTGCTTGACCTCCTCGGCGGCCTGGAGGCAGGTGAGCGGCCTGCCGCCGCTGCGACCGCACCAGAGCCAACATGATGGTGCCGTCGCGGTAAGGCTGCTCTGGCCGGCTGGACTCCCGCCGAGCTTCGGGTTATATTCGGGGTCATCCCCTGGCAGCCGATGGTTGGCATCATGCAGCATCCGTCCATCCGCGGCCGTGGGGCCGCACCACCGTCCAGCGACGAGCCCCCGGTGCACACGGAGACGATCCGTGGCCGGGGCGCCGCCCTGAATCCGCCCAACCGCTTCGAGCGGATCGAGTACGTCCCCGCAGGCGAGGCGCGTGACCCGGACGACCCCGGACCGCTCACGCAGATCCTGCGGGATGCGACGCGCACGATCATCGCGAAGAACGACTCGCCCGACGTCGGCTTCGAGTCCAGCATCAACCCCTACCGCGGCTGCGAGCACGGCTGCGCCTACTGCTTCGCCCGCCCCTTCCACGAGTACCTGGGCTTCTCCGCCGGGCTGGACTTCGAGACGAAGATCCTGGCCAAGCTGGATGCGCCCGAGCTGCTGC
The DNA here is from genome assembly GCA_017881445.1 of Gemmatimonadota bacterium. GTDB lineage: Bacteria > Gemmatimonadota > Gemmatimonadetes > Longimicrobiales > RSA9 > JADGQX01. The sequence continues at coordinate 595 of JADGQX010000352.1, read as the reverse complement.
GCCGGGAGCTGATGAAGCCGTCCTGGATGCCGAAGCCGATCGCCATGTCCGGGGTGACCGACCCGTACCAGCCGGTGGAGCGTCGCCTGAAGATCACCCGCCGCTGCCTGGCCGTGCTGGCCGAGTTCCGCAACCCGGTGATCATCATCACCAAGAGCCACCTGGTGACGCGCGACATCGATCACCTCTCCGAGCTGGCGGCGCACGGCGCCGTGTCCGTCAACCTCTCCATCACCACGCTCGACCCGAAGCTGCAGCGGGCCATGGAGCCGCGTGCCTCGACTCCCAAGCGGCGGCTGCAGGCGGTGGAAGCGCTGGCGAAGGCCGGGATTCCCGTCGGCGTGATGGTCGCACCCATCATCCCCGGGCTCACCGACTCGGAGTCGCCCGCCATCCTGCAGGCGGCGGCGGACGCCGGGGCGCAGGCAGCCGGTTACGTCGTCCTGCGGCTGCCCCACGGCGTGAAGGAGCTGTTCGAGGACTGGCTGGGCCGCGAGTTCCCCGACAGGAAGGAGCGGGTGCTGAACCGGGTGCGGGAGATGCGCGGCGGCGCGCTCTACGACTCGCAGTGGTTCAAGCGCGCCCACGGCGAGGG
>JADGQX010000130.1 GCA_017881445.1 Gemmatimonadota bacterium | reverse complement strand
CCCGCGAGGCGCGGCGCTCGCCGTTTCAGGCCTCAGCGCGGCCAGGGCGACCACCTGGGCGGCCAGGGAGTCGGCCGCGCGCTCGGCCGCCGCCGGGAGCGAGGCTCGCCGCGGCGGTTTGCCCGCCCGAGCGTAGACGCCGGGCGAGCTGGCGGCGGCCGCGGGGAGCGCGACATCGGTCAGGGCATCGACGAGGGGAGCGGAGCCGGCGGCGCGGCGCTTTCCCGGGCCCAGGATCAGGTGCGCGAGCTCGCGGGCCACGGCACGAGCGAGATCCCCGTCGCTCAGGGAGCTGAGCATCGAGGTGGTGACGTAGATGGCCAGGCCATCGGACCATGCGGCAGCGGCGTCGCCGTCCACGGCGAAAGCCGGGAAGGCGCATGCCGCGCGCGCCCGGAGCTTTGGCTCGAGGAACGTGTCGCCTCGCTCGAACAGGATCGGGATCGCGCCGGGGCCGCCCAGGGCCGCCGCGACGGCGTTCCGATAGGCGGCACCCGCACCGGCGTCGGTGGGGAGCACGGTCTTGCCTACGCGAACCAGGCGGTCGCCGGGGCGCAGGCCGGCGGAATCGGCGGGGGAGCCGCGGACCACCGTGATCACGGTGACGGAATCGCCGACGGCGAGGGCGGCGGCGGCCGCCGAGTGCCACTCCGGCGAATAGTCGGCGGCGGTGGCCGTCCGGATCCCCAGCCGGGGCGCCACGGCGTCCGGGCAGAGCTCGGTCGCATGCGAGAGCAGCGCGAACGCCACGGCGTCCAGGCGAGCCTGCGCCGCCGCCGCCGCGCGCATGGCCGTGACCTGGGCGGGCGGCGCGGAAAGGACCGCGTTCTGCCGGGGCGCCGGCGGCGAGGCCGGGCGCGGCCCGCCGGCGCAGGCAGCTGCCAGCGCGGCCACGGCGGGGGCCATGGCCAGGACCCGCCGTGCATTACCAGCCGTTCGAGCGCCTACGCTCATTCGCACTTCACTTGGGGGCGTATCAGCCGATTGTATCCATACATAGATACGGCCACCCGGGGGTCCACCGCAAAGGGAATCGACGACGGCTGCCGCGACCCGGGCCCGGGGTGCCCCGGCACGTGAACGTTCACTGCGAGGGGTCGCGGCTGTATAATGCAGGCATGGGACTACTTTCAATTCGCCGGGTCGAGCCGGCCGACCTCGATTCGATACACTGGATCGCGGCATCCACCGGTGTCGCGTCCGGCTCCGACATCGCCGCGGCGCTCGAGCGGATGGACGCAGCCGTGGTGCTGGGCGAGGACAGCGCCCATCAGGTCTACATGCTGGAGGACGGCGGCGTCCCGGTGGGTTTCATGTGCTTCGGGTCGGTGGCCCGGACGCAGGGGACCTGGCAGCTCTTCGCCATCGGCGTGGACAGCACGGGGCACGGCAAGGGCTTCGGCCGTCACCTCCTGGCCTATGCCGAGTCGGAGGTGCGCCGCCGGGGAGGCCGTCTGCTGCTCGTCGAAACCTCCTCCAGCGAGGCGGACGCCGGTGCCGTGGCCTTCTACGAGCGGACCGGCTTCGGCCTGATGGCGCGCATCGTCGGCTTCTTCCGGCAGGGCGAGGATAAGCTCTTCCTCGGTAAGGCGATAGAGCCTGCCCGCGAGTAGCCGGCTCAGTCGCGCTTGCCCTCCACGTCCCGCACCACCTGCTGCACGCCCCCGAGGCAGGCGAGGGCCGCGACGGCGTCCTCGCTGCCCTCGATGCGCAGGTAGTGCGGTGTCGAAACGCTGACCCGCAGCTTGCGCTCCCGGATCAGGTAGCGCGCGAGCGCCTCGACGTCCACGCCCTCCGCCAGACTCGCCATGAACGTGCCGGCCAGCTCGCCCGGACCCGGCTTTGCCAGGGGTATGGGCGTGCAGCCCGGCCGGGGGGCGGCCCAATCCGCCAGCTCGGTCTTGCCCGCCTTGCGGAACTCGATCCGGAGCGGCTTCGTGCGGAGCTGAACCGGCCGACCATCGACCGTCCCCACGAGGGTCGCCCACGCGTTGAACGAGCCGGTCGCGTCCGATGGGACATCGGCGCCCCGGAACACGAAGCTGTCGGCCGCGGCCAGGTGGAGTGTCTGGGGCGCGTCGGCGCAGGGGCTGAGGGCGGCCAGCCGGTCCGAGCCCCGGGGGGCGACGGCCACGTCCAGGTCGCAGCCGTGGGCGAACTCGATGCTGAGCGCCCGACCGGCCAGGTTGCGCAGCACGCCGTCCACCTGCTGCTCCGTGCCCTTCAGCACCTTCCCCCCGGCGCCGATCAGGGACAGCTCCACCACTCCGTCGCCTGGCATCTCCTTTACCCGGCGCAGCGTGCCCTGCGCCAGCCGGGAGAGTGCAGGCGGCGGTGAGCCCGGCGCGCCGTCGTCCGTGGTATAGACCCACTCGCGCCGCCCGCCCTGCAGGGACACCCGGGCCCGGAAGCGGTGCAGGCGCAGCTCATCCACGAGCTGCCGGACCTGCCCCGCTGCCTCGGGCAGCGCCGCGGCCCGGCGCACGCTGAGCTGCATGTCCTGTGTCCAGCCACTGGCCGGCTGGCGGTCCACGGTACGGGAGCCTGACTTCAGCACCCGCTCGGCAATGGCGCCGCAGTCCTCCGGCCGTTCGCTCCAGCAGCGCAGGCGAGCCAGGGTGCCGGGGGCGGCGGTGCGAGCTGCGGGTGCCCGGCGCGGCGAGCGGGATGTGCGCTGCGCGGCCGCGGGAACGGCTGCAAGGAGCAGGACGGCGATGACGGATGCGAGGCGCATTCGATGCGGAGGCTCGGGTGTCGATGTGCGAGAGCCCCGCCACGGATGCCGCGGCGGGGCTCGTCGTGGTCCCGGAGACCGGAGAACGACTAATTCTTCTTCTTTGCAGCCTTGCCCGTGTCGGCTCCCATGTTCATCGGCTTCATGGTTTCCGTCGTCGTCGTCGTCGTCGTCGTCGTCACCGCCGCACTCTCGGGCATCGCCGCCGGAGCCGGAGCCGGGGTCGCCGCGGGCGTGGCTTCCTCGGTGACGTTCGTGTCGTTCTGCTTCTTGCAGGCGCCCAGCGTCAACGCCAAAGCGGCGAGGATCACGACCGTGGTTCTCTTCATGCTCCCGACCTCCATGGTGGGGTTTGAAGGGCGACGGCTCGTGCCGTCGCGTTCCCGTTTGCCGGCGGGGGCCCGGCCCCGTCGCTGTTCGCGCTTGCGGTGCCGTCGATCGGATTCTCGGGGGCGGGTGCCGTCGGATCGGCGACCCTGACGGTCCCTGAAGGCTCCGCACCGCGGACAACATCGACGCCTGACCCGCACAGTCTCGTGGGACCGGCGAACGCGGCCACAACTTCTCCTCCGCTGGCGGTCCCGCGACAGGCGACGCAATGATACTACATTCTGGCGATCCTGCAAGGTTTTTCGGCTGGCTGCGCGGGTATCTGGCCGTTGTGTCGGGTGCGCGTGCGACCGCGCGCGAGGCGCGCTCAGGCGAGCGGTGCAGGTGACAAATCCCCTAACGCATTCAGGGACATGCAGATCGAACCCTTGGGCGACTGCGCGGCGCTGATCAGGCTCGGCGACGCGCTCGACGAGGCGACGCACCGCCTGGTGCGCGCCGCGTGGGAGCGTCTGACCGCCGATCCGGTTGCCGGGACTGTGGATCTCGTTCCAGCCTTCACCACGCTGGCACTGCACTACGATCCGGCGCGCACCGGCTCGGGCGCCCCGTACGAGGCGGTGCGCGGGGCACTGGAGCGGCGGCTGGAGCGGCTGGAGCTGGACCGGCCGGCGGCGGGGAAGCGAGTGGAGATCCCCGTCGTGTATGGGGGTCCGGGCGGCCCGGACCTGGAAGCGGTGGCGGCGCATGCGGGGCTCTCGCCGGCGGAGCTGGTGCGGGTGCACACGTCCGGGGATTACCTGGTGCACATGGTCGGGTTCGCGCCCGGCTTTCCATACCTGGGGGGAATGGACCCGCTCATCGCCTGTCCGCGCAGGGACACGCCGCGCACCCGCGTGCCGGCGGGCAGCGTCGGGATCGGCGGCCGCCAGACGGGGGTCTACCCGCTGGATTCCCCGGGCGGCTGGCAGATCATCGGCCGCACGGAGCTGCGTCTCTTCGACACGGCGGCGGAGCCTCCCGCGCTGCTCCGGCCAGGGGACCGGGTGAGTTTCCTCGCGCTGGGGACGGGCGGGGCATGAGCGGGCAGATCCGCGTGGTCCGGCCGGGGCTGCTGACGACGGTCCAGGACGCGGGCCGCCCCGGGCACCAGCACGACGGCGTCTCCGTGGGCGGGGCCCTGGACCCGGTGGCGTTACGGGTCGCGAACCTGCTGGTGGGCAACACGCCGGGTTCAGCGGGACTGGAGGCGACGCTGCTGGGCCCTGACGTCGTGCTGGAGGGCGACGTGGTCCTGGCACTGGCCGGGGGCGACCTGGGCGCTCGGCTGGACGATGCTCCGGTCCCGCCGGGCAGGGCCGTACGGGCGCCGGCGGGCGCCCGCCTCCACTTCGCCGGGCGCGTGCGCGGGGCGCGGCAGTACGTAGCCTTCGCGGGTGGCATCGACGTACCCGAGGTGCTGGGCAGCCGCGCGACCTGGCTGCGCGCCCGCATGGGGGGGTTGGAGGGGCGGGCGCTCCTGGCGGGCGACGTGCTGCGCCTCGGCCACCCGACCGCACTGGGCGAGCGGATCGCGCAGTCGCTCGAGCCGGGCGAGGCCGCGCCCTGGAGCGCGGACACGGGCGCGCTCGCCGGCTATGGCCCTTCCGAGATCCGCGTGCTGCGCGGCGCGCATTTCGATGCATTGCGGCCGGCTTCGCGGGAGGCGCTGCTCCGGGACGACTTCGTGGTGCGCCCCGACTCGGACCGCATGGGCTACCGGCTGGCCGGTCCGGTCCTGGAGCTGGAGCAGCCGTTGGAGCTGCTGTCGGAGGCGGTTGCCTTCGGCACCGTTCAGCTGCCCCCGGATGGGGCGCCCATCGTACTCATGGCGGACCGGCAGACGACGGGCGGCTACCCGCGCGTCCTGGAGGTCGCGACGGTGGACTTGCCGCGCCTGGCGCAGGCCGCGCCGGGGGACCGGCTCGCCTTCCGGGAAATCTCGCTGGAGCAGGCGCAGGCCCTGTACATTGCGCGGGAGCGCCGGCTGGCGCGGCTGCCCCTGGCGATCGACCTCCACCACCGGTGATGCATGGAGCGCGTCGACCTGAACTGCGACATGGGCGAGAGCTTCGGCGCCTGGAGCCTCGGCGCCGACGAGGCGGTGCTGCCGTGGGTCACCTCCGCGAACGTCGCCTGTGGCTTTCATGGCGGCGACCCGGCCGTGATGCGGCGCACCGTCCGCTCCGCCCTGGCTCGCGGGGTCGCGGTGGGGGCGCATCCGGGGCTGCAGGACCTGGCGGGCTTCGGCCGGCGGGCGATGGGTATCTCCCCGGACGAGACCTACGAGCTGGTGCTCTACCAGGTGGGCGCGCTGGCGGGCTTCGCCCACGCCGCCGGCGTACGCCTCTCGCACGTGAAGCCCCACGGCGCGCTCTACAACATGGCCGCCCGGAACGCCTCCCTCGCCGATGCCATCGCGACGGCGGTGCGCGATTTCGACCCCGGTCTGACGCTCTTCGGCCTCGCGGGGAGCGAGCTCGTCGCCGCGGGCGAGCGGGCGGGGCTGCTCACCGCGGCGGAGGTGTTCGCGGACCGCAACTACGAGGCGGATGGCTCGCTCGTCCCGCGTAACCGCCCCGATGCCCTACTGGCCGACGCCGGCGCGGTGGTGCCCCGCGTCGTGCGCATGGTGCGGGAGGGGCGGGTCGCGTCCGTGAGCGGCGCCGACCTGGCCGTGCGCGCCGATACGGTCTGCGTCCACGGCGACGGGCCGCGCGTGGCCGAGATCGCGCGGGCGCTCCGGACCGGGCTGGAGGCGGAAGGCATCACGGTCGCTGCCCCGGGCGCGCGTGCCCACGCCGGCTGAGCCCGCGAGCGGGCCCGCGGCGGATCGCCCCGTCGGCCCCGTCCGCCCCGCGCGGGGCGTGCTCGCCGGTGCGGCGTTCCTCATGGCCACCTCGGCCATCGGGCCGGGGTTCCTCACGCAGACCGCGGTATTCACCGGACAGCTCGCCGCCAGCTTCGGCTTCGTGATCCTGGCGTCGGTCGTGCTGGACATCGGCGCCCAGCTCAACATCTGGCGCATCATCGCGGTGTCTGGCCGGCCCGCCCCGGAGATCGCCAGCGCCGTCGTCCCCGGGCTCGGACCCCTGCTGGCGCTGCTGGTGGTCACCGGGGGCCTCGCCTTCAACATCGGCAACATCGCCGGCTGCGCCCTGGGGCTGAACGTGCTGCTCGGCCTCTCGCCCTGGCTCGGCGGACTGCTCAGCGCCGCCCTGGCCATAGGCCTGTTCCTGTCCCGGGAGGCGGGCCGAGCGATGGACCGCTTCGCGCAGCTGCTGGGGTTCGTGATGATCGCGCTCACCGTCTACGTCGCGGTGATCTCGCGACCGCCGCTGGCGGAGGCGGCGCTGCGGACCGTGGCGCCGACGCACGTCTCGGCCATGGCGGTGCTGACGATCGTGGGTGGCACGGTGGGCGGGTACATCACGTTCGCCGGCGGACACCGCCTGCTCGACGCCGGGATCCGGGGCGAGGAGGTGCTGCCGCAGGTAACACGCAGCGCCGTCTCCGGCGTGCTGGTCACGGCGACGATGCGGGTCGTCCTGTTCCTGGCCGCTCTGGGCGTGGTGTCCCACGGGCTGCGGCTCGACCCGGCCAATCCGCCGGCCTCGGTTTTCCGCCTCGCCGCCGGCGCAGCGGGATACCGGATCTTCGGCGCGGTGATGTGGGCGGCGGCCGTGACCTCCGTCGTGGGCGCCTCCTACACCTCCGTCTCCTTCCTGCGCTCGGTGTCCGCCCCCGTGGAACGCCGGCGGCGCCTCGCGACGGTCGCCTTCGTGGTCGTGTCCGCGGCGGCCTTCCTGGCCGTGCGTCGCCCCGTGCAGGTGCTGGTCGCGGCCGGCGCGCTCAATGGCCTGATCCTGCCCGCCGCGCTGGCCGTGGTGCTGATCGCGGGGCACCGTCGGAGCATCGTGGGCGAATACCGGAACCCGCTCTGGCTCACGGCATTCGGCGTCGCGGTGGTGGTGGCCGTTGCGGTGCTGGGCGGCTACTCGCTGGTCGGCGGCGTGTCCCAGCTGCTGCGCTAGCGTCAGGCGGTCCGCGGGAGCTCGGCCATGAGCGCGAGCACGTTGCCCTCGCTATCGTCGAAGAAGGTCATCCACAGCTCGTGATCGGGCATGTCCGCGATCTTGTGCGGTTCGTCCCGGAACGCGACGCCGCGGGCCGACAGTGACGCGTGCGCCTCCCGGATGTCCGCTGCGCGGAAGTACAGGACCGAGGAGGCGTGGTCGAACTCGGCGGAGGACGCGCCGGAGAGCATCAGCCTGATGCCGCCACAATCAAAGAACGCGAGGCCCCCCGGAGGCTGGAAGAGGAAGCGCAGCCCGAGGGCGTCCCTGTAGAAGGCGACGGCGCGGTCGATGTCCCGGGCGTTGATCGCGATCTGTCCGATTCCCGAGATCGCGGCGGAGGTCATGACCGTGTCCATGTCGGCTCCGGGTGGATGAATGGATGGGTGAGGCACAGCCTACCACAGCAACGCAACCGTTGCACGCGCGCAAGTGACGGGACGCGAGCGCCAGCGCCGGCCCGCCTATCCGCCGTGCTCTTGCGTGGCGTGGAGCCGACCGGCCATGTTGCTCCTCCGTTCGCGGTCGAATTCGACGAAATCCTATCCGGGACAATGACATGCGCGTGTCACTGACGGCTCTCGGGCTCCTGCTCGCGACGGCTCCCCTTTCCGCCCAGGGCGCGAAGGCGGCGCCGACCGCGCCCCCCTCGGGCATCACGGCCGCGGAGATCGACGGCGACCTGCGCTTCCTCTCTTCCGACCTGCTGGAGGGACGTGCCCCCGGCACACGCGGCGGCCGCCTGGCCGCGGAGTATATCGCGGCGCAACTGCGCTCGGCGGGCATAGAGCCGGGCAGCAAGGGGTCGTATTTCCAGGAGGTGCCCATCGACCTGGCGACACTGCAGCCGTCCACGCTGCGGGTCGAGGTCGGCGGCAAGGCCACGGCGCGGCTGCACGACCCCGATGACGTGGTTCTCTGGGCGGGCTCGGCCGCGCCCGAGAGCCAGGGCAGGGGCGAGCTGGTGTTCGTCGGCTACGGCGCCCGGGCAGCGGAATACCGCTGGGACGACTTCAAGGGCATGGACCTGAAGGGCAAGATCCTGCTGGTGCTGGTCAACGACCCGCCCGCGACCGCGGCCGAGCCCGAGCTCTTCGGCGGCAAGGCCATGACCTACTACGGCCGCTGGACCTACAAGTTCGAGGAGGCGGAGCGGCAGGGGGCGGTCGGCGCGCTCGTCATCCACCGCACGGCGGAGGCGAGCTACCCCTGGCACACGGTCGTGGGCTCCTGGGCCACGACCCAGCGGATGCTGCCGCGCGATCCGACGCTGCCGGCGCCGCTGGCGTTCCGCGGCTGGATCACCGACAGCGCCGCTACGGCGCTGCTGAAGCAGGCGGGGCTGGACCTGGAGCAGCTCCGCCAGCAGGCGGACACCCGGGACTTCCGGCCGATCTCGACCGGCATCACCCTGGACGTGGGCTTCAGGAGCAACGTCGAGCACCTGAAGTCGGAGAACGTCGTGGGCGTGGTGCCCGGGAACGACCCGAAGCTCAAGGACACGTACGTCGCCTACAGCGCACACTGGGACCACCTGGGCATCGGCCCCAAGGTGGACGGGGACTCCATCTACAACGGTGCCGCCGACAACGCCTCCGGGGTCGCGGACCTGCTGGCGGTGGCGCGCGCGGAGCAGCTCGCGCCTCCCACCCGGCGCTCCCACGTCTTCGTCTTCGTCACGGGCGAGGAGTCGGGACTGCTCGGCTCGGAGTTCTTCGCCCGCAATCCCACGGTCCCGGCGCAGAACATCGTGGCCGACCTGAACCTCGATGGCGGCAACCTGCTGGGACGCGTCCGCGACCTGAACGTCCTGGGCGACACCAAGAGCTCGCTCGGGCCCTCGCTGGCGAAGTTCATGCGGATCTCTCCCCAGGCCCACCCGGAGGCCGGCGGCTTCTACCGCTCGGACCACTTCTCCTTCGCCAAGGCCGGAATCCCTGCCGTCAGCATCGGAGCGGGCAACGACTTCGTGGGCCGGCCGGCGGGCTGGGGCAAGCAGCAGGGGGACGAGTACACGGCCAAGCACTACCACCAACCCTCGGACGAGTACCGCCCGGATTTCGACATGAGCGGGGCGGTGCAGCTCTCGAACCTGGTACTGCGCTTCGGTCGGACGCTCGCGAACTCGGCCGCCATGCCGACCTGGAGCCCGGGCGCGGAGTTCCAGCGGCCGGGCAAGCCGGCGTCCTGAGGGGGCGAAAGCCGAGGGGTGGAGCGTTGGGGCGCGGTCCCTGTTCCCCGCCCCTCGCGGCCACTAAATTGCGCGGCTCCGTGCGGGACCCGATTCCGCGGTTGCTCCAGGGAGGTGCGTCGGTGCGGCTCATTCCTCGGGACGAGAAGTTCTTCGATCTTTTCGACGAGCAGGCGAAGCTGATCACCAAGGCGGCGGCTCTGTTGCATGAGCTGTTCAAGGACCTGTCGCGCATCGATGAATGGACGGCGGCCATCAAGCAGGTGGAGCACGAGGGCGACAACGTGATCCGCGAGGTGGTGACGCGCCTGAACCGCAGCTTCGTCACTCCGCTCGATCGCGAGGACATCCTGATGCTGGCCTCGCGCCTGGACAACGTCATCGACCAGATCGACGGCACGTCGCGCCGGGCGGCGCAGTTCCGCATCACCGGCGCGCGGGAGGAGGCCTCGCGGCTGGCGGAGCTGCTCGAGGAGGCGACGGAGCACGTGGGCAAGGCGGTGTCGGGGATGCGCACCCTGAAGACCATGGAGCAGCACAACAAGCGCGTGAAGGAGCTGGAGGAGGAGGGCGACAGCGTCTATCACACCGCCATGGGGCGCCTGTTCGCCGGCTCGCCCGACCCGATCGAGGTCATCAAGTGGAAGGAGCTGTTCGACCACCTGGAGGATGGGCTGGACCGCTGCGACGACGTGTCGAATGCCCTGAAGGCCATCTCACTCAAGCACGGCTGACCGCTTCGTGATCACCTACGTCGTCGTCATCGTCGGGATCGCCTTCCTCTTCGATTTCATCAACGGCTTCCACGATTCGGCCAACTCCATCGCGACGGTCGTCGGCACGCGCGTCCTCTCCCCGATCGCCGCCGTCGGCTGGGCCGCCATGTTCAACTTCCTGGCGGCGTTCACCGTGGGGACGGCGGTCGCCAAGACGATCGGCGTGGGCATGATCGACATCACCATCGTCACGCCCAGCGTCATCCTGGGCGCACTGCTCGGCGCCATCGTCTGGAACCTCATCACCTGGTGGTTCGGGCTGCCTTCCAGCTCGTCTCACGCGCTTCTGGGCGGCTACGCCGGCGCCGCCATCGCCAAGGCGGGGTTCGGCTCGGTCATCATCAGTGGCTGGACCAAGACCATCGCCTTCATCTTCATCTCGCCCGTGGTCGGACTGGTGCTCGGCTACGCGCTCATGGTGATGAACTACTGGATCTTCCGTAATTCGCCCGCCGCCAGGACCGAGCGGCTGTTCCGCCACGGCCAGCTGGCCAGCTCCGCGCTCTTCTCGTTCTCGCACGGCGCAAACGACGCCCAGAAGACAATGGGGATCGTCACGGGGCTGCTGGTGGCGACGCAGGCGCACTTCGTCGGACGGTCCGGGCTGCTGCACCACATGTACGTACCGACGGCGGACCACATCCCGTACTGGGTGGAGATCACCGCCTACACGACGATCGCCATGGGCACGCTCTTCGGCGGCTGGCGCATCATCCACACTATGGGCAGCCGCATCACGCGCCTCAAGCCGGTGGGCGGCTTCGCGGCCGAGACCGGCGGCGCCCTCAGCATCCTGCTGGCGACGAAGTTCGGGATCCCCGTGAGCACCACGCATACCATCTCGGGGGCGATCGTGGGCGCCGGCGCGGCCCACCGCGTCCGGGGCGTTCGCTGGGGCATCGCCGGCCGGATCGCCTGGGGCTGGGTCTTCACCATCCCGGCCGCGGCGGTCATGTCCGCGATCTGCTACTGGCTGCTGGCGCTACTGGTGCAGCCGTAGGCGACATCGCCGCCTCGCGTTGCCGGGCGGCTCAGGCGGCGGCTCAGGCCGCTCGATGGGGCGATGGGGCGATGGGGGGAATGAGACAGCCCGGGCATCCTCGGATGGCCGGGCTGCTCTGTGCTCTGCGACGATCCCGGGGGGGCCGCGGCGGGCGCGGCCATGCCGGTCGCCCCATCGCCCCATCTCCCCATCCGAAGCCCTACCGCAGTATCGCCTCCAGCCCCCCCGCCGCCTTGTCGACGGCGGCGGCGTAGCGGTCCAGGGCGGCGGCGACGCGGGCGGCCTGAGCCTGGGCGACGGCGCCGCTGGGCGCGTCCTCCACGGCCTCGCGGATCCCGGCCATGGTCTTGACTCCATAGCCCGTGTAGAAGCCGGGGGCGTAGAGCAGGTTGCGGAACCACTCGCGGCGCTCGAGACCGGCCGCGTCGGTGAGGGCCTGGTCCGCCTGGAAGAGCGTCCGGTTGACCTCGGCCAGCCGCCCCCAGTCCCGACGGATCCGGTCGGCCGGCGTGCGGTCCAGGGGCGCCAGCGCCTGCTCGTAGCGGGCAGCGGCATGGTCCACGCGGTCGAGGGCGGCGCGCACCTCTTTGAGGTCGAGGGACTTCGTCGCCGGAATGGCCCTGGCCTCCTTCTCGATCTCGTCGGCGTACTTGCGATAGGTCTTCGCCGGGCGCGTGAACTCGAAGGGCAGGACCGGCGCATCGGCGAGGCGCAGGATGGCCGTCGCCATGGTCTGCGCCTCCAGTACCTCGTAGGCGAAGTCGGGGTCGAGGAAGCGGGTGTAGAAGTCGAAGCTGTCGTAAATCGAGTGATAGATCCCCGAGTGCGCCTCGCCGCCGTACGAGATGTTCACCGAGGGCACGCCCACGTGGTCGATGAAGGCCGTGTAGTCGGAGCCCGAGCCCAGCGCGCCGATGGTGAAGGCGGTGTCCGGCTTCGGGGCAGCGGCTGCGACGGTGTCGCCCGCGGAGGCGGGGGCGGGGGCCGCTGCGGCGGCGGGCGCCGCGGGCGCGCCGCGCGAGCGGCGCGACGCCTGGTGCTCGAGCAGCGCGGCCAGCACGCTCTGGTGGCGCTTGGGGTCAGGGATGTCGAGCGCCAGCTGGCGCACGAACTCCTCCAGCGAGTGGGAGCCGGAGGCGCCCATCCAG
>JADGQX010000129.1 GCA_017881445.1 Gemmatimonadota bacterium | reverse complement strand
CGCGATCGTGATGGCGCGACGTCGCCCGATGCGATCGGAGAAGCGGCCGAAGAGGATCCCGCCCGCGATCGCGCCCACCATGGAGAAGGCGGTGAGCGCGGCCCGCCCCCGGGGAGTGAAGCCCCAAACCCGCTGCAGGAACGTCGGATAGAGGTCCTGCGTCCCGTGCGAGACCAGGTTCATGGCGGTCATGAGCAGGACGAGCGACAGGAACAGCTTCCAGTGCGAGGCCAGGCTGCGGCCCAGTGAGCTCCAGTCCGAGTGGTGGGTCCGGCGCCAGACTTCCGACTCCGTCACCCGGTAGCGCACGAAGACCGCGAGCAGCGCCGGCAGCCCGCCCACGAAGAACATCGGCCGCCAGCCCCAGCGTGGGAAGACGACGAAGTAGCAGAGCGCCGCCAGCAGGTACCCCGTCGCGTACCCCTCCTGCAGCAGCCCCGAGAGCAGTCCGCGCTTCCCCGGCGGCGCCTTCTCCATGGCCAGCGACGCGCCCACGCCCCACTCCCCGCCCATACCGATCCCGAAGAGCGCACGCAGGATGAGGAAGGTGGTGAACGTCGGCGCCAGGCCGGAGAGGACCTCCACGATGGAGAAGAAGACCAGGTCGATCATCAGGGGAATGCGCCGGCCGTAGCGGTCCGCCAGCAGGCCGAAGATGAACGCCCCCACCGGGCGGAAGGCCAGCGTGATGGTGATCGTGAGGGCGACCGCCGCGTCCGACTTGTGGAACTCGGTCGCGATCGCCGTCAGCGAGAGGCCGACCAGGAAGAAGTCGAAGGCGTCCAGCGTCCAGCCCAGAAAGCTGGCCGTCACGGCCGCGCCGTGACCGGACCCGGCGGGGGCAGGGGCGGCGCTCGCGAGCACCGGTTCAGGGGCGATTCCGGGAGTGCGGCGCACGGGCGGCCTCCGGGCGGCGGGAAGTCGGGCCAGGGGCGAGGCGCGCTACACTGGCAGCGGCACCTCGCCCCTGTCAATGGCGGCGGGCCGCCGCCACCCCGGTCGCGCAGGCGCTCGCCTGCGCTCACGCGCACGCAGCCGCTGCGTCCTTTCGACCGGCGCCGCCCGTCGCTAGACTGGCGGAATGAGCGCTACCGAGCCACTGCCCCCGCCGGAGGTCCTGGCGTCGCCGGAATCGCAGGCGGTCGCGCCGGTCCCCCAGCCGGACGACGTCGCCCCGAAGCCGCCGCCCGCGCTGCTGGGCCCCATCACGCGCGGCATCGGCGACGAGGAGAAGCGCGTCCGGCTGCGCGCCATGAAGCGCAACGCCACGGGCATGCTCATCGCGGCGGCGGTGGTGTTCGTGATCGCGCGACTGCTGGAGGCCCGCTGGCCCTGGGTGGGGTACATCCGGGCCACGGCCGAGGCGTCCATGGTCGGCGGGCTGGCCGACTGGTTCGCGGTGACCGCGCTCTTCAAGCACCCCATGGGCATTCCCATCCCCCACACCGCCATCATCCCGGAGCGCAAGGACCGGATCGGCAAGGCGCTGGGCGGCTTCGTGCAGAACAACTTCCTCTCGCGGGAAGTGGTGGCCATACGCCTGGCCAACCTGCACCCGGGGGAGCGCATCGCCAGCTGGCTGGTGGTGCCCGAGAACGCGCACCGCGTGGCCCAGCACGCCGCCGCCGGGCTGGCCGGCGCCGCCCACGTGCTGCGCGACGAGGACGTCCAGGCCATGATCGAGAAGGGGCTGGTCTCGCGCCTGCGCAAGGTCCAGGTCGCGCCCATGCTCGGCAACATGCTCACCGTCCTCACCGCCGACGGCCGCCACCAGGACCTGCTCGACGCCGCGCTGCGCGGCCTCGCCCGCACCATCGACACCAACGAGGAGATGATCCGCGACCGCGTGGGCGAGGAGACGCCCAGGTGGTTCCCGGAGTTCGTGGACGAGAAGATCCACGAGAAGATCGTCGGCGCCATGCAGCGCACCCTCGACCAGGTGGCCCACGACCCCGACCACCCGCTGCGCGCCCGTTTCGATGAAGCCGTCGAGAAGTTCATCGAGGACCTCAAGCACTCGCCCGCCGCCATCGCCCGCGCCGAGGCCGTCAAGGAGGACATCCTCACCCACAAGGCCGTCGGCACCTTTGCCGGCAGCATCTGGAGCGAGGCCAAGGAAACGCTGCTGAAACGCGCGGCCGCCGCCGACGCGGAAGGAAAGAGTGGTGGCGCCGTCGAGCGCGGGCTGCAGGCCGTCGGCAAGACCATCCTGAACGACCCGGCCGTGCTCGCGAAAGTGGACGAGTGGATCCTCGATGCCGTGCTCTACGCCGTCGAGGAGTACCGGGGCGAGGTCGCCGGCCTAATCGAGCACACGGTCAACAACTGGGACCCGAAGGCGACGTCGGAGAAGATCGAGCTCCAGGTCGGCCGCGACCTCCAGTTCATCCGCATCAACGGCACGCTGGTGGGTGGGTTGGTGGGATTGCTGCTGTACGCGCTGTCGAAGCTGTTCTGAACACCGTCACGCGGATTCGCGACTGCCGCAGACGCAGGCGCAGGCGGTGACGTTAACGGGATCGCTCCCGGAAAACTCACCGCCTGCGCCTGCGCAACCGGCTGTCGAATCTGCCGTTGCTTCGCTAGTGCATGCACTGCCCGCCGCAGCAGCCTCCCTGCCCGGCGGGCATGCCGCAGGGGGCAAGGTCACCGGAGCGCCCGGCGGAACCCGCGCCCACGAACCCCGGCACCGACAGTCGCAGCACCGTCTCCGGGCTCCCGCACTCCGGGCAGGCCGGCGCGCTCAGGCGCTCCTCGTACTTCCGGATCTCCTCGAAGCTCTTCGTGCAGCTGCGGCAGGCGTACTCGTAGAGCGGCATGCGCTGGCTCCCTCGCGGCGTTGCGATTCCGTTTCCCACTTCAAGATAACAACATGCCCGCGGGCGTTACCAGCCCGCGGGCAGCGTGCGATGTCCTGCGGGGCCGCCGACCGGCGGCTCAGCCGATGCCTCAGCCACCGCTGAAGCAGTTGCCCGACGAGCCGTAGTTCGTGGGCGCGCCGCCGGCCCCCGTTCCGCCGAACACCGCCGGCGCGGACAGACCCAGCTCCGTGTCCTGGCTCTTGCACGCCGGACACGGCGGCGCGTCCCGCCGCTCCGCCATGCGCTTCATTTCCTCGAAGCGCTGGCCGCAGGCTTGGCAAGCGTACACGTACATGGGCATTCCGGCAGATCCTGGCTTTCTGTGACTGTATGCGTTTACGGTAATGTAACCGGGCGCGGATTGCGTGTCCAGTGGGTGAGCGCCGCTGTCTTCGACTGCCCATCTGTGTTCGCCAGGCGCACACAAAGCGCCAACCGTTGCCGCGATGCGGTCGCCTGGCCGCCGCCGCGCCGTGGGGGGCGGTTCCCTGTCCGCCCGGGGTTCGCGCGCCTAGATTTCCTGCATGATCCACAACTTCTCCGAGCTCCTGGCAGCAGCGGTTGCGGGCTCCGGCAGCGTGGCGCGCGTGGCCGTAGTGGGCGCGGACAGTGCCACGGGCCTGGCGGCCGTGCTGCAGGCGGCGCGGGAGGGTTTCGCGCAGCCGGTGCTGATCGGCGACGAGCGGCTGATCCGGGAGGTGGCCGCAGCGCGGGGCCTGGACGTTTCAGGCGCATCCTGGGCGCCGGCGGACGCCCCGGACGCGGCGGCGGCCTGCGCGGCGGCGCTGGCGGGCGCGGGCGAGGTGGACGTGCTGCTGAAGGGGAGCCTGCGCACGGACCAGCTGCTGCGGGCGGTTCTGGACCGTCGCCACGGCCTGCGCACGGACGGCCTGCTCTCGGATGTGCTGCTGTACGAGGACACACTGGCGGGCGACGTCCGCCTGGTGGCGGTGACCGACGGCGGGATCAACCCGGCGCCGGATGCGGCGGCGCTGGGGCGGATCGTGGCCAACGCCGTGAAGGTGATGCGGGCGTTGGGGTTCGAGCGCCCCAGGGTGGCGCTGCTCAGTGCGACGGAGGCGGTGACGGAATCGGTGGCATCGACCGTCGTCGCCCGGCAGATCCAGGAGGAAGCGGCCGGCGGCGCGTTCGGCGAGTGCGAGGTCCAGGGCCCGCTGGCGCTGGACAATGCGCTGCTGGCGTCGGCGGCGGAGGCGAAGGGGATCGCGGGCCCGGTGGCGGGGCGGGCGGACATCCTGGTGCTGCCGAACATCGAGGCGGGGAACGTGCTGGGGAAGGCGGTGAAGTACTTCGGCGGCTCGATCACGGCGCACGTGGTGGTGGGCGCGCGGGTCCCGGTGCTCATTCCCTCGCGGGTGGAGAGCGAGGCGGACAAGCTGCACTCCATCGCGCTGGGCGTGCTCCTCGGACGCGAGGCGGAGTGATGGGCGGGGAGCCGCTGGTGCTGGCCGTGAACCCCGGCTCGACATCCACGAAGCTGGGGCTGTTCCAGGGCGACGACGAGGTATTCCAGGAGGACCTGCACCACCCCGACGGCGAGCTGGCGGCCTTCGCCGGCCGCCCGGTCCTGGACCAGCTCGAGCTGCGACTCGAGGCGGTGCGGCAGGCGCTCGGGCGACGTCGCGTGGACACATCCGGACTGGCCGCGGTGGCCGGGCGGGGCGGGCTGCTGGGGTCGCTGCGCAGCGGCAGCTACCAGGTGACCGACGCCATGCTGCAGGAGCTGCGGGCGGCGCGTCGCGGCGAGCACGCCTCCAACCTGGGAGCGTTCCTGGCCGCCCGGCTGGCGGAGTCCGCGGGCTGCCTCGCCCTGGTCGTGGACCCCGTGAGCGTGGACGAGTGGGACGATGTCGCCCGCTTCTCCGGGCTGGCCGGGCTCGACCGGCAGTGCCTGTCCCACGCCCTCAACACCAAGGCGGTGGCCAAGCGCTACGCTGCGGAGTCGGGGAAGCCGTACAACCGCCTGCGCCTGGTGGTGGTCCACCTGGGGAGCGGCACCACGGTCTCCGCCCACCGCGACGGTGCCATGGTGGATTCCACCAACTCCCGGGAGGAAGGCCCCTTCTCCGCGGAGCGCACCGGCTCGCTGCCGGTGATGGAGTTCGCGCGCCTGGTGCTGGAGTCGCACTGGACGCTGGCGGACGTGGAGCGCGCGGTCTTCCGCGAGGGGGGCATGTACTCGTACCTGGGCACGCGGGACCTGCGCCAGGTGCTGCACCTGGTCGACCAGGGCGAGGAGGGCGCGGGCCTGGTCCTGAGCGCGATGCTCTACCAGGTGCGCAAGGAAGCGGGCGCCATGGCCGCGGTGCTGGACGGGCGCGTGGACGCGCTGCTGCTGACGGGCGGGATGGTGCGCGCGCAGGGCGTCGCCGACGAGCTGAAGCGCGCCCTGCACTGGATCGCGCCCGTGGTGGTGTACCCGGGCGAGGACGAGCTGCGCGCACTGGCCGAGGGCGCGCTGCGCGTGCTGCGGGGCGAGGAGCTGGCCCACAGGATCGAGGGGGCGCGACCCGCGTCCTGAGGCGCGGGCTCACCAGCTGGAGGATCTCGCATGAGAACGCGGCTGCTGATGGTGGTGGCGCTGGGCCTGGCCGTTCCGGCATGGTGCCCTGCCCAGGACGTGCCCGTCCGTCCCCGGGAAGGCGAGTTCACCTGCTACCCCAATCACCCCGGCACCTGGAAACGGGGCGTGGGCGTGGACGGTCCGGGCATGAAAGGACTGACGCCGGCGCAGCTCCGCCTCTTCCGCTCGAAGATGGATTCCGTGGCCGCCGTGGTCCGCGCCACCGCGGTGTTCAATCCCCCCGTGGGCTTCGTGGCCAACGCCTGGCAGGACTACTGCTGCACGCCGCAATGCAAGCAGTCGGGAACGTGCGGCAAGCGGCCCGCCCATGGCCGGCTGTGGCTGAACCTGAACTACTTCCTCGGGGTGGGCCGGGGGCCGGTGACGGACGGCGAGCTGCGCGCCGAGGCCGAGCTGTACTTCAACGACCCCGACCGGATCTGGAACGGCGACGCCGGGGTGGTGCTGCCGGATGGGCGGAAGACGCTGAGGCAGCCCGAGCCCTGGGGCAAGATCGGGGGACTCACGCTGTACCATAACCAGGAGCGCGGCGACCTCTACGCCTTCTTCACGTCGCCCCGCAGCGGCAATCGGCCGCTCTGGCTGCCGGTCAGCAACGAGCAGTACCTGGAAGCGCTCCTTCGACCGCGCGAGGAGGCACTGGCCAACGACCTCAAGACGCTGCCCGCGAGCTTCCACGAGAAGCTGAAGCAGGGTTATGCCCTCATGATCGACCCGCCGCGGGCGCAGCTGCGGGGCATGTCTGCCGCCGAGCGCGCCGCCCCGGCCTGGGTCGGGTCGGGTGGCTTGCCGGTGCCGGCGAACACCGCCGACGCCCGGCCCGTCGTGGTCTTCAACCCGGACTACTTCGACATGTCGCTCCCGCGCACCGACATCCAGCTCATCGTGCTGCGGCTGGAGGGCATACCACTGGAAGGCCGGAAGCCCGGGCCCCAGCTCCAGTACTGCTCCGACGTGTCCAATGAACGGCTCTGGCAGTTCGTGGAGCAGATGAACTGGCAGGCCATGGCCCGGTGGATGAACTGACCCGCAGGCCCGGCGCCGCCGGCCGGGGCCGGCGCACCGGGGTGGGGCAGGGCACCCCCGGGGCGTGCCCATGAACTCGAGGAGACGGTACCGACCATGACCTGGCGTCGCCGGCTGGCCCTGTTGCCGGTGTGCGGAGCGGCCCTTGTGGCCGCCGCCGCGGCACTGGGCGCAGCCGGGTGCGGCGCCGTCCTGAAGCCGCACGCCGGGCAGCCGCTCGCGCCTGAGGCGGCGGCCTACGTCGACAGCGTCTTCGCCCTCATGAGGGAGCACGCGCTTGCGGAAGGCCCCGTGGACTGGGACCTGCTGCGGCGGGAGACGCTCTACCGGGCGGGCGGCGCCCGCCAGCCCAAGGACACGCACGGCGCGCTGCAGTGGGCGCTGCACCGCGTGAACCCGCACAGCTTCCTGATGCTGCCGGAGCGCTGGGCCCAGCTCGAGCAGAGCGCCCACGACCGGCCGCCGCTGCCCACCGGCCAGCTGCTCTACGGCGACATCGCCTACATGGCCGTGCCGGGCTTCCTCTCCCTCGACTCGGCGCTCACCGCCGAGTACGCCCTGACGGGCCAGCAGCTGATCCGGTCCCTCAGCACCCGCGGGGCCTGCGGCTGGATCATCGACCTGCGCCGCAACAGCGGCGGCAACATGTACCCGATGCTCCTGGCCATCGGGCCCCTTATCGGGGATGGGCCGGCGGGCTTCTTCCGGGCGGGCGTGGGGATGATCAGCTCCTGGGGATACCGCGACGGTGCTGCCTGGCTGGGCCCGGACACCCTGGTGCGGCTGCCCCGGGGCACGATCCCGGTCCCCGCCCTCGAGGCCCCGGTGGCGGTGCTCACCGGGCCCATCACTGCCAGCTCGGCGGAGGGCCTGGTCGTCGCCTTCAAGGGAGTGCCCCGCGCGGTCAGCTTCGGTGCGGCCACCGCCGGCTTCAGCACCGGCAACAACGGCTACCGCCTGAGCGACGGCGCCACCGTCCTGCTCACCGAGCTGGTGCTGGGCGACCGGCTGGGCCGGGAGTACGGCGACCGCATCCGCCCCGACCGCTCCACCGGCGGCGCCCTCTGGAACATCTTTGCCGACCCCGAGGACCGCATCACCACCGCCGCCGCGGCCGACTGGCTGCGCCACACGCCGGCGTGCAAGAACCGGCCTAGGCGCTGAGCCGGGCCTGGGCGCGAATTCAACCTCGCCTGGGCCCATGGTTGGGGATGGGGAGCAACACCGATGGCCGGACCCGGGCGCGGATTCACGAACGCCTGGGCGCCTCCAGGACGAGGGGGGGCAACATCAGGCGGGGTGGTCCGGCGGGGCGGCAGCGTTCCGGGCTGGGCGGACTCCGTCCCGTGAACGTGAACGCCTGCGCTTGCGCTTGCGGTCGTCGAGCTTTCCCTTGCCCTCGCCTTCGCCTTCAGAAGCTGAGCTCGGGGCTGCCGACTCCCCACTCGCGCCCGGCCTCGAACGCGGCCAGGTTCGCCTCCACGAATTTGGCCGGCGCGGCCTCGACGACGGCGCCGCGCCAGGCCTCGACCGGCAGCTGGAGGTAATTGGCCAGGGCGCCCAGCAGCGCCGTGCTCGCCAGCCTGGGCTCGCCCAGCTCGGTGGCCAGGCGGAAGGCCGGGACCAGGTGCAGCGAGATGTGGCGAGGGCGGGTCAGGGTCTCGAGGTCGTCGGGGTAGTCCGCCAGCTTCAACGACTCGATGTTGGGAGTGATGCGCTGGTCGTTCACCAGCGCCAGCCCCTCCGAGTGCAGCAGGGGCAGGTGGCGCGCCGCTTCCAGCCGCTCGAACGCCACCAGCACGTCGGCCTCGCCCGAGCCAATCGCGGGGGCCAGGCCCGGTCCGCCACTGCCGCCGAAACGCACGATCGTGGTCACGGTGCCGCCCCGCTGGGCCATGCCGTGCACCTCGGAAGTGACCACGTCGAAGCCGGCGCGACGCGCCGCTCCCGCCAGGATGCGCGTGGCCAGCACCGAGCCCTGGCCGCCCACGCCCGCCAGCACGACGTTCACGATGGCATGGTCGCTCATGACCCCACCTTCTTCTCCATGTAGTCGGACGCCAGCTCCGCCGCCCGCCGGCCGGTGGCGATGGCCTGCCCGACCGTGCCGTGGCCGAAAGCGGCGTCGCCGCAGGCAAACACTCCGGCCCGGCGCGTCGCGCCGGCGAAGTTCACCGCGATCCGGTTCCGCTCCCCGGCCAGCAGCTCCGTGCCCTGCAGGAACGCCAGGTCGGCCTGCTCGCCCACGGCCAGCACCACCAGGTCGTAGGCCTCCAGCTTCTCGGTCCCGGCGACGGGCTCGGGGCGACGTCGCCCGTCGGCATCCGGCTCGCCCGGCCGCATCTCCACCGTCACCACGCCGGCCAGGTGGCCGTCTACGCCGGCGACCACCCGCACGGGCAGCCGCTGGAAGGCGAAGCGCACGAACTCCTTGCGTGCCTCTTCCACCTCTTCCGGGATGGCCGGCATCTCGTCCTGCGCCCGGCGGTAGAGCACCACCGCCTCGGCGTCCAGCCGCACGGCGGCACGGGCGCAGTCGATGGCCGTGTTGCCGCCCCCGACGATGGCTACGCGCTGGCCCACCGGCGGTGCCTTGCCGGCATTGTAGCGCGCCAGGAAGTCGACGCCGCTCATGATGCCGGAGGCCACCTCGTCCGCGCCCTCGAGCCGGAGCGCGCGGGCGGCGCCGTCGCCCACGGCCAGCACCACGGCGTCATGGTCGCGCGACAGATCTTCCAGCGAGAGATCGCGACCCACGCGCAGGCCGCAGCGGATCTGCACGCCGATCGCCTCCAGGCGCCCGATCTCGCCGTCCAGCAGGTGGCGCGGCAGGCGGAAGGCCGGGATGCCCCAGCGCAGCATCCCGCCCGGCTCCGCCGCGGCTTCCAGCACCGTGACGTTCCAGCCGCGGCGCCGGAGCTGCCAGGCCGCCGACAGCCCCGCGGGCCCGGAGCCGACGACGGCGACCGAGCCATTGCGCATTTGGGCGGGGCCGAAGCGGGCGGGGTCCATCTCGCGCAGGGCGTGCTCCCCCAGGAAGCGCTCGACGCGCCGGACCGAGATCCTGCCCTCCGCTTCGCTGAAGCGCTCGAGCAGCTCCGGGTGCTGGTAGGCGTAGCGCTTCGCCTGCGGCAGTCCCAGCGCGTTCACCTCATGGTCGCAGGGATGCGGGCAGACCAGCGATACCACCGAGGGCAGCGGGTTCGTCCGCAGCAACACATCCACCGCCTCGTCCAACCGGTTCTGCGCCACCAGCTCCAGCACCAGCGGCACGTCGATGCCCGCGTTGCAGTCGGCACAGACCTGCTGGCAGTGCGTGCACCCCGTGCAGAGCGCGGCGTTCACCTCGATGTGGCCGTCCACCTGCTCGATGGCCGGACAGCCCAGGCGCGTGCAGGCGTGGCAGTCCGTGCACTTCCCTGGGTCCAGCCGCACGATGTCGCCCAGGTCCAGCCGCTGCTTCAGCACGCAGGGCGCCTCGGCGATGAGCACCGACGGCTCCCCGCTGCGCACGGCCGCGTCCAGCACCCGCCAGGCGTTCAGCAGGTCGTAGGGCGGCAGGTGCTGCACGTCCCGGATCCCCACGGCCCGCGCCACCCGGTCGATGTCCACCACCGGCGCGATGCCGCTGCCCTCCCCCAACCGACCACCCGTGCCCGGGTGGCCCTGGTGCCCCGTCATGGCGGTGGTGCCGTTGTCCATGACCACCACCGTCGAGGAGCCGCCGTTGTAGACCAGGTCCACCAGCCCCGTGATCCCGGAGTGGAAGAAGGTCGAGTCCCCGATCACCGCCACCACCGGCTTCACGGGCCGGGTGCCGTCGGTCGGAAGTGCCTTGGCCAGCCCCCGCGCCATGCCGATGGACGCGCCCATGTTCATGCAGCTGTCGATGGCGTCCAGCGGCGGCAGCGCCCCCAGGGTGTAGCAGCCGATGTCCCCGCTCACCACCGCGTCCATGCGCGCCAGCGTGTGGAACGTGCCCCGGTGCGAGCAGCCCGGGCAGAGCGCCGGCGGGCGCACGGGCAGGGGGGGAGAGGCCGCGCCCGGCGCGGGAGCCGCGCCGCTCGCCCCAGCCGAGCGCAGCAGCTCCGCCGACAGCTCGCCGAAGCGCGGCCAGGTCCTGGGCTCGCAGGCGATGCCCAGCGCCCGCACCTGCTCCTCGAGGTAGGGCTCCAGCTCCTCCACCACCAGCAGCCGCGGGTGCTTCGCGGCGAAGGCCCGGATCGCTGCCACCGGAAGGGGATGCGTGAGCCCCAGCTTCAGGACGGGCGCGTCCGGGAATGCCTCACGGACGTACAGGTAGGGAACGCCCGACGTGATGATGGCGACGTCGCCTGCGCCGGCAATTTCGGTCACCCAGCGCTCGGCTTCAGCCGCCAGCGCCGGCATCCGCTGCTCCTCGATGTGCTTGTGACGGATCCGGCCGTGGGCGGGAAGGACGACGTTCTTGACCCGGTTCTTCCGGTACGGCCGCGCCGGCGGCTCCACCCGCTCGCACGGAAACGCCTCGCCCGTGCCATGGGCCAGCCGCGTCGTGGTCCGCAGCAGGACGGGCGTGTCGAAGCGCTCCGACAGCTCGAACGCGGCCGCCGCGTATGTCCGCGCCTCCTCCGGCGTGGCCGGCTCCAGCAGCGCGATGCGCGCCGCCCGCGCCAGCAGCCGGTTGTCCTGCTCGTTCTGCGACGAGTGCATCCCGGGGTCGTCGGCGCTCACCACCACCAGCCCGGCGCCCACCCCCATGTACGCCACCGAGAAGAGCGGGTCCGCCGCGACGTTCAGCCCCACGTGCTTCATGGTCGCCAGCGCCCGCGCCCCGCCCAGCGACGCCCCTACCGCCACTTCCAGCGCCACCTTCTCGTTGGGCGACCACTCGCAGTCCACGCCGCCCAGCTTCACCAGCGTTTCCAGGATCTCCGTGCTGGGCGTGCCCGGGTAGCCCGTGCCCACCCGCACCCCCGCCTCCCACGCCCCCCGGGCCAGCGCCTGGTTGCCCGAAAGGAGCTTCCCCCGTTCCATGTCCATGGGCAGTTTCGCCACCCCCGCCATCGCGGGCGAAAAACGTCCATTCGGCGCGCACGACCGCGATTCCGCACCCTGCTCGGTAACCTAGGTTCCGCGCCCACAGGGGTTATCGGGCAGAACCCTCGGCCGGTGTAGGTCGAAGACCTACACCGGCCGAGCACGAGCACGGTACACGTGCACGTGCACCGGCAGCGTGCATGAGCCCATGAAGGTCGCGCGTGCAGGTATACGTGAACGGGGACGCGTCCGTGTACGTCACCGCCTGCGCCTGAGCCTGCGGGTGTTCCGTTCGGGCCCGGGCCCGGGCCCGAAAAAGAACAACGGGGCGGCCCCGTGAAGGACCGCCCCGTTTTCGCTACCGGGCACGTAAACGTGCCCGCATGTGCTACTTACAGATCATCAACAGATCCTCACCCGGACGGGGCGAGGAGTCCGTGCAGGTCACACCGGCATTGGCTGCACCGGCCGACGACCCCGCATCCGGCGTCACCACGTACTTCGGCGCCAGGATCGATTCCCCGAACGCCGTTTCCTTCCCGGCCGGGACCGTTCCCAGCACCCGCGTCCCGTCCGGCGTGCTGGCCAGCACGGTCAGCTGGTGCGCGGTCGCGTTCACGACCCGCACCCGGCACGGACTTGCGCACGGCGTGCCGTAAGGCGCAGGCACGGGCGCGGACTTGATCAGGGCGGGCGCCGTGCAGGCCGCCGACGTCAGGGCGATAGCTAGAACTGAAAGTACCCGCATAGGGATCCTTGTCGGCGGGTCCGAAGACCCGCGTGGCTACGCGGGGCGATGCGTACACC
>JADGQX010000128.1 GCA_017881445.1 Gemmatimonadota bacterium | reverse complement strand
GCGGCCCCCGGCCCGCGCCGCCCGGCGGCGACCAGCGGCGACTCGGCGGGGCGGTCCTGGAACTGGCCCGCGACGGGCCCCTGTCCGCCGCCGCCGAAGCGGCCGGTATCGCCCGAGCGGCCCATGCTGAGGAAGGGCGCGGCGGCGCGCTCGATGGCCTGGCGCGTGAAGCCGCCGGCCTTGACCAGCGAGTCGGTGAGGAACTCGACGCGCCGGGCGATGATGACGCTGTCTCGGCGCTCGGAGGGGGTGAGCGGCTTGGCCGCGGGGCGGACGCGCAGGTTCCAGTAGACGCGGTGGATGCCCGCGCCCGCGGGCGCGGGGAGCGTCTGCATGGTGTCGCCCCTGGCGTTCAGGATCACCACCCGGGGCCGGGCCGCGGCAGAGCCGGCCGCGGGAACGGGGACGGCCTCGCCGCCGTCGCGAGGCGCGGCACGCTCGGCGGCACCGCCGGCGGCGGCGGCGGTGGCGTCGCCCGCAGGCAGGTAGTACGTGATCTCGGCGCCCGCGGGCGGGCTCTGGCCGTTGAACTGCTTTTGCCCGTCGCCGTTGCCGCCGCCCATGGGCGGGTCGCCCCACTCCAGGCCTACGGGCGGCTGGAAGAGCGTGATGTCGGCGAGCGTCTTGCCGGCGGCCTGCTCCAGGGCGGCGATGTTGACGATCCAGATGGAACGGCCGTGGGTCGCGGCGATGAGGTCGCGGTCCCGCGGATGGATCTTGAGGTCGTGCACCGGCACGGTGGGCAGGCCGGTCATGAAGCGCTGCCAGCTACTCCCGCGGTCCACGGAGACGTAGGCGGCCACGTCGCTGCCCACGAACAGCAGATCGCGGTTGTACGGGTCCTCGCGGATGACGTGCAGGAAATCCACGCCGCCCCGGGGCAGCCCGGCCGCGAGACTGCGGAAGGACTTGCCGCCATCGCCGGTGACGTAGAGGTAGGGGGCGAAGTCGTTCACCCGGTGGTTGTCGAAGGCGACGTAGAAGGTGGCCTCGTCGAAGTGCGAGGGCTCGATGCGCGCGACGTAGGTGCCCCTGGGCAGACCGGGGAACCGGCCTGTGAGGTTCGTCCAGGTCTTGCCCTCGTCCGGCGAGAGCCAGCTGTTGCCGTCGTCCGTGCCCGCGTACAGGAGCCCGGCGCGCAGGTAGCTCTCGGCCAGCGTGGTGATGGTGCCGAAGGTCTCCGCGCCGGTGGCGTCCTTGGTGACGCCGCCCGTCGTCCTCATGCTGACGTTGATCTTGACCGTGTCGCGCAGCGACAGGTCGGGCGAGATGGGCGCCAGGTCGTCGCCGCGCTTGGCGGACCGGAGCACGCGGTTGCCGCCCACGTAGAGCACGTCGGGGTTGTGGGGCGAGAGGATGACGGGCGAGTTCCAGTTGAAGCGAATGTCCGTCTGCATCGAGTCGGCCACCTGCTGGCGACGCAGCTCGGCCAGGTGCCGCTGCAGCTCCGCCGGCGCCGGCTGCGCCGTGTCCCCTCGCTCGACCAGCACCGAGTCCTCGACCTGGCGGTAGTGCGGCCGCCAGTCGGGCTTCTGCAGCATCTTCCGCTCGCCGGTGGCCAGGTTGATGCGGGCCACGTTGCCGCCCTGCGACTCCGCATAGACGGTGTTCGGGTCGCGCGGGTCCTGCGCCGTGTAGAAGCCGTCGCCGCCGTTCACGGTGGCCCAGGTAGCCGCCGGGATCGAGCCCTGCCGCCGGCTGGGACCGCACCAGGAGCCATTGTCCTGCAGCCCACCGCACACGTGATAGGGGACGGCCATGTCGTAGCTGACCTCGTAGAACTGGCCGATGGCGAAGTTGTTGATGAAATCGAAGTTGCCGCCCCGGTCCCAGGTCTGGGCGATGCCGCCGTCGTTGCCCAGAATCCAGTGGTTGGGGTCGGCAGGATCGATCCAGAGCGCGTGGTCGTCCACGTGGATCCCCTGCGCACCCTGGCGCACCGTCTTGCCGCCATCATCGGAGAACTGCAGAGGCGTGGAGGACCAGTAGACGCGGTTGGGATCGCGCGGGTCCACCCGCACCTGGGAATAGTAGAAGGGCCGCGTGTCCCGGTCGTTCATCTTCGTCCAGGTCGCGCCGCCGTCGCTCGAGCGGTAGAGCCCGGTCTCGGCCTTCGCGCCCTTGGCCGATGTCGCCGGGCCGGCTTCCGTCAGCGCATAAACCACGTTGTGATCCGACGGTGCAATGGCCAGCCCGATGCGCCCCAGCTCCGTGGCCGGGAAACCGCCGCCCTGCACCTTCGCCCAGTGCTCGCCCCCGTCGCTGGACTTCCAGAGCGCGCTGCCCGGGCCGCCGCTCTTCAGGAAGTACGGCCCGCGCACCCGCTCCCAGGACGAGGCGAACAGCACGTCCGGGTTCGTGGGATCCATGGCGATGTCGATGAAGCCGGCCTTGTCGCTCACGAAGTTGACCAGGCGCCAGCTCTTGCCGCCGTCGGTGGTCTTGTAGAGCCCGCGCTCCGGGTTCGGGCCCCAGGCGTGACCCAGCGCCGCGACCCAGACGATGTCCGCGTTCTTCGGGTGGACGACGATGCGGCCGATCTGCTGCGTCGCCTCCAGTCCCATGAGCTTCCACGTCAGCCCGCCATCGGCGGACTTGTAGATGCCGCCGCCGGGCGAGATCGAGTTCCGGCTGTCCTCCTCGCCCGTTCCCGCCCACAGCTGCAGGCTGTCGCCGGGCGCGATGGCCAGCTCCCCCATGCTGATCACCCGCTCGTGCTCGAACAGCGGGCGGAAGGTCGTCCCCGCGTTCGTCGTCTTCCAGATGCCACCCGTCGCCGGCGCCACGTAGAACGTGTGCGACGGGCTGGGCAGCCCCACGATGCTCGTGATCCGCCCGCCCATGTTGGCCGGCCCGATCGAGCGCCAGCGGAAGGCGGACAGCGTCGAGGAATCCAGCGGAGCCGGGGACTGGGCGCGGACGGCGGGCGTCCAGACGAGGGCGCACATCACCGCCAGGGCGATGCGTCGTGAGGTCATCATCGTGCTCGGGCCAGAGGGTTCGGACGGGCGCTGCGGCTGAACGAACGAATGTACAACGTCCGGGGCCGGGCGGGGAGCGGCCGGGCGTCCGCCTGACTCATTCACCACGGAGCGCACGGAGGACACGGAGGAAGCACGGAGTCTTCGGGGCGGTCTCCACGGCGCCCGCGGTCCGCCGGCATCCGGCCTCCGTGGACTCCGTGGACTCCGTGTGCTCCGTGGTGAAAGGGTGTTGGGGCGCGCCGGCGGTGAACGGTGCGCCGGCGGCTGGCCCGGCGCTTGCGCCTCATAACTATGGTCACACAGGTGGTTGTCCGAGTAGAAGGAGGAGAGCCCATGGCATTCAAGCTCCTGTCCCGCGCCGGGGACGACCTGGCGGACCGCGAGCTGGACGTGCGCGGCTGGGAGGTGCGCACGGACCTGGACGACGAGAAGGTCGGGAAGGTCGAGGACATGCTGCTGGACGAGACCGGGCGGCCCCGCTACCTGGACGTGGACCTGGGCCTCTTTCAGAAGCACGTGCTGCTGCCGGTCGGGCGGGCCAGGGCTGACGGGCACAGGGACATCGTCTGGGTGCCGGGGCTGACGAAGGACCGGATCGAGAGCATGCCCGACTGGGACCGCGATCCGGACCGCATCGACGAGCGGCGCGTTGCGGCCGCGTACCGGGGCGAGCCGTTCGAGGAGGAGGGCGTGAGCCGGGACGAGACCCGCCTTGCCGTACTCGACGACCTGGACGGGTACCGCATCCCCTCCAACGAGCCCAACCCGAAGGGGTGGGCGGTGGTGACCGGGGACGGGCGCAGGGTGGGGGAGGTGGACAGCCTCATCGTGGATACGCTGGCCATGAAGGTGCGCTACCTGGACTGCGACCTGGACCGGGAGAAGCTGGGGTTCCGCTCCGACCACGAGCGGCACGTGCTGCTGCCCGTGAGCCACACCCGCCTGGACCGGGAAGAGGAGCGGGTCATGCTCGATGGCATCACGGCCGACCGGCTCCAGGACCTGCCGGTCTACGGCGGCCTGCCCATTGGCGCAGGTTTCGAGGAGCGGCTGCAGGAGACCTTCCGCGGTACGGGCGCCCCGGTCGACGGCGAGTACGGCGCGCGCGACGACGAGCGTTTCTTCGCCGACCGGCGGGCCCAGCGCGCCCTGGACGAGCGCGCCGCGCCGGAGTCGCGCGCTCGCCCCGGTGATCGCGGCGCGAGCGAGGAGCGCCTGGCGCTGGACGCCGACGTGGCAGCGCGCCGCAGCGCCACGGACCGCGCCTTCCAGTCGGGGCGGGACTCCGCCGACGCGGGTGAGACCTCCACGCGCCTGGGCGCCGACGAGGAGGTGCGCATCCGCATGCGCGGCAACCAGATCATCGTTGAGAAGCGGCCGCGGGAATAGCGGCATCCGCGGTCGGCGGGCGGGAGGATCGGGTGCACGCCGTGATCGACGCGGCCGCCGGCGTCGCCGCGCAGCGCACGCTGGAGGCATATGAGGAGTACCGGGAGGCGTTTCTCGAGCTGACCCGGCGGTCGCGGGCCCGCTTCGAGGCCCGGGACTGGCACGGCGCGCAGCAGGATGCGCTCAACCGGCTGCTGCTCTTCGGCAACAAGGTGGAGCCGGCCGTGCTGGCGCTGCGCGCCTCCCTGGGCGCCGAGCCCCCGCCCGACCTGGGCGCCCGCGTCAAGGACATCTACACGGGCCTCATCGACGGCCGCGCCGACCTGGAGCTGGCGGAGACCTTCTTCAACTCCGCCATGCGCCGCGCCTTCCACGTGGATGGCGTCAATCCCGCCCTGGAGTTCTCTGGCGAGGACCTGGACGATCGGCCGGCCGGGGAGTGCCGGTTCCGGCGCTACGTCGTCGCCGGTGACCTGGAGAGCGCCCTGCGCAGCGCGCTGCGGGAGCTGCCGCTCGACGCCCCCTTCCAGGACCTGGAGCGCGACGCCGTCCTCGCCGCCCGCGCCATCCGCGGGGAGCACCCGCAGCTGGAGCACGCCACCATCGAGCTGCTGGAGCCGCTCTTCTTCCGCAACAAGGGCGCATACGCCGTGGGACGCCTGACCTGCGACGACGAGCGCCGGAGCTGCCCCCTCCTCCTCGCCCTGCTGCACGAGGCCGGCGGCGTCTTTCTGGATGCCGTCCTGCTCACGGCCGACGAGGCCAGCGTGGTCTTCGGCTTCAGCCGATCCTACTTCCACGTGGAGGCCGACCGCCCCCGCGCCGTGGTGGAGTTCCTGCGCGTCCTCATGCCCCAGAAGCGACTGGACGAGCTCTACACCAGCATCGGTCACCACCGCCATGGCAAGGCCGAGCTCTACCGCGCGCTGATACGGCATCTGCGCGACGACGGCGGCCGCTTCGAGCCGGCCCCCGGCACTCGCGGCATGGTCATGACCGTCTTCACGCTCCCGACCTTCAACGTGGTGTTCAAGATCATCCGGGATCGCTTCGGCCAGCCCAAGCGCACCGACCGCGAGGCCGTCCGCCGCAAGTACGACCTGATCTTCACCTCCGATCGGGTGGGGCGGCTCGCCGACGCCCAGCAGTTCGAGCACCTGGCCCTGGACCGCAGCTGCTTCTCCGAGGACGTCCTGGCCGAGCTCGACGCCAGCGCCCGGCGCACCGTGCGCATCGGACCGGAGCGCGTGCTCCTGGAGCACCTCTACACCGAGCGTCGCGTCACCCCGCTCAATCTTTACCTGCAGAACGCCAGCGACGACGAGGCCCTCCATGCCCTGCTCGACTACGGCAGCGCCATCCGCGACCTCGCCGCCGCCAACATCTTCCCCGGCGACCTGCTCCTCAAGAACTTCGGCGTGACCCGCCACGGCCGCGTCATCTTCTACGACTACGACGAGGTCGACCACCTCACCGACATCTGCTTCCGCGAGATGCCCGAGGCCCGCAACCACGAGGACGAGATGGCCGACGTCCCCTGGTTCCACGTGGGCGAGCACGACGTCTTCCCCGAGGAGTTCCTCCGCTTCCTCGGCCTGCCCCGCCACCTCCTCGGCGCCTTCCTCGACGCCCACGGCGACCTCTTCACCGTGACCTTCTGGCGCGACATGCAGCGCCGCCAGAGCGCCGGCGAGATCCTGGACTTCTTCCCCTATCCCCAGAGCCGCCGCCTGGACCGGCTCCCCGACCGCTCGCGCCCGTAGCGGCGACCGCGGCTGCCGTTCCGTCGGCTCCGGGCGTGGAAACCAGATGTTTGTGATAACTTCTGCCCGGCCCGGGACCGCCCGCGGCCGCGGGGCGAAAAAGCCGCGCGGCTACTGGCCGAACGAAGGATTGGGGCGCGAGACCGGGGGGGCTTGCGGCGGGAAGAGGAACAACCGAATCTTGCCCGACGGTAGCGTTTTCAGGGCGGGGTGGCTGGCGCCTTGCAGGGTGCTGGGCGGGCGTCCGGGCGCATCGTGGCCGCCGGGGGTGGCGGCGGCGGACTCCCCCTGGCGCGAGCGGCCGGTTGCAGCCCGTCCGCTCGGACGCACGTCGGAGAAGTGTCCTCCAGTCGGCGCGAGAGGTGATCCATGGTTCGACCCTCCTCGACGGTCAGTGCGCTACGGCTGACCGCGGTTCTCGGCATTCTGGGTGTGGCGCTGGCGGCCGGCGGGTGCGTGGAGAGCACGAAGACGGTGTTCAAGAGCCCGGACCTGACGGCCGGGGTTCCGACAGCGGCGCTGGGGTTCATCGGGTACACGGACACGGCGTCGCACACGACGGTCTGCGGTAACTGCCATGTGGACAAGCAGGCGCGCTGGGCGCAATCGGGGCACGCGCACGCGTGGCTGACGCTGGTGCAGAGCGGGAGCGCGCAGGCGGCGTGCGAAGCGTGTCACACGGTGAACGGCCGGGGCAACCCGCTGGCGGACACGCTCACGGCCGGGTTCCTCTCGACGCGCGATGCGCGCTACCACGACGTGCAATGCGAGAACTGCCACGGTCCGGGGCTGAAGCACGTGCAGAGCCCGACGTTCGCCTCGGCGCCGCTGGCGACGGTGAACGCGGGGGTGGGGCTGGGGCGGGGGTGCGGGGACTGCCACAACGGTGTGCACCACCCCTTCGTGGACGAATGGGCGCAGTCGCCGCACGCGCAGGTGCTGGCGCCGCCGGCGGGCAACGTGGCCTGCCAGGGCTGCCACATCGCGCAGGGCGCGCTCAAGCAGTTCAACATCCAGGGCCGGTACCTGGAGCAGGACTCGACGCGGCCGCTGCCGATCACGTGCGCGGTGTGCCACGATCCGCACGGCAGCACGAACACGCACCAGCTGCGCTACTCGATCAGCTCGTCCGACCCGTCGCAGAACCTGTGCATGCGCTGCCACAATCGGCGGGGCGGCCCGGACCCGACGGCGTCGCTGTCGGGCCCGCACGCGCCGCAGACGGCGCTGCTGACCGGGACGGCGGGGTGGTGGCCGCCGAACCTGCCGATCGACCCGGGGAGCATCGTGGCGACGCACGGCTCGACGGCGAATCCGCGGATGTGCGCCACCTGCCACGTGCAGTCGTTCGCGGTGACCAATCCATCGACGGGGGCCTTCGTCTTCCAGGCGACGGGGCACCTCTTCCTGGCGATACCGTGCCCGAACGCGCAGGGCGTTCCCACGACGGACACGACGTGCGCCGTGACGCAGCGCCTCTTCACCGCCTGCACCGCCAGCGGCTGCCACGGCTCGACGGACGCGGCGCGCAGCGCCTTCACGACGTCCACCCTGCGGATCCAGACGCTGAACAACACCCTGAAGGCGATGCTGAAGAAGGTCCCGGCAACGGAATTCAGCACCACGGATAACCGCTACAGCACGGCGGAGGGCGCGCAGTTCAACTCGAAGCTGGCGGACATGTCGGGCTCGGTGGTCCACAACCCGTTCCTGCTGGAGGCACTGCTGACGGGCAGCATCGCGCAGGTCACCAAGGACTATGGCATCCTGCCATCGGGCAGCGTGGTGCTGACGAACATCATGCGGACGTTCCCGCACTGATGCTGCGTCGGGAAGAGGGAGTGGGCCACGCTCGGTCACCCCGCCCCGCCCGGGGCGGGGTTGTGGTGCGCTCGTCGGTCATCCCGCTGCTCGTGTTGCTCCAGGGGCGAGGCGGGCTTCCCTCGCGCATTGGCGGACTCCCCGGCGACAGCATCTCGCTGCGGAAGCCGCCGCTTCCGGGCGGAATCGCGGACCTGGTGCGGCGCATCTTCGATGTGCCGCAGGCGGTGCAGATCGGCGGGGCGGTGCTGGTCGTGCTGGTGCTGGTGGGGCTGATGGCCATCGCGTGGTGGCAGCGCGCGGAGCTGTTGTACTGGTTCCAGACGCGCTCGCGCCGCCTGGTGGTCGCCACCGGGGCGGTGGCGCTGGTGCTGATCGGCGTGATCGGCTGGTTCAGCGTGCAGAGCTGGAACTACATGCAGCACGACAACGACTTCTGCAGCGGCTGCCACGTGATGGCGCCGGCCTGGCAGAAGTTCCAGACCACGAAGCACGCCAAGCTCAGCTGCCACCAGTGCCACCAGCAGTCGCTGTTCGCGAGCACGCGGCAGCTGGTGCTCTGGGTGGCCGACCGTCCCGGCCAGATCTCCGCCCACTCCAAGGTCCCCAACGAGCGCTGCATCACCTGCCACGTAAAGGGCGACCCGGCCAGGTGGAAGCAGATCGCGGCGACCGAGGGCCACCGCCTGCACCTGGAATCGGCCAAGCTGCCGGGGCTGCAGTGCGTGCGCTGCCACGGCTTCAGCGTGCACCAGTTCATCCCATCGGACATGACCTGCGGCCAGGCCGGGTGCCACACGGACATCAGGATCCGGCTGGGCCGGATGACCATGGTCACGTCGCTGCACTGCGCCCTGTGCCACAAGTTCACGCGTCAGGCGGCGGCCCCCATGAGCGTGACCGACTCCGTGCGCCGGTGGCTGACGCCGACGCGCACCGAGTGCTTCAGCTGCCACGCCATGCAGAAGCTGCTGGCGGACCAGCAGCTCGCCCATGACCCCCACGGCGCGGTGTGCGGCGCCTGCCACAATCCGCACACGCAGACGACGGCGGCGCAGGCCGTGCGCTCCTGCGCCCGTGCGGGCTGTCACTCGCAGCCGGAGGCGATCACGCCGCTGCATCGCGGGCTGCCGTCGGCGGCGCTGGCGAACTGCACCATGTGCCATAAGCCACATAGCTGGAAGACGAGGGGCGGGGAGTGCACGGCCTGCCACGGCACGGTGCCGGGGGAGCCGATGCCGGGCCGGGTGAGCTCGGCGCCCGCGGCGATGCCCTGGGACCGACTCTATCGCCGGCTCACGGCCGCCATGCTCAGCGCGGACCCGGTGGCGAGCTTCGCCCGGGGGCGCGCGCTCTCCGCCGCACCCGCGCGGGTGTACCTCGCGAGCGCCCGGCCGGGGGCCCGCTGGCGGAGCAGGCCCAGCGGATCCTCCCCCCTCTTCCGGCTGGCCAGCGCCAAGCATGCGCGCCGGCGGCAGCAGCCGCAGGACTCGCAGCAGCCCGGGTTTCGCGGCTTCTCGCACGGGGTCCACC
Organism: Gemmatimonadota bacterium; assembly: GCA_017881445.1. Lineage (GTDB taxonomy): Bacteria > Gemmatimonadota > Gemmatimonadetes > Longimicrobiales > RSA9 > JADGQX01. Next base: position 2,845 of record JADGQX010000128.1, on the reverse strand, counting down.
GGCAGGTAGCCTGCACGTCGTGCCACAGTGCCCGGACGGCGCACGGGGCCTTGCTCGTCCGGACGCTCGAGGACTGCATGCGCTGTCACCACGCGCCCGAGCCGGCGCGCAGCTGCACGCGCTGCCACCGGCAGGCGGAGCTGCCGCAGGGGTTGAGTCGCACGGTGACCGTCCGCACCAGCGTCGCCCCGGCGCCGGCGGAGCGCAAACTCCCGTTCAACCACGCGGACCACCCGGACGTGGCCTGCGGCACCTGCCATTCGGGCCCGCCCACGCTGCTGACCATCGCGAGCTGTACGAGCTGCCACGTGCGCCACCACACGGGCGCGCGCCAGTGCCGGGTCTGCCACGTGGCGGATGCGTACGCCGCGCACGATGCCCGGGCGCACCTGAGCTGCAGCGGCGGCGGCTGCCACCAGGACGCGGCGATCTCGGCGCTGAGCTGGTCGCGCCAGCTTTGCCTCGCCTGCCACCAGCGCATGTCCGGCCACGAGCCCGGGCGGAACTGCGCCGAGTGTCACCGCGTGCCGGAGCTGCGCTCCACGCCGTTGGCCACACCGGCAAGGTCTGGGAGATGAGCGGGGCACGCCCCGGGGCGGCGGGCCTGGCGCTGGTCCTGGCCCTGGCCGGGGCATCGAGCGCCCGGGCGCAGGGTTTCCGCATCACGGGGACCAGTGTCGCGGAGCTGGTGCAGATCCGGCCGTTGATCCCGGACAGCATCCCGGTGGCCAGCGCCGGCGACACGGTGCCGGGGAGCATCGGCGACCTGCGCCTGGGCCCCGGCGGTGCGATCGTGCGGTGCGTGCAGGGGGCGGCATACTGCCAGTTCCGCCGCTCGGCGACCACGATCTCGGCCGTGCCCATGGTGCAGGACATCGAGGCCAGCGGCTGGGGCTTCATGCAGGGGCTGCGCGCCTATCTGCACGTACGCGCCCGGGCCTCGACGGGCGACGCCGGCGTCTTCTGGCCGGGCGCGGACGACAACTTCGATTTCGTGGCCGGCTACCTGGAGCTGGACCGGGGCGCGCTGCGCGCGCGGGCCGGCCGCCAGTGGCACTCGTCCGGGCTGGGCTACTACGACTTCGACGGCGCGGCCCTGCTCTGGCGGGCCCGGCGCGCGCTCTCGCTCGAGGGCTACGCCGGCTGGAGCCTGGCCCGTGGGCTCTCCGAGCCGCAGACCAGCGCCGCCATCGCCGCGCTGGAGCCCTTCGCGCCGACCCAGCGGGCCTACATCTTCGGCGCGGAAGCCCACTGGCGCCCCAACGCCCACTTCGCGGGCAGCGCCGTGTATCAGCGGGAGCTGCGTACCGACCGCGAGGGGCTCTATTCCGAGCGGGCTGGAGCGGACGGGCGCCTGCGCTGGCTGGGCGCCACGCTGGACGGGCAGCTCACCTACGACGTGGCCGAGGCGCAGGTGAACGAGGCGCGGCTGCGGCTGCAGCTGCCGCAGCTACGTCGCACGTCGGTGGCGCTGGAGGCGCGGCACCACGAGCCGTTCTTCGAGCTGTGGACGATCTGGGGCGCGTTCTCGCCCGTTGGCTTCGACGAGGTGCGCGCCCTGGCGAGCTGGAGCTCCGCCGCGGGTGATGCCAGCGTTTCCGTGGGCGGCGGGCCGCGGCGCTACCAGGACACGGGGGCGGGTTTTCCCGGCCTGGGCCTGCGCCAGGACGGCTACCGCTTCACGGCGGACGGCAACTGGCAGGCGACCCGCGCCTGGACCGTGCAGGGCGGCTACAGCGCCGAGATCGGCTTCGGCGCGGCCCGCTCGGACCAGACGCTGGCGCTGCGGCGCGCCCTGCCCGGCGACGGCTATGCGGGGCTGACGCTGGCCTCTTTCCAGACCGCATCCGAGTTCCGGGTCTCCGAGGGGCACGTCATGGGCGTGGGCGCCGACGCGGGCTTCGCCCTGGGTGGGCCGGCCCGCGTGGACGGCAACCTGTACCTCTTCCGGCACGTGGACCGCACCCCCGAGAGCCCCGACTGGAGCCAGGCCCGGGGAACGCTGAGGCTGACCTGGACGCTCGGGCGCGAGCCCGGACCGCGTATCCTGGGGCCGGGCGCCCGCCCGGCGGGGCGGCCATGAGAGCGCGGGCCGGGACCATGGTGCTGCTGGCGCTCGTCGCCGGGGCGGTGGGCGCGCTGCGGGTTCGCAGCCAGGCGCCGGCGGCGCCGCCGTTCCCGCACGCGCGGCATGCGCGCCTCTTCCCGGTGTGCGCCGGCTGTCACCAGGGCATCGCCACGGGCGATCGCTCGGCGTTCTATCCCCCGCCGACGCTCTGCGCGCAGTGTCACGACGGGCGCCGGGTGAAGCGGGTCGAGTGGACGGGCCCGCAGCGGCAGCCGTCCAACCTGGCGTTTTCGCACCCCGACCACCAATCGGATTCCGGCACGGCGTCGGCGCCGATCGACTGCGTCCGTTGCCACGCCACGGGGGCGACGCCGGCGCGCATGGCGGTGGGCCGGGCCCGAGCGGAGCTCTGCATCACCTGCCACGCGCACGCCGCGCCGGCTCACCTGGCCATCGCCGCGCGCTGCCCGGCCTGCCACGTTGCCCTGGCGCGGGCGAAGGCGCTGCCGCCCGAGAGCGTCGCGGCCTTCCCGCGCCCCGAGAGCCACGCCGCGGCGGACTTCGTGCTGATGCACGGCGCCGGCACCACGGCCGCGACGGCCCGGGCGCAGTGCGCCATCTGCCACGCCCGCGAGAGCTGCACCCGCTGCCACGTGAACGCGGCGCAGGTGCCGGCCATTGCCGCGCTGGAGAGCGACCGGCGCGTGGCGCTGCTGCTCGCGGGCAAGGCCCCCAGCTGGCCGCTGCCCGCAAGCCACCGCAATCCCGACTGGCTGC
>JADGQX010000127.1 GCA_017881445.1 Gemmatimonadota bacterium | reverse complement strand
GCCGAAAGTGGCTTTTGAAATTCCTATCCCTCATCGAAGCAGCAGCCCGCGAAACCGTCTCCACCTATGGACTGCTGCTGTTGACCGAAGTCCAACGCAATGCTTCAGGTCGCCCCGGCCCGAACGTGATCACCGGTAACTACCGGCGGTCTTGGTCAAGCACGATGGGGCCGCTCGAGTGGGCACACCCCATCATCCGCGCCGTACGCCCCATGGTGCCCCGCTTCGCGTGCTTCGGCCCTTCGCGAGCTTCGCGTGAAGCGATGGCTTCGGATGCCCGGGGACCGTCGGACGACGCCCGCCCGCCGGACGTCGCGGCGTCAGTCCATGTCCACCTGCGCCACGTGCACCACGTCGCGCAGCCGACGGAGCGAGTCGAGCACGTCCTGCGGCACGCGCCCGTCCACGCGGATCAGCGCCAGCGCATCCCCGCCCTGCTCCAGCCGCGCCTGGTAGTACTCGGCGATGTTGATCCCCGCCCCTCCCAGCAGCGTGCCCACCCGGCCGATCACGCCCGGCACGTCCCGGTTGCGCAGCACCACCAGCGTGCCGGACGGGATCACGGTGACCGCGTAGTCGTCCACGCGCACGATGCGCGGGTGCGCCTCCGCCAGCAGCGCGCCCGCCACCTTCCGCTCGCGCCCCTGCGTGGTCACCCGCAGCTCCAGGTATTCGCCGTAGTCGCCATGCGGGCCCAGGCGGATCCGCCGCAGCTCGATACCCCGCGCCGACGCCAGGTGCAGCGCGTTCACGCGGTTGATGCCCCACGGGCCCACCACGGCGGAGAGCAGTCCCACCAGCGACGCGGCCAGGAGCGGGCGCAGCCCCTCCTCCGGGCCAGCGCCCGCATAGCGCACCTCCACCGCCTCCACCGCGCCGTCCCCCAGCGATGCCGCCAGCCGGCCCAGCCGGCCCGCCAGCTCCAGCAGCGGCCGCAGCCGGCGCATCTCCTCCCCGCCAATGGCCGGCGCGTTCACCGCCCGCGTCAGGTCGCCCACCAGCAGTGCATCCCGCACCGCGTAGCCGATCTCCACCGCCACGTTCTGCTGCGCTTCCGCCGTCTGCGCACCCACGTGCGGCGTCAGCACCACCCCCGCCACCTTCCGCAGCGGGTGATCCGCCGGCAGCGGCTCCTGCTCGAAGACGTCCAGCGCCGCCCCTCCCAGCTTCCCGCTCTCCACCAGGCGGGCCAGCGCGGCCTCGTCCACCACGCCGCCCCGGGCCGCGTTCACCAGGTAGGCCCCCGGCTTCATGGTGGCGAGCTGCGCCTCCCCCAGCATGCCCCGCGTGGAGTCCGTGAGCGGCACGTGCAGCGAGACCACGTCGCCCCGGTGCAGCACCTCCTCCAGCGTGCCCAGCTCGATGTCCAGCCCGGAGGCCTTCTCCTCGGTCAGGAACGGATCGTAGGCGACGACGCGCATGCCGAACGCCCGCGCCCGCTTCGCCACCTCGCTCCCGATGCGCCCCGCCCCCACCAGCCCCAGCGTCTTGCCATACAGCTCCGTGCCCTGGAACGACTTCCGGTCCCACTCCCCGGCCTTCATCGAGCGGTCCGCCGCCGGCACCCGCCGCACCAGCGCCAGCACCAGCGCGAAGGCCAGCTCAGCCGCCGAGATCGTGTTGCCGCTGGGCGCGTTCAGCACCGCCACACCCCGCTCGGTCGCCGCCTCCAGGTCGATGTTGTCCACCCCCACGCCCGCCCGGCCGATCACCTGCAGCTGGTCCGCGTACTTGAGCGCGTCCCGCGTGATCTTGGTCGCGCTGCGCACCACCACCGCGTCCATCCCCTCGATCGCCCGCGCCAGCTCCTCCCCCTTCAGCCCCGTGCGCACGATCAGCTCGAAGCGGCCATCCGCCCGCAGCGGCTCCAGCCCCTCCTCCGGAAGGGCATCGGCGAACAGCACCCGGAATTTCGGCGTATCGCTCATGCGCGCAGCACCTCCTCCAGGACTCCCAGCAGCCGCTCCGTCTCCGCTACCGTGTGCTCGCCCATGTGTCCGATCCGGATCGAGCCCTCCTTCAGCTTGCCGTACCCCGTCGCGATGGTATAGCCCCGCTCCTTCATCGCCTTGTTCACCGCCGGACCGCTGAGCGGCGCCGGCAGCGTGACGCACGTCACCGTGGGCGAGCGGAACCCAGCCGGCGCCAGGATCCCCAGCTCCACTCCCCGCCCTCGCATGTGCTCCACCCAGCCGTACACCGTGCCCGCCATGGCAGCGTGTCGCGCCCACCGGCGCTCGATCCCTTCCTCCGCCATGACCTGCAGCTGCTCCCGCAGCGCGTAGAAGAGCGATACCGCGGGCGTGTTCGGCGTCTGGTCCTTGCGGACCCCCTTCTCGAACTCCAGGAAGTCGAAGTAGATGCCCCGGTTCGCCTTCTGCTCCGCCCGCTTCAGCACCCGCTCGTTCGCCACACCAAACGCCAGCCCCGGCGGCAGCGCCAGCGCCTTCTGCGAGCCCGTCAGCACGAAGTCCAGCTCCCACGCGTCCGCCCGCAGCTCCGTGCCCGCCGCCGAGCTCACCGCGTCCACCAGGATGACGACGTCACCCCCCCCGGTCGCGTGCGCCACCGACGCCAGCTCCCGCACCGGGTTCAGCACCCCCGTGGACGTCTCCGAGTGCACCACCGTCACCGCGTCGTAGTCCCCCGAGCCGAGCGCCGCCGCCAGCGTCTCCGGCGCGTTCGCCTCGCCCCACTCCACCGCCAGCGCCGTCGTCTCCAGCCCGTTCGCCCGGGAGATGGCCGCGAACCGCTCCGAGAACGCGCCGTTCGTCAGCGACAGCACCCGCCGCACCGCCCCGTTCCGCACCGCCCCCTCCATCAGCCCCGTCGCCGACGAGGTCGAGAGGTAGACCGGCCGCTCCGTCTGGAATACCGACCGCAGCCCGGGTTGCAGCCCCGCCAGCAGCTCCTCCATCCCCTTGCCGCGGTGGCCGATCATCGCCTGCGCCTGCGCCTGCAGCACGCGAGGCAGCACTTCCGTGGGGCCGGGCAGGAAGAACCGGCCGAATTCAGCTTGCTCGGGCATGTCCTGGACTCCAGCTGACAACGGGGAAAGGCAATGGCCGGCCCCCCGGCCGGACGTTCGTTCCATCCGACGGAGGACACGGCCTACGGGGTGGCATCCCGAACTTCGGACCTCGCCGCCGGAGAGGCAAGTGCCGAAGCGTCACGCCGGCGGGACGTTTCGGCACGCGCCGCTCGCACGCGCGCAAAATCGTCCCGACCACCTCACTCCGGGCCCAGCACCAGCGCTCGCACGGCCGCCATGTCCTCGGTCACGAAGTCCGCGCCCGCGACCACGGCGGCGCGCGCGACCACGCCCGTGAAGGCGGCGAAGGCGTCGGCGGGCGGTCGGGCCTCGAGGTCGGTCACGCCGTCGCCCACCATGAGCACCGGACCCCGCAGCTGGGGCAGCCAGCCCTGGATGACCGCCGCCTTGCCGTTGCTGCGGGCCAGGGGGGAGGTGGCGTCGAAGCCGGCGTAGGCGCCGTCGGCCGTGAAGTCCAGTTCCACCGCGGCGACGTCGTCGTCCGGCAGCAGCAGCTCGCGAGTCAGCACCAGCACGGCGGGGCGCAGTCCCCCGGACACGACGCGCACGAGCACGCCGGCCCGGGCGAGGGCGTGCAGCGTCTCGCGGGAGCCTGGGACCATGCGCTCGACGTAGTGCCGGCCGAGCGTCTGGACGCGCTCGCGGGAGGGGCGGACCAGCTCCAGGCGGCGGCCGTAGACTTCCTCCAGCGGCACCTCTCCCCGCATGGCCCCGGCGGTCAGCGCCCGCACGGCGGCATCGCCGCCGGCCAGCTCGTCGATGCCCTCGACGGCGGAGAGGGTGCTGTCGCAGTCGAAGATGACCGTGCCGAATCGCGCCACGCCGGAGCCTCCTCGTGCGTTCCGTTGGGGGGGCCGCCGCGGCGGGCGCGGCGCCCGGGGGCAATGTGAGGCAAGTGCCCCGCCCGGGCAAACGTGCACGGGTCTGCTCGGGCGGCGCCGGTATGGACGGAGCCGTGGACGCGTGCTAGCTTGACCCGGGGTCGGCCTCTGTTTTGAACTGTCCTCTAGCATTGTCCGGCGATGGTCGCGAAAGACCGGTAGCACCCCGTTCGGCACCACCGACAACTCGCCGCGCGCCGCTGCGGCCCACGCCGATCCTGCCGAGATGATCGTTCCGCCTGCAGTGCCACTTCTCGGAGATCCCGGTCCCGGCCGGCTGAGCTTTGCGCCGGCCCGTCCTGACTGGCACCGCCGCAACCTTACGGAGAACCCATGACTATCCGCCTCCCGGCCGTCTCTCGCCGAACGATGGGCGTCACCCTGGTCGCCCTTGGCCTGGCGCTGCCGGCCTGTGACAACGGTCCGGACCTGGCCCAGACCCTGGTGTTGTCCGTGCCGAGCACGAGCCTGCTGGTGGGCCAGACCGCGCAGATCACGCCCGCCGTCACCGGGAAGTCGGGGAAGACGCTGACCGGGCGGGTCGTCACCTACCAGAGCTCCGCCCCGCAGATCGCGGTGGTCAGCTCGTCGGGTGTCGTCCTGGCCGTGGCGCCCGGGTCGGCGGTCATCTCGGGACTGGTCGACGGCGTGACCGGCAGCGTGTCCATCGTCGTGTCGCTCGTGCCGGTCTCGCGCGTCACGCTCTCCCGGGACACGGCGACGTTGGCCGCGACCGCGACGCTGCAGCTCACGGCCACGCCGCTCGACTCCGCCGGGCACGTGCTCTCGGACCGGACCATCGCCTGGTCCAGCTCGGACACGACGGTCGCCAAGGTGAGCGCCACCGGTCTGGTGACCGCGAACGCCGTGGGCACCGCCAACATCATCGCCACCTCCGAGGGCAAGACCGGCCAGACGCGCATCACGGTCACGCCCGCCGCGGTGGCCTCCATCGACGTCACGCCGGGCAGCCCGACGGTGAACGAGGGATTCACCGTCCAGCTGACCGCGGTGGCGAAAGACGCCCTCGGCCGCATCCTGACCGGACGCACGCTCGCCTGGAGCAGCTCCAACATCGCGGCCGCGACCGTGGACGCCAACGGGCTCGTGCGCGGCGTCGCCCCGGGGATCGCCAACATCCTTGTCACCAGCGGCAACGTCTTCGGCGGCGCCTCCGTCCGCGTCCTCGCGGTCAACGTTGGCTCCGTTACCGTGACACCGGATTCCGCGACCGTGAACGTGGGTCAGACCGCCCAGCTCACCGCCGTGGTCAAGGACTCCGCCGGGCGCGTCCTCACCAAGCCGGTCACGTGGACCAGCCTGAACACGGGCATCGCCACGGTCGATGTCAACGGCCTGGTCACGGGCGTCGCCTTCGGCCGCGCCTCCATCGTGGCGCAGAGCCAGAACTTTGCCGATACGGTCACCGTCATCGTGACGACTTCGGTTTCCTCGGTCATCGTGGGGCCGGCCCGCGCCGACATCGGCCTGGGGCGTACCGGCAGGCTGGTCGTCACCATCCGCGACGCCCTGGGCAACGTCGTCACCGGATTCCCCGTGACCTGGCAGTCCAGCGACAGCACCGTGGTGAGCGTCGATTCCACGGGGGCCCTCACCACCGTCTCCATCGGCAGCGCGATCGTCTACGCATTCGCCGCCAATCGCTTCGGGTCCTCCAGCGTGAACGTGGTCGCCGCGGGTGTGAACTCGATCTCGACCACCTTCATCTCGGTCACGCTCGCCGCCGGCGCGACCAGTCAGATCGTCTACACGCTGAGGGACGTGGGTGCGAACGTGCTCTCCAACCGCATCGTCACCTTCAGCTCCTCGAACCCGGCCGTGGCCACGGTCTCGCCGAACGGTCTCATCACCGCGGTGGGCACGGGGACGACGACGCTCACGATCTCTTCCGAGGGCGTCTCGGTGAACATCGCCGTCACCGTCTCCTGAGCCGGGCGGGCGGCGGACCGGCCTCCGGTCCGCCGCCCGGCACTGTCCCGAATTGCCATGGCGCGGCCGCTCCGGCCGCGCCACCTTCGACCGGCATGCCCCGCCCCGGCACGCCGATAACGCCGCCTCGCTCCCTCAGCCGGAGTCGTCCATGCGAGCCCGCGCCGTCATGTCCACCGCCTGCGCGCTGTTCCTCTGTGTTCCGCTCACGGCCGCGGGCCCGCGGGGACCTTCGGATGCCGTGCTGGATGCCCTGACGCAGGAGCTGGCTCGCTCCGCGCAGGCGCTGGGGAAGCAGTCGCCAGCGGCGTATTTCATCGCGTACGAGGCGTGGGACCAGTCAATGGTGAGCGTCTACGCGGAGGACGGCGCGGCGCTGCTGCCGGACACGTCGCGCTGGCGCCGGATGGTGGCGGACGTGCGCGTCGGCGACTACGCGCTGGACAGCACGCACCCGATCCAGGGACCGCTCGCTGGGCTCTATCGCCTGGGGGGCGGGGCGCAGTCGCTGCCGCTGGAGGACGATCCCTGGGCGCTGCGCGCCGCGGTCTGGCAGGAGACGGAGCGGCGCTTCCGGCAGGCGGGCCAGCGGTACACGCAGGCCGTGGCGAACCGCGCGGCCACGGCGGCGCCGTCCGACACGTCGGCGGACTTCTCCCGGGAGGCGGCATACGTCCGGGTGGACGACCCGCCCGCGATGCCGGTGGTGGACGCGGCGGTGTGGCGGGACCGGCTCGCGCGCGTGTCCGATCGCCTCGCGAACGCGCCCGGCGTCTTCAACTCGAGCGCCCGGCTATCCGTGGAGCGGGACGTCCGCTGGCTGGTGAACAGCGAGGGGACCCGGGTGCGCACGGGTCGAACGCACGTGCGGGTCTTCCTCACGGCGGCGACGCGCGGGCCGGACGGCGCGGAGATGCACCTGTATCGCAGCTTCGACTCGCACGCTGGCGCGGGACTGCCGTCGGAGGAGCGGCTGCTCGCCACCGCCGACTCGCTGACCGGCGACCTGGCGGCGCTGCGGACGGCGCCGGAAGCCGAGCCCTACGCCGGCCCCGCCATCATGGGCGGCGAGGCTGCGGCGGTCTTCTTCCACGAGATCTTCGGGCACCGGGTGGAAGGGCATCGCCAGAAGGACGAGAACTTCGCCCAGACCTTCACGGCGCGCATGGGGCAGCAGGTGCTCCCCGCATGGATGTCCATCGTGGACGACCCGACGCTGGCGTCGTATGGCGGCGTCGAGCTCAACGGGCAGTATTCGGTGGACGACGAGGGCGTGGCCGCCCGGCGGACGCCCGTGGTCACGGACGGTAAGCTGGTCGGCTTCCTCATGGGCCGGTCGCCGGTGAAGGCCGCTGCGAATTCCAACGGGCACGGCCGCCGGCAGCCGGGCACGCCGCTGGTCGTCTCCCGCCAGGGCAACCTCATCGTGACCTCGTCGCGGGCCGTCACGCCCGCGGAGCTGCGCCGCCAGCTGGTCGCGGAGGTGAAGCGACAGGGCAAGCCGTACGGCCTCTACTTCGAGCAGGTCGAGGGCGGGTTCACCATGACCGGCCGGTACGGGCCACAGGCGTTCAAGGTCCTGCCGCTCAAGGTCTGGCGCGTGTACGCCGACGGCCGGCCGGACCAGCTCGTGCGCGGCGCGGACGTCGAGGGCACGCCCCTCACGGCCTTCGCCAGCATCCTCGCCGCCGACAACGATCTGCGCGTTTTCAACGGGTACTGCGGCGCCGAGTCCGGCTCGGTCCCGGTCTCCGCCGCCTCGCCGGCCGTGCTGCTGGCGCAGATCGAGGTCAGCAAGAAGACCAAGCCGATGGACCGGCCCCCGGTGCTGGCCGCCCCGCGCATGCCCGCACCGCCCAGCCTGGCCGCGCCCGGCGCCGCCGGCGAGGACCCGCTTTCCCGGGCGCTGGGCGACGAGCTCAAGCGCGAGGCCGACTCGCTGGCGCTGCCCGGGCTCCCCCGCCCGTACCTCATCCGCTATCGCGTCAGTGACGCCCGGGGCGTGAACGCCAGCGCCTCCTTCGGCGCCCTCGTCTCCTCGCGCTCTGGGCGGAGCCGCACCGTGACCGCGGAAGTCCGCGTCGGCTCGACGCAGGAGGACAACGGCAACTTCAACGACCCGTTCTCCTTCGCTCAGACGAGCGAGACGCTCCCGCTGAACGAGGAGTACGCCGCCACGCGCGAGGCGGCCTGGCGCATCACGGACGCCGCCTACCGCGGGGCCGTCGAGGCGATCGCCCGCAAACGGGCCGCCCGGGCCAACGAGCCCGCGGACACCATGCCGGACTACTCGGCGGCGGCGCCGCTCGTACTGATCCTGCCGCCTGCGGCCGCTCCACCGGACACCGGGGCCGTCAACGATCTCGTGCGTCGAGCCTCGGCGGTGTTCCGCGACTTCCCGGCCATTGACGCCTCCAGCGTCAACTTCGGCGCCTCCGGCGTGAACAATTACGTCCTCGCCAGCGATGGCACGCGCACCCGCTGGCCCGGCGGGCGCTCGACGGTCACCCTCAGCGCCACCACCCACACCGCCGACGGACACACGCTCACCGAGGCGCGCCGCATCGATTCGCCTCCGGCCACGCTCCCCGACACGACGCCGGTGATGGCCGCCGCGCGCGCCCTGGCCGCCTCCCTCACGGCCCGCGCCACGGCTGCCGCCGTGGAGCGCTACCGCGGACCGATCATCCTCGAGCCCGAAGCGGCCGCCCGCCTCTTCGCCGACCTGCTCGGCCGGCGCCTGTCGGGCACGCCCCAGGCGACGCTGGCGCCGCAGTTCGCCGCCATGCGCACGCTGCGGGCGCCATCCGCCGCCCTGGGCGAGCGCGTGCTGCCCGCCGGCTTCGATGTGGTGGACGATCCGCTCCGGGAATCCGCCGGCGGCGTGCCCCTCGCCGGGCATTACGCCGTGGACGACGAGGGCGTCCGCGGACAACCGGTCCGCGTCGTGGAGGATGGCGTGGTCCGGGCTCTGCTGGCGTCCCGCACGCCCGGGCCCGCGGCGGCCACCAGCAACGGTCACGGCCGCGGCAGCATGGGCAGCATGGGCGGGCCGGGCGCGCGCGGGGCCATGGCCACCCTCTGGGTCACGCCGCGTCGCGCCCTCTCCGGCGCCGAGCTGCGCAAGGCGCTGCTCGCGCGCGCCGCCACCGCCGGGCTCGACCACGCCATCGTCGTCCGCGCCCTGACCGCCCAGCCGCGACGCAGCCCCTTCGACGCGGGCGGCACCTTCCAGATGTCGTCCGTGTCCGGCGCCTCCGAGGGCGCGGCCTTCTCGGCCGTGGCGGTCATGGTCTATCGGGACGGCCGCGAGCTGCCGCTGCCCGACCTGGTCCTCTCCGGGCTTACGCCCCGCACGCTGGAGCGCATCCTGGGCGCCGGCGACCGGCCGGCCGCCACCAACGTCGCCGTCTCCGTGGGCGACGGCCCGGGCGCGCTGTCGCTCCTCGGCATGGATGTGCCGGACCCCTACGCGGTCGGCGGGAGCATCGTCACGCCCGCCATCCTCGTGGACGACATCGAGGCCTCGCAGCCCCGGCCCACCGACCGGCCCCCGCTGCTGAAGCATCCGTTCTTCGACCGGCGCTGATGCCGCTGCGACCGCCGCCACCCCGGCACCCACCGGGACGGCGGCGGTTGCATCCGCCGCCGCCACATGCGACAATGCTTCTCTCGCTTGCCCGCCCCGCCTTCGCCACCGCCGACAGGAGCCGCGCCCGCATGCAGCCGTCCGCGCCCCGCCGCGGCCGGGCCCACGCCCGCGCCGCCGCGCTCTCTTTCGCCGCCGCGGCGCTTTGCTCCGCGCTCACCGCTGCCACGGCCGCGGCCCAGACGCCGCTTGCGCCCGAGCGCCAGCTCGCCCGCGACGTCTACAAAGAGCTCATCGAGATCAACACCACCGACTCGGCCGGCAGCTCCACCGACGCCGCCAACGCCGTCGCCGCCCGGCTGCGCGCCGCCGGCTTCCCCGCCGCCGACGTACAGGTGCTGGTCCCGGCCGGCAACGCCAGGCGCGGCAACCTCGTGGCGCGGCTGCGCGGCGCGCCCGGCTCCACCCACAAGCCCATCCTGCTGCTGGCGCACCTGGACGTGGTGGAGGCCAGGAAGGAGGACTGGTCCGCCGACATCGACCCATTCCGCCTGACCGAGAAGGACGGCTTCTTCTACGGCCGCGGCACCACCGACGACAAGGCCATGGCGGCCATCTGGGTGGCCAACCTGATCCGCTTCCGCAAGGAAGGCTTCGTCCCCGACCGCGACATCGTCCTCGCCCTCACCGCGGACGAGGAGGGCGGCGACTTCAATGGCGTCAAGTGGCTGCTCCAGAACCACCCCGACCTGGTGGACGTGGATTTCGGACTGAACGAGGGCGGCGGCGGCGAGCTGCGCCAGGGCAAGCACGTCGCCAACAAGGTGGGCACGGCCGAAAAGGTCTACCTCGATTTCACCCTCGAGGTCACCAACGCCGGCGGGCACTCCTCCATCCCCCGGCCGGACAACGCCATCTACCATCTGGCCCGCGGGCTCACCCGCCTGGCGGACTTCAGCTTCGAGCCGCAGACCAACGAGACCACCCGCGCCTACTTCGAGCGCATGGGCACCGTCGAAGGCGGCGACACCGGCCAGGACATGAAGGCCGCCTCCCGCGGCGACGCCGCCGCCATGGCCCGGCTCTCCGCCAATCCCGTCTTCAACGCGCTCTTACGCACCACCTGCGTCGCCACCCTGCTCTCGGGCGGCCACGCGCCCAACGCCCTGCCCCAGCGGGCCAGCGCCAACGTGAACTGCCGCATGTTCCCCGGCGTCCGCGCCGAAGACGTCCAGGCCACACTAGTGCGCGTGCTCGCCGATACGGCCATCCGCGTCAACCCCGTGGCCCCGGCCAAGCCCAGTCCGCCCTCGCCCCTGCGACCCGACGTCATCGGGCCCATCGAGCGCATCACCTCCGAGATTTGGCCCGGCACTCCCGCCGTCCCCATCATGGGAACCGGCGCCACGGATGGACTGTACTTCCGTCAGCGGGGTATTCCCATCTATGGCGTCGACGGCCTCTTCGAGGAGATCGGCGACGGCCACGCCCACGGTCGCGACGAGCGACTCAGCGTCCCCGCCTTCTTCGAGGGGCAGGACTTCCTCTACCGCCTGGTGAAGGCGTACACGACTCCGAGGACCTGACATGAGCAAGCGGCTGTTCCTAACCCTGGCCTCGCTGGCCTCGGTCGGCGCCCTCTCCCTCGCGGCCCTGCCCTCATGCTCCAGCGAGCTGGCCGGCTGCGAGACCGTCATCGTCAATACGCTGCCGACCGACTCGCTCAGCCTCTTCGTCGGGGACAGCGCCCGCGTCTTCGCGGCCGCCAATAGCGCCTGCCCCCAGAAGATCGGCTTCGCCGTCGTCTTCTCTTCCACCGACGCCACCATCCTGGGCATCCGCCAGGTGGACGACACCACCGCCGTCGTCCGCGGCGTCGCCCCCGGGCTCGCCGGCGCCCACGCCGTCGCCCGCGACCGCACCACCGTCTACTCCACGATCCCCGTCCGCGTGAGCACCCACTAGCTCCGCCGCCGGCCGGGCGCACCCGAGCGGGGGGCGACCAGCGGTCGCCCCCCGCCTCTTGTCACGGGCCCCGGCGTCCATTAATCTTTCTATCCGGATTCACGGATGGAGCGTCTTGAACCTGCCCGCCAACGTCTTCGATCGGCTCAGTGCCCTGGCCGACGCCACGCGCAGTCGTCTGCTGCTGGTGCTGGACCGGCACGAGCTGACGGTGTCGGAGCTGTGCGCGGTGCTGCAGCTGCCGCAGTCGACGGCGAGCCGTCACCTGAAGCTTCTGGGTGACGAGGGCTGGGTGGTGTCGCGGGCGGAGGGCACCAGCCGGCTGTACCGGATGGCGGCAGAGCTGGAGCCGGCGGCGCGGGCGCTCTGGCGTGTGGTGCGGGAGCAGGCCGCGCAGGCGGTGGACGCGGAGGAGGATGCGGCCCGGGTCCGGGGTGTGCTGGCGGGGCGGCGCAGCCGCTCGCGCGAGTTCTTCTCGACGGCCGCGGGCCAGTGGGACGGGCTGAAGAGCGAGCTGTTCGGGGAGCGGCCGGAGCTGGGCGCTCTGCCCGCGCTGCTGGACCCGGCCTGGGTGGTGGGAGACCTGGGGTGCGGGACGGGGCAGCTGGCGGCGGCGCTGGCGCCCTTCGTGGCGCGGGTGGTGGCGGTGGACGAGTCCGCCGCCATGCTGGAGGCGGCGCGGGCGCGCCTGGAGGCGCTGGCGGGGCCGGGGGGGGGGCGGGTGGAGCTGCGGGCGGGCGCGCTGGAGGAGCTGCCCGTGGCCGACGGCGAGCTGGACGCGGCGGTGTTGTGCCTGGTGCTGCACTACGTACCCGATCCCGCCCTCGCCCTGGCGGAGGCGGCCCGCGCTCTGCGCCCGGGCGGTCGCCTCCTGGTGGTGGACATGGTGCCGCACGCCCGGGAGGAGTTCCG
>JADGQX010000126.1 GCA_017881445.1 Gemmatimonadota bacterium | reverse complement strand
CTACGAGTCCATGACCATGCTGGAAGCGCTCTGGCCCGCCGATTGGGCCCCCGACGCCTACGTCTCGCTGGTGCAGACGGGGAACCGCATCGCCCTGCATCCGGACAGCGCCCGCGTCGAGCTGACGCGCCTGCGCGACCAGCTGCCGGGGGAGCGCGTGCGCGTGCGCGCCCTCAAGGGCGATCGCAAGATCATCGATCGCGCCCTGGACCACCTCGGCGCCGCGCGCTAGGCGAGGCCCGGTGCACCGCGCAGGAGCGCTTCGACGAAGCTCTGGCCTTGCAGCGGCGGGCGGAAGAGCTGGACCCGCTCGCCCATCGGCTCGACGTCGCCACCACGCTCCTGCGCGCCGGCCGCTACGAGGAGGCCGCGAACCAGACGCTGCGCGCGCTCGAGTTCGAGCCGGGCTACCATCGTGCCCACGCCACGCTGGGCTGGGCCTACCTGAAGCAGGGGAGGGAAGAGGACGGGATCGCGGAGATCGAGCGCGCCGTCGGGCTCGCCCCCGGCGACACCCAGTGGCTGGCTCAGTTGGGAGAGGCGCTGGCCCTGGTCGGCAGGGTGGACGAGGCTCGCGTCGTGCTGGGACAGCTCGAGGCCCTTGCCGCCACCGGTTTCGTCACGCCCTACCACCTCGCCTTCGTCCACACCGGTCTCGGCGAGCACGAACGCGCCCTGGACCTCCTGGAGCGTGCCTTCGACGAGCGCTCCGGAGCCATCTACGCCATCAGGGGATCCTTCCTCTTTGCCCCGCTCCGCGCGCACCCCCGCTTCCGGGCGCTGCTGGCCAGGATGAACCTGGCCTAGGAAGGCCGGCGGGCTGGTCGCTGGCAGCCCCTCCTGCGGGCTCAGTGTCGGAGGATCCAATCCATGACCGGGTCGCGTCCGGCCAGGATCGCCTCGGCGGTCGGCGGCGCGCCGACATCGGGGAAGACCGCGTCGGGGTCGCCCGGCACGATCCGGAAGCGTTTGGTCGAATACGTTATCGTGATCCCCGAGTTGGGCAGGCGGAACCTGCTCACCTCGCCATAGTGGTTCGGGCGCTCGCCCGTCGGCTCGCCGATCAGCGTCGCCTTCGTTCGCCGCTTGAAGTCCACCGCGGCCCACACGCCGGAGGAGAAGGTGACGCGTCCGATCGCAACGTATAGCGCGCCGGGCTGGTTGATGGCGGAGCGCGCCCGTACGGCCTGCAGCAGCGGCTGCACGACGCTAGAGCTCCCGCCGAAGTTGTGACGAAGGTCCACGAGCAGGCGCTTTGCCCCGCCGTCCAGCAGGCGCGAAACGCTGTCCACGAGGACCCGGAAATCCGCGGGGTCACGACACTGATTGTACTGCAGGTATGCGGTCCGGCTCTCCGGCAGGTAGGTCAGCCAGTACTTCTCGCCGTTGCGCTGCAGGTAGAGCGGCGCAGCGGGTCCGCCGGCGGGGTGGTAGGAGGCGGTCGGGACCGCCGCGACGACTACGTGCTCCCGGCTCCCGGCGGCGCTCTCCACCTCCAGCGTCACCCGGGTCGTGTCCGTGCCCAGCCCGATGTCGCGCAGCGCGGCGGGCACCAGCGGAATGAATTGGGCCAGGCCGCGGAAGCCCTGCTCGTTGTCGTTCGAGATGTACGGCCGGAGGCTGTCCGCGACCGAGGCGATCGGCACGCCGTTCAACGCCGCGATGCGCCGCCCGCGGAGCACCGCATACTCCTCGGTCGCTCCCACCACCGTGAGACCGGCGTCCGTCCAGAGCAGCTCGATGGGCAGGCGCTGCGGGAAGGCGGGAAAGTAGAGCGTCCCGGTGTGGCCGTCTCGCACCAGCGCGGCCAGCCGCTTGAACCGCCAGAGCATCTGCGCATCCGTGAGGCGCGGGACCGCCGAATCCACCTGGGCGACGGCGCGTGCAAACGCCTCCGGCGACACGCTCGCGAAGGCGTTCTTGTGCCGCGCCGGCAGCTCGCGGGCAAAGTACGCCAGGTCGGCGCGCCAGCGGGCGTCGCGAGAGAGCGGCGCCTCGGGCACCGCCTTCGGCGCGCCGCTCGTGGAATCCGCCGCGGGAGCGGGCGTGGGCGCGGCACCGGGCGCCGCGTGTGCACAGCCCGAAAGCAGACCGATCGCGATCCAGCGACGGTGCGACATCGCTTCCTCCTTTTGGGGGATGCCGTCCGCGCGGATTCCGCGCGGAGCGCTCAGAGCCGGAACCGCACGACCCGCCGGACGAAGCCGGTACCCGCGGCGGCCGTGGCACCGGCCGGGAAGCTCACGCCCAGCGTGTACGTCCCGGGGCCACCGGTCTGCGCGCCGCTCACATCACGGGGCGGTGCCTCGCTGCGCACGCCCAGCTCGTAGTTGTGGCCGGCCAGCCCCTCCAGCTCCAGGACGTACTCGGCGCCGTCCCTGCGGAAGTCCAGCACGCGGAGTCCTGTGGCGGCATCTCCGGGCCGGACCGTGTCCCGGGGCAGCATGACCTCCGCACCGCCCGCGTACTCGATCGTGACCTGCGCGGCCGCGGTCAACGGCACGTCCACCAGCGCGTGTACATCGTGCGGCGTGTTCTCGACTCGGACCGGCAGCTCGCGCCCATCGAGGGTCACGCGCCGGACCGTGGCACCGAGCGGGAGGGCGGGGGACGCGTGCACGAGCAACGAGGCACCCGTGGGTCCAATGCGGCCCAGCGTCAGCGTGTAGACGCCGGGGCGCCGCACCACCCGCACGCCGACCCGGTCCTCGCCCACGCGGAAGCCCGTGACCGCGGCACTGTCCCACTCCGCCGGCAGGTGCGGCGCCACGGTCAGCGCGTGGCGCGGCGCATCGGCCTCGAGCCCGAGCAGCCCCCGTACCAGCGGCGTCACCAGCATGGACGTGGCGAAGTACTGGTCCGGTACGGCCGTGTCCAGCGGCCTGTAGAACTGCCCCGACATCAGCTCGGGGTTGTGCCCGCGGGAGAAGTCGAAGGTCGTGCGGGCGATGTCGCGCACCAGCTCCCAGCCGGCCCACGAGCGGTGGTAGCGGTAGTGGGCCAGCGCCACGAAGCCGGTGACGAACGGCCAGACCGTGCCGTTGTTGTAATGCAAGGGGTCGTAGAGCGGATGGTCCCGCGCCAGCGTGCGCGTGCCCCAGTCGGTGGTCAGCTGCGACCCGGAGATCTCCAGCAGCATCCGGTCCGCCCGGTCCGGCTGCAGCAGTCCGAAGGACATGGCCGTCGTGGGCCAGATGGTGAGCGCGTCGTTCAGCCGCAGCCCGCCCTCGGTCGTGGCATAGGCGCCGGCACCGGGCGCAGGCTTCGTCCCCGGCGCGGGCGGCTCCAGCAGCGCGAAGGCGTAGCGCCCCGCCGCCGGCATCCAGAAACGTCGCTCCAGACTGCCGCTCGCGCGCTGGAAGAGCGCGCCGGCGTCGCGGGCGACTACCGTGTCGCCCGTGGCGGAGGCCATGTCCCGCAGCCCGTTCAGCGCCGCCACCCAGACGCCGGCCAGGTAGATGTCCGTGTGCAGGTCGTCGCCCAGCCCGCCCACCTCGATCGCGCCGGCGCCGGCCTTCGGGTTGTCCATCAGACCGTCGCCATCCCCGTCCGTGGTCGCGGACCAGCGAAACGCCCTGGCGATGCGCGGCCACGTCGCCCGCACCCAGGCGTCGTCGCCCGAGGCGAGCCAGTACTCGTAGCAGGCCAGGATCCAGAAGGGCGTCGTGTCGCCGTGGAACCAGGTGTAGGGGTAGTCCGTGAACCAGGGCAGCCGCCCCGCCGCCTGAGAGATCTCGTGCGCGATCTTGCCGTCCTCGCGCTGGTACTTCGCCGAGAACGCCATCCCGTCCCGCACCAGCCCCAACTGTCCCAGGCTGCTCATGGCCAAGGAGTTGATGGCCGCGTCCCCGCCGAAGAACCAGGCGAAGCCCGGGCGGAAGTTGCCCGCGCCCGCCCGGCCGAACCCCGCCACCAGCCCGCAGCCCAGGTCCGGGTTGCACGCCAGCGCCTGGTCCAGGTTCACCTTCGACCATTCCAGGGCGGCGTTCAGCGCCGGGTCGGGCGTCCGCAGCGTGAGCAGGCTGTCCCGCAGCAGCGCCGCGTGCGCCACCCGCTCGCGCCAGAACTCCGGCGCCCGCGCCAGCAGCCGCTGGTACATGGCCCAGCTGGAGTCCCGCCGCACCGCGCCCCCGGCGATCACGATGGGGATGAGCTGCGACGTCGCCTGCTTCGGATCGAAACGCAGGGTGAACTGCGACGGCACCATGGGCGCGTCGTGCGCCGGGTGCTCGGTCCCACCCGTGGCGAAAGGCGAGCCCACGTAGCCGCTGTACTTGCCAATGCCGCCCTGGCCCAGCAGGAACGCGTGCCGCTCCTCCTGCCAGGTGATGTAGCCGCCGCCGAAGCTCCCCGGCCACGCCAGGTCGAAGTCCGCGTGCATGCGCACCAGGATGTCCAGCGGCCGGACCGTTTCCACCTCCAGCAGCACGATCGCGCCCGGCTCGTCCAGCGGCACGAAGATGTGCTCCCGCACCGTGAAGGCGGCGTTGGAGTAAACGACGGTGGCGCCCTCGGGCCGCACGACCACCCGCTGGGCGACGCTGGCGCCCGCGATCGGCTCGTCGTACTCCGGGATCCTGAAGTCCAGCCTCAGATCCCGCACCAGCTTGACCGGCCAGGCCCACACCTCGAAGGCGCCGCCCTCGTCCCCGAGCACCGCCGCCCGCCGGCCGATGTCCGCCAGGAACACGCCCGGCCGGGCGGGACCCTCCAGTTGCAGGCCCGACCCCTCAAGGGAGAAACGCGGCACCCCCGCCGGCCCGGCCGCGGGTTGCTGCCCGGCCAGCGGATCGATCAGCAGGGTGGGGAGGAGCGACGCTAGCAGTAGCCTGCGGATTCGTGTGCGCATGGTCGCACCGGGTGCGGGGTGGCAGACGTCTGGGAACGCTGCGAAAGTGACGCCCGGACCACCCGCTCACAACCCCGCCAATCGTTGCCCCCCGCCTCGCCCCGGGCGTAAGATGCCATCGACGCCCCCGGTCGCGGTGGTCGCACGGATTGCCGTGTCGCAGTGTCGCCGCTGTCGCCCCATCGCCCCATCGCCGAAGGAGGCGCTTCCCATGCCCTCGTCCGTTCGCTCACTGAGCGCACTGGCCCTTCTCACGCTGCTCGTCGCCCCGGCGCTGGCCGCCCAGGCTGCGCCCGCCCGCGGCGCCAAGGCGGCACCGACCGCACCGGCGCCCGTCCTGCGCGCGCCGCTCTTCCCCAGGGACGACCCGCGCGTCCAGGTGGTGTCCCTGGCCGGCAGCCTCCCCAAGGCGCGCAACGTCGCCATCCTGCTGCCGCGCGACTACGCCACCAGCGGCCGCCGCTACCCCGTGCTCTACCTGCTGCACGGCATGGGTGGCGCCTACGACAACTGGCTCACGCGCACCAACCTGCTGGAGTACACGGCCGACCTGCCCCTCATCGTGGTCATGCCGGACGCCGGCGACTCCTGGTACGGCAACAGCGTCACCGACACCATGCAGAAGTTCCAGAAGTACATCGCCGAGGACGTGGTCAATTACGTCGATTCCAACTATCGCACGCTGCCTTTCGCGCAGGGCCGCTTCATCGCCGGCCTGAGCATGGGGGGCTACGGCTCCGTCATGCTGGCGACGAAGTACCCCAACCGCTACGCCCTGGCCGCCAGCTTCTCGGGCGCCGTCGGCATGGTGGGCAAGACCAACGACAGTCCCAGCGTGAACGCCGCCTTCGGACCGCCCGGCGCCCCGAGCCGCGACTCCTCGGACCTGCCGGCGCTTCTCCGCCGCGTGGACCCCAAGGGCCTGCCCTACTACTACCTCGACTGCGGCACCGGCGACCGCCTGGTGCAGGGCAACCGCGACGTCATCGGCATCCTGGCCGAGCGCGGCCTGCCCTACGAGTACCACGAGACGCGCGGCGTGCACGACTGGGAGTACTGGAACCGCCGCATCCCCGTGGTGCTCCAGCTGGTCGCGGAGCGGATGCGCATGCTCGGCCGCTGAGCCGCCGGCCGGAAACGACGACGGGGGAGCGGACCGCGCGGCCGGCTCCCCCGTCGTCGTTCCCCGGACCGCCTCAGATCGGCAGCCGAAGCATGGCCGCCACGCCGACGACCGCGTCGATCCCCCAGTGCGCGGCGATGAGCGGCACCAGCCGGCGGTAGCGGTCGTAGAGCAGCCCGAAGACCAGCCCGATCACGAAGACCGGAAGTCCCGTCCCCATGACGACGGAGGCAAAGTCGCCCGCCCGGCCTTCGACCCCCGTCGCCAGCAGGAACCGGCTGGGCAGGTGCCAGGCCGTGAAGAGCAGCGCCGTGCCGATCACCGCCACGATCCGACCCGCCACCGCCTCCAGCCGGGTCTGCAGCAGCCCCCGGTACACGATCTCCTCGGGAAGCGCGGCCGTGAAGAGCGGGATCGCCAGGCCGAGCGCCACACGCCCCGCCAGGGCGGGCAGGGTGAACCCCTGGGCGGCCGTCAGGATCGGCCCGAAATGGCGCGCGTTCAGCAGCGCCCCCACCGCCAGCGCCAGCGCCGCGACCAGCCAGTCACGGGCGCGCAGCCCCCAGCGCGCCCGCTCCGGCGTGTGGACGCCGCCCGCATCGGCCAGACCGTCCGGCACGATCGCCCGCAGACGGTAGCCCAGCAGCCGGAAGCCCAGCAGCGGCACCAGCAGCAGCGCCGTCAGCTTGAACCCGAGCACGTAGAAGGCATCGGACGTGAACGACGTGGCGCCCAGGATCGGCCGCGGATTCGCCCGGATCTCCAGCCCCGTCAGCCAGGAAAAGCCCACGTACACGGTCGCGTACCCGAGCAGCAGCGCGGCCTCGAGCCCCGGCTGGCGCAGGCGTAGACCGCGGGCGGGAACGCGCTGCCAGGTGATGAGCCGCCACATCGCGGCGAGCATGTCGGTCTCCTGTTGAGGATACGGCCACCTACGCGCGCCAGACCGCTCGCGTTTCGGACGGACCCACTCGGTCCGGGACGAACGCGTCGGACCGCGCCAAGGTGCGGGCATCTTGCCGCCGATCCCGCACTTCCGCCATGCCCGATCCTGGTGTCCACGAAGTTGCCGGCTCGCAGGACCGGCGCGCGCAGACTAGCTTCGACGCCATGCGCGCCATGATCTGCACTCCGTCCGGAGGGGTCGCGGGGGTCGTCCTGCGGGGGCTCGGCATCGTCGCCGTACTCCTGTTGCTCGCCGGAGCGGGACTCTGGCTCGGGGCCCGCGACGGCATGGGCGGGCGCCTGCAGGGCGCGCGCCTCGCCCGGGCCGAGCACTCGCCCGAGTGGCGCGACGGCTCGTTCCACAACCGCCGGCCCCGCGTCGATGGCCCCATGGGCCACGCGCTGACGGAGTTCCTGTTCGGCGGGTCGAAGTACCGCAGGCCGGCGGCACCGGTGCCCGTCGTGGCGCGCAGGGGCGCGGACTACCTCGTGCCGCCCGCCTCCGGCCTGCGCGTCACCTGGCTCGGCCACTCCACCGTGCTGCTGGAGATCGACGGGCAGCGCGTGCTTTTCGATCCCGTCTGGAGCGTTCGCGTCTCTCCCGTCCCGCTCTTCGGCGGGAAGGCCTTCTTTGCGCTGCCTCTGCCCCTGGCCGAGCTTCCGCCCGTCGACGTCGTGCTGATCTCGCACGACCACTTCGACCACCTGGACATGCCCACGGTGAAGGCACTGGCCGCCCGGGGCGCTCGCTTCGTCGTGCCGCTGGGCGTGGGTGCGCACCTCCAGGCCTGGGGCGTCCCGGAGGCCCGGATCGCGGAGCTCGACTGGTGGGACTCCCTCCGTGTGGGCGGGCTCACCCTCACGGCCACGCCGGCCCGGCACTTCTCCGGCCGCACTCCCTCGGGTCAGAACCGGACACTCTGGGCGGGCTGGTCCGTCGCCGGGCCGCGGCACCGCGTCTACTACAGCGGCGACACGGCGCTGGATGACGCCATGACCGAGATCGGCGCCCGCCTCGGACCTTTCGACCTGACCATGATGGATGTGGGCGCCTACGACGCCCGCTGGGCCGACGTGCACCTCGGGCCCGAGCAGGCCGTGCGTGCCCACCGCCTCGTGCGCGGCAACCTCATGCTCCCCGTCCACTGGGCGCGCTTCGACCTCGCCCTGCACGGTTGGACCGAGCCGGTCGAGCGCGTGCTCGTCGCGGCCGAGGCCGAGGGTGTGCGCGTGGCCGCGCCCCGCCCGGGCGAGCTCCTCGAGCCCGCCGCGACCGGCGCTCCAGCTCGCTGGTGGCCCGCGCTCCCCTGGCATACCGCCGACCAGGCGCCCGTCCGCTCCAGCGGCGTGGCCCGCCTCATGGCTCCCTGGCCGGCGGGCGCGGCCGGTTCGGGGGAAGGGCTTCGACAGCCGTAACGCTCACTCCCCGCTGGCGAATCGGCCACACCGCTCACCCGCTCGCGCCCTGTCGCGACCTTGCCGCCCCACCCCGCAAACTCGCCCTATCCGACCGCGCCCGCGACCGCCCGTTTCTCGACCGGGCCCAGTCCGCTTCCGCTCAACCACGCCCTCGCAGGAGGCGAGACTCTCCCACACGGCGTCAGGGGTTTTCCGGCACGCCACGCGCGTAACTCCCTGCGGCCGCGAGACGACGGCCATGCGATTTTTCGCGTCATACTGCGGCGACCCCTTCAATCTGCCGCGAAGCCACCAAGCAATCCTGTCCCGCGCTGTCCGGAATTGTCCTGCGCGCGCGAAGTCGCCGGCGGAAATCCGGCGGCGTATGCGGGCGCGGCATGAGGGGATGGCAGTGCTCGGGGCGGGCGGGAGAGGCGCGCCGCAGGGGAGCGCGGCGCCACGGCTGAGTCGCCGCCGCGATCGGACGGAGTAGAGAGCAGGGGGCCGTCGCTGGACGCGGTGGTCGACGGGTGGCGCCCGGACGGGTGTCACCTCCACGCCCACGAGTTCGCGGACGTGAACATGAGCGGAGTGGCACCGGCGGTCGGCCTGGACCGCGAGACGCTGGAGATGACGCTGGAGGCGATCCGCCAGTTCGCGGCGGAGCACCTGGGGCGGGACGTGCTGCTGGATCTGGATGCGCGGGACGAGTGTCCGGAGGCGCTGGTCCGGGCGATGTGCACGGACATGGGGATTCACCTGCTCTTCATCCCGGAGGACTGCGACGGGATGGGGGCGGGCACCTTCGACGTCTACCGCGTCTGCGAGACGCTGGCGGGGCTGGATCTGGGCGTGGCGACGGCGGTCTTCGCCACCTTCCTTGGCAGCGATCCGATCCTGTTCGGCGGGACGGAGGAGCAGCGGAAGAAGTGGATGACGAAGGTGGCGAACGAGGCGTTGCTCATGGCGTACGCCGCCACGGAGCCGGAGGCCGGCAGCGACCTGGGCGCACTGCGCACGGTGGCGAAGCCGGTGGAGGAGGATGGCAAGGTCGTCGGCTACCGGCTGAGCGGGGCCAAGCAGTGGATCAGCAACGGCGGGATCGCGGACCTGTACACGGTGCTGGCGAAGACGCCGGGCGGCCCTAGCTGGTTCGTCGTCGAGAAGGGCGTGGAGGGGCTGAGCCACGGCAAGCCGGAAGACAAGCACGGCATCCGGGCGAGCAACACGGCCTCCGTTACGCTGGACGACGTGTACGTGGACGCCGGCGAGCTGATGGGGCACGTGGAAGGGCAGGGGCTGCTGCAGGCGCAGAACGTCTTCGGTCACACCCGCCTGATGGTCGCCGCCTTCGGGCTGGGAGCCGGCTGGTCCGCACTGGACCGGGCCATCCCGTACTCGACCACGCGCATCCAGGGCGGCAGTCCCCTGTCGGAGAAACAGGGCTACACGCACAAGCTGATCGTGCCGCACGTGGCGCGGCTGGAGGCGGCGCGGGCCTTCATCGAGGAAACGGCGACGCTTCTGGACGCCGGTGAGGGTCATGGCGGCGCGCTGAACACCGAAGGGGCCATCGCCAAGTACATGGCGACGGAAGCGGGTAACGCCGCGGCGGACGCGTCCATCCAGGCGTTGGGCGGCTACGGCTACACCCGCGAGTACATGGTGGAGAAGGTGAAGCGCGACGTGCGCATCACCACGATCTACGAGGGCACCTCGGAGATCATGGAGATGACGATCGCGCGGGATCGCTGGCAGCTGCACCTTAAGACGCGGGGTGAGCACTATCACGGCGAGGCGGTGAAGCTGGAGGCGCTGCACGCGCTCCAGCCAGGCGTCGGCGCCGACCTGGCCGCCCGGGGCTTGCACGCGCTGGCCGAGGTGCTCGAGCGCTCGCGCGTGCAGCGCCTCACCCGCAACCAGCACATCCTCTTCCGCTTGGGCGAGCTGATCGCCTGGGCGGAGACCGCGGGCGCCATGGCGCGGCGAGCCGCGGCCGCGGCGGCGGGCACGCTGCACGAGAAGGCGGACGCGCGCTTCACGGCGGAGGGGTTGGCCATCCTGAGCCGCGTGTTCTGTCGCGAGGCGGCCCTGCGGGTGGCGCTGGAAGGCGCGCGTTGGGTGGTGGGCGCGGATGGG
Organism: Gemmatimonadota bacterium; assembly: GCA_017881445.1. Lineage (GTDB taxonomy): Bacteria > Gemmatimonadota > Gemmatimonadetes > Longimicrobiales > RSA9 > JADGQX01. The sequence goes on along the minus strand of JADGQX010000126.1, from coordinate 1,924 downwards.
CTGCCCGACGCGGCCGCCGGTATGGGCGGCGGCGTACCCGAGATGGAGCGGGCGCTGGGGCTCGAGACGATCTGGCGGGCCCAGGCGGGGCTGGTCGCGGACATGGATCGCGCGGCCGACGTGCTGTACGGCCGCTCGGCCGATTGACACGGCGCGGGCGCCGGGGGCCCGCGCATAGAAACAACCGAACGGCCCTGCGGGCGCAGGGGGCTCTGCGCCTCAAGCCCGCGGGCCGATGACGGAGATACGGATGAGCTCCTCTGCGCGTGACGCGGTGGCGATCGTTGGAATGGGCGCCCTGCTCCCGGATGCCTCGGACGTCCCCACCTTCTGGAGGAACGTCAAGGACGGGCGCTACAGCGTCTCGGACGTGCCACCCGACCGCTGGGACCCCGCGCTCTACTACGACGCGGACCCCCTCGCCCCCGACAAGACCTACTCGAAGATCGGCGGCTGGGTGCGGGAGTGGAACTGGAACCCGCTCGCCTGGAAGATGCCCATCCCGCCCCGCGTCAGCGGCCTGATGGACCGCACCCAGCAATGGGGCATCATGGCGGCCCGGGAGGCGCTGGAGGACTACGGCTATCCCCGGCGCCCCCTCGACGTCGAGCGCACCGCCGTCATCCTGGGCGTGGCCATGGGAGGCGACCAGCACCTCTACTCCGCCGCCCGCATCCTCTATCCCGAGTTCGCCGGCGCCCTCTCCGAGGGCCCGGTTTTCGCCGCGCTCCCCGCGCAGGCGCGCGGGGAGTTGCTGGAGGAGATGCACGCCGGCATCGCCCGCCGCATGCCCGTGGTCAACGAGGACACCATGCCCGGCGAGCTGTCCAACATCGTCGCCGGCCGCATCGCCGCCATCTGGGACCTGCGCGGCCCCAACTACGTCACCGACGCCGCCTGCGCCTCCGCCATCGCCGCCATCGACTCGGCGGCGGAGGGGCTGCTCCGGGGCCACTACGACGCCGTCCTGACCGGCGGCATCGATTCCAACATGGCGGCGACCAGCTTCGTGAAGTTCGCGAAGATCGGGGCTCTATCCGCTTCGGGCACAAGGCCTTATGCCGACGGCGCCGACGGCTTCGTCATGGCGGAGGGCGGCGCGGTCTTCCTGCTCAAGAGGCTGGCGGACGCCGAGCGCGACGGCGACCGCATCTATGCCGTGCTGCTGGGCATCGGCGGCTCCAGCGATGGACGGGGCAAGGGCATAACCGCCCCGAACCCGGCCGGCCAGAAGCTGGCCGTGCGGCGGGCGTGGGAGAACGCCGGCGTCGCCCCGCAGGCGGGAGACCTGATCGAGGGCCATGGCACCTCCACCCGGGTCGGCGACGTGGTCGAGGTGCAGAGCCTGACGGCCGGCCTGGAGGGGGCGGGGCTGCCCACGGGGGCGATGGCGCTGGGCTCGGTCAAGTCGAACTTCGGTCACCTCAAGGGGGCGGCCGGCGCGGGCGGCGTGCTCAAGGCCGCCCTGGCGCTGCACGAGAAGCTGCTGCCGCCCAGCCTGAACTGCGCCCGGCCCAGCCCCGGGATCGACTTCGCCCACTCGCCCTTCTACGTCAACACCTCGCTCAGGCCGTGGGAGAAGAACGGCGGCGACCGCGTGCGCCGCGCGGCCGTGAGCGCTTTCGGTTTTGGGGGCACCAACTTCCATATCGTGCTCGAGGAGTACATCCCGGGCCGGCACGAGGGCCGCGGCGCGCAGGTCGCCGTCGCCCAGGCCGGCTTCGAGACCAATGGCCGCACCACGGCCGCTCCGGCCGGAATCTCGCCGGCCGGCGGCGCAGCCGCGTCCACGCCTTCCGCGCCGGCCGCCGAACTGAAGAAGCCGCTGCGCGGTGCCCTGGTGCTGGGCGGCGCGGACCTGGCGGTGATCGCGGCCCGGCTGCGGCCGATCCGCGACCAGGCGGCGGGCGGCCGCGCGCCCGCG
>JADGQX010000351.1 GCA_017881445.1 Gemmatimonadota bacterium | reverse complement strand
GGCGGCAAAGCCACAGGAGTAGCCAAGCACGTTCCAGACGTTGAGCGGCCCCTTCAGCACCGCGCTGACCGCCAGGATGAACACGGCCGCCTGCACGATGCCGATCCCACCGGCCAGCAGCCGGCGCCCGCGCACCACGAACAGCATGCGCAGTGTGTCGAGCGACATGTCGCTCACGCGCATGAAAAAGATCAGAATGCCACCCAGGATTGCAGCAGCCGTCGATTATCCTCCTCTTTCCTATGCCAATGAGCAATTCCGGTCAAGCGGGCCCAAGGCGGTTATGCGACAATCATAGTCGTATGGAAAAAGAAACGCAATCTCCCCCCTCTTCCTTGTTGCCCAGCGCCCCGCGTGTTATGATCGACTCACCTGCCCATCACCTCGTGGCAGGTGTCGCGCTCGAGCTTTCCCCCCGGAGACCAACGTGCCCGCTGAATGCTCCCTCTACCTGGCGCCGGGCGGCGCCGGCAAGACCGCTTTCGCCGTCGAGCTGGCGCGCGCGGCCGCGCGTGGGCTGAGCGCGGAACCGCGCGTGCTCGTCGCCTCTTACCTGCAGGCCGCGTCGTGGCGCCGCCGGCTGGCCCGGGCGGGCGGCGCGCTGGGCGTGCGCGTGCGCACCTTCGACCGGCTGTGCGCCGACGTGCTGGCAGCGGCCTGCAGACAGGCTTGGGTCGAGCTCAGCGAGCCGGTCGAGTACCGCCTGCTGCGCGCGCTGGTCGACGCGACCACGCTGGTCGACGCGACCCCGCTGGTCTATTATCGGTCGCTCACGCGCAGCCCCGGCTTCACCCAGGTGCTGGAACGCCTGATCGCCGAGCTACAGGCCGCCGGGGTCGGGCCGGCCGCCTTCGCCGCCGCGGTCGCCCGGCTGGGCGACGAGCCGCGCCTGGCCGAGATCGCCGCCGTCTACACGGGCTATGCCGCCCACCTCGAGCAAATGGGCTGGACAGGGCACGCCGGGCTGGGCGGATTGGCGCTCGCCGCCCTGGCCGCCCAGCCCGACCTGGCCGCCGATTGGGGCTGGCTGGTGGTCGACGGTTTCGACACCTTCACCCCCGTGCAGCTCGCGTTCCTCCAGGCCGTCGCCGGGCGCGCCGCCCACCTGGTGGTCACCCTCACCGCCGCGCGCCCCTCGCCGGCCCATGGGCGGCTGGCGGAGACGCGCCAGAAATTGGAGCATGCGCTCGGCGTGGCAGCCGTCCCGCTGCCTTCGATCGCTCTGCCCGCCACCCCCCATCCTGCGCTCTCTCACCTCGAGGCAAACCTCTTCCGCCCCGGCGCGGGCCGGATCGAGGCGGGCGGGGCGCTGGAGCTGCTGGAGGCGCCCGAGCGGGCCGGCGAGGCGCGCGCCGCGCTGCGTTGGCTGCGGCAGCGCATGCTGCGCGACGGCCTGGCCCCTGGCGAGCTGGCGCTGTTGGCCCGCTCGCCCGGCGCTTACCGGCCCTTCATCCTCGAGAGCGCGGCCGAGTTCGGCCTGCCGCTGCGCCTGGCCGAAGGCGTGCCCCTGCGCCATAACCCGGCAGTCGCCGCCCTGCTCGACCTGCTGCGGCTGGCCCTGCCGCTGCCCGGCGGCTCCGGCGAGCTCTCTCTGCTCCCCCGTCTGGTCGTCGAAGCCTGGCGCTCGCCCTACTTTGACTGGTCGGCCGAGAGCGGCGACGACGAGCCTGCGCCGGTCGACATTCGCGCAGGCGACGCCGGCGCGCTGGACGCAGTCGCGCGCTGGGGCCGGGTGCTGGGCGGGCTGTCACAGTGGCGTGAGGTGCTGGACGACCTGGCCGCGCGCCCCCAGGAAGGGGAGGTATGCGCGACGGGCGCATCTTGGGGGACGGACGAGGCACGCGGGACGGACGACGAACGCGGGGTGGACGCGGGCGTGCCTACCGGGGAGGCCGCGGCCGCGCTGCGCGACAAACTGGCGCGCTTCACCCGCCGCCTCACGCCGCCCGCCGGCCGGCTGACCTACCGCGCCTTCGTGGCCTGGTTCGAGAGCCTGATCGGCGGCGACCCGCTGCCCGCGTCGCAGTTGCCCGCGTCCCGCTACGCGCCGCCGCGCTCACCGCCCGAAGAACGCACCTCCCTGCAGGTGGTGGCGCAGGCGCGCCGCGCGCGACCCGACCTGGCGGAGCGCGACCTGGCGGCGCTGCTGGCGCTCAAAGACGTGCTGCGCGGGCTGGTCTGGGCCGACGAGTCGCTGGGCAACCTCCCGGTGGACTACGCCGGCTTCGTGGGGGAGCTGACCGGCGCGCTGGAGGGTGCGCAATACCTGCTGCCGCCGCGCGACGAGCAGGCAGGCATCCTGGTGGCCGGCGTCGCCGCGGCGCGCGGCCTGCCCTTCCGCGCCGTCGCCATCCTCGGACTGGCCGAGGGCGAGTTCCCGGCCGCCGTGCGCGAGGACCCGTTCTTGCCGGACGCCGACCGGGAGCGCCTGCGCGACGAGTGCGGGCTGCCCATCCGGTCCTCAACCGAGAGCGCCGAGGCCCAGTGGTTCTACGAAGCCGCCGGTCGGCCGCGCGAGCGCCTGCTGCTGACCCGCCCGCTGCTGGCCGACAACGGCGCTCCCTGGCCGGCCTCGCCCTTCTGGGACGAGGTGGTGCGCCTGTCTGATGTTAAGCCCGTCACGGTGCGAGAGACGCGCGACGTGCCGCCGGCCGAGATCGCCTCCTGGCCCGAGCTGCTGGAAGCCGCGGCCTACGACCTGGTCGCCGCGACGCCGGTCGCCGCGACGCCGGTCGCCCCGACGTCGGTCGCCGCGACCGCAGACGGACGGACGCGTCCCCGGCCGGGCGGGTTGGCGCAGGAAGCGGCCCGCCGGGCGCCGCAGCGCTGGCTGGCCGTGCTGGCCGCGGGCGAGGTGTTCCGGTGGCGGGCGCGCCGCCCGGATGGCGCCGACCCGGCCGGCTCCGAGCCGTACGACGGCGACCTCTCCGCCGCCGCGGCCGAGCTGGGGGAGCGCTTCGGCCCGGCCTATTTCTGGAGCGCGACCCGGCTGGAGAAGCACGGCGCCTGCCCCTACTACGCCTTTGCCGCGAATGTGCTCGGGCTGTCGCCGCGTGCGGAGCCGGCCATCGGGCTGGACGTGCGCCAGCTCGGCAGCATCTATCACCGCATCCTGGAGCAACTCTACGCCTCGGCGCCCAACGCGGGCGACCTGGCCGAGTTGCTGGCCCGCCTGCCAGCCGTGGCGCGCGCTGTGCTGGACGACGCGCCGCGGCGCGATGGCTTCCGGCCGGATGCCTGGTGGCCGCAGAGCCGGGCCGAGATCGAGCGCAACCTGCGGCGCACGGTCCAGGCGTTGGAGACGGCCTCGCAGCCGGAGGGTTGGGTCTCGATCGCCCAGGAGCTGGCCTTCATGAATGACCGGCCGCTGCTGATCCGCGACGGCGAGGACACAGTGCGGGTGCGGGGCTTCATCGACCGGGTGGACGCCGCGCCGGACGGCCGGCTGCGCGTGATCGACTACAAGACCCCCGGGCCGGACGACTACAAACCTGAGGCCCTGGCCGAGGGCAAGAAGCTGCAGATGGCGATCTACGGGCTGGCGCTGTACGCGGCGCTCGGAAGCGCGGCGTTGGGGCACGCGGCGCCAGGAGGCGCGGCGCCGGTCGAAGGCTTCTACTGGCACATCCTGAAGGCCGTGGCCAGCCCGCTGACGCTGGCAACTTACCCCGGCGGGCCGGAGGGCGCCGTGGCGGACGGCGTCAGCGCCATCTGGCGGGCCGTGCG
>JADGQX010000350.1 GCA_017881445.1 Gemmatimonadota bacterium | reverse complement strand
GCCCTCCTCGCCCAGGTACTTGAGCAGCGCGTTGCCGCCCAGGGAGAAGCCCACCGCGCCCAGGCGCCGCCCCGGGAAGCGCGCCGCCAGGTGCTCCAGCACGAGCCGGATGTCGCCCGTGTCACCCGAGTGGTAGAAGCGCGCGGTCCGGTTCAGCTCCCCGCTGCACGAGCGGAAGTTCAGCCCGACCGAGGCCACGCCCCGCAGGGCCAGCTCGCCGTAGATGTTGAGCGCGTAGCCCCGCCGGGCGAACCCCTCCAGGCCGTGCAGCAGCAGCACCAGCGGCGCGCCCTCCGCCACCCCCAGCCGAGGGAAGTCCAGGTCCACGAAGTCGCCATCGGGCGTGGTCAGGCGCTCGCGCTCGAAGGGCAGGGGCCGCTCCCGCCGCAGCAGGCGCCCGAAGATCGTCTGCAGGTGGGCGCCCCGCAGCCAGCCGGGCGCGCGGAACGGCTCGGGGCGGAAGCCGCTCATGCCGTTCGGAAGCGCGCGGCCCAGGCGGGCAGCGCCTCCACCAGCTGCCGCAGCAGCGCGCGCGTGGTCTCGTCCGTCAACCGGCCGGAGGCGTCGAATTTGTCCGCGCAACGCGGCACCGTCACCTCCGGTTTGATCATGGTGGGCGAGTTGGTGAACAGGAACGACTGCCGCAGCGCGAGCTGGGCCCGGATGGTGCCGCTGATGCCCGAGCTGGCGCCCATGATCGCCGTCGGCTTGCCGTACAGCGGCGAGGTCGTCGCCGGGCGCGAGGCCCAGTCGATGGCGTTCTTCAGCACCCCCGGCACGGAGTAGTTGTACTCGGGCGTGGCGACCAGCAGCGCGTCCGCACCGGCAATGGCGCGCTTCAGGGCCGCCACCGGCTCGGGCGCCCCCGCGGCGTCGACGTCCTGGTCGTAAGGCGGAATCTCCCGCAGCCCGGCGAAAATCTCGATCTCCATCCCCGCCGGCGCCAGTTCCCGCGCCGCCTCCAGCAGCGCGCGGTTGTACGACCCCGCCCGCAAGCTGCCCGCGATTCCCAGCACTCTCAAGGGCATCCTCCTCCTGGCGTAGCACCCCCTGTCCAAGTCGCGTGGCAGCGCTTCATGTTTCGCGCCGAAGGGCTCAGGGTTCAGCGGGAAGGGCCGAGATCAGGGGAAGCAGGAGCATGAGCAGGAGGTTAAGGGGGGGCGGCCTCGAACTCGCGGGCACCGCCTCCTGCTCCTGCTTCCCCTCCTGCTTCCCCTGGTCTTTGCCCTGAGGCCTTCACCCTGTACCCTGAGGCACCGCCCTCGCCCACGGGGGTACCCAAGCCGGCACCCGATCCTGGACGCTCGTGAAAGACAAGATCCTCATACGCAACGCCCGGCAGAACAACCTCAAGGGGATCGACGTGGAGCTCCCGCGGCGGTCCCTGGTCGTGCTCACCGGGCCCAGCGGATCGGGCAAGTCGTCGCTCGCCTTCGACACGCTTTACGCGGAAGGCCAGCGCCGCTATGCGGAATCGCTCTCCACCTACGCCAAGCAGTTCCTGGAGCGCATGGAGAAGCCGCTGGTCGATGCCATCGAGGGCATCAGCCCCGCCGTCGCCATCGAGCAGAAGAACCCGATCAAGACCAGCCGTTCCACCGTCGGCACCGCCACCGAGGTCTACGACTACCTGCGCCTGCTCTGGGCCCGGGCCGGCACCACGCACTGCCCCGAGTGTGACCGGGAGGTCCGGCCGGACACGGTGCAGTCGGCCACGGACCGCGTGCTGCGGCTGCCGGAGGATACCCGGATCGTTGTCGCCTTCCCGCTGCCCAAGAGCGGTCGCATCAATCACGCCGGCATCGTCGAGAACCTGCGCGCCATGGGCTTCGTCCGGGTGCTGGCGGACGGCGCCATGCTGGACGTGGCGGAGCCGGGGGCCGAGGTGGCGACGTCGCTCGGCACCGATCTGGCCGGATCCGCCGATCTCCTCGTGGTCGTGGACCGTCTGACCGTGCGGGCCGAGGAGCGCGAGCGCCTGGCCGACTCCCTGGGCACCGCTTTCGTCCAGGGCGACGGCGAAGCCATGATCGTCCTGCACGAGAGCGGCGAGCGGCTGCTCTTCACCGAGCGCTTCCGCTGCCCGGATCACCCCGGGGTGAAGTTCCTCGACCCCACGCCCCGGCTCTTCTCCTTCAACAACCCGTACGGCTCCTGCCCGGAGTGCACGGGCTTCGGCTCGACCCTGGAGTACGACGAGGGCCTCATCGTGCCCAACGTCACCCGCTCGCTGGGCGAGGGCGCCGTGGACCCCTGGGAGAAGCCGCGCTACAAGAAGTACCGGGAGCGGCTGCTCGGCTTCGCCAGGACGCAGGGCGTGTCCATCGACACCGCCTGGGAGAAGCTGCCGGAGGACTTCCGCCACGTGGTCCTGCACGGCAAGCGACGCCTCTTCCAGGGGATGATCCCCTTCCTCAAGACCCGGGAGGAGAAGCGCTACAAGCAGTACATCCGCGTCTTCCTGCGCCAGTACCAGAGCGCCCGGACCTGCACGTTGTGCCACGGCACCAAGCTGCGCCCGGAGGCGCTCTTCGTGCGCGTGGGCGCGCTCGACATCGCCCGGGCCAGCGAGCTGCAGATCGTGGAGCTGCTCGAGTACCTGCGCGCCCTGGCGCTCGCCCCCCAGGCCTCGGCCATCGCCGGGCCCATCCTGCGGGAGGCCGAGGCGCGCCTCAGCTTCCTGGACGACGTCGGCCTCGGCTACCTCTCGCTGCACCGCCAGACGCGCACCCTCTCCGGCGGCGAGGCCCAGCGCATCGCCCTGGCCAACTCGCTGGGCGCGTCGCTGGTGGACGCGCTCTACGTCCTGGACGAGCCCACCATCGGGCTGCACCCCCGCGACACCGACCGGCTGCTCGGGCTGCTGCGCAAGTTGCGCGACGCCGGCAACAGCGTGGTGGTGGTCGAGCACGACTCCGCCGCCATCCGCGCCGCCGACCACGTGGTGGAGCTCGGCCCCGGCAGCGGCGAACGCGGCGGTCGCATCGTCTTCCAGGGGTCCGTCGCCGAGCTGCTCGTCGCCGACACGCTCACGGGCCGCTACATGGCCGGCGCCGATGGACCGCCCCCGGCGCCGCGCGGCCGGCCCACGCACGGGCCCCGGCTGCGCATCGAAGGCGCCCGCCTCCACAACGTCAGGGGCGCCGACCTGGACCTGCCCCTGGGCACGCTCACCGTGGTCACGGGCGTGAGCGGCTCCGGCAAGAGCACCCTGGTGCACGACATCCTGTACCGGGCGCTGGAGCGGGAGCTGTCCGGCGGCGAGACCAGCGCCCGCCAGCACCTGGGCGAGGAGGTCGGCGCCTATGCCCGCCTGGAGGGCGCGGCCCAGCTCGACGCCGTCGTCCTCATCGACCAGTCGCCCATCGGCCGATCACCGCGCTCCAACCCGGTGACCTACATCAAGGCGTTCGACCAGGTCCGCGACGTCTTCGCCCGCCAGCCCGCGGCCAAACAACGGAAATGGGGACCCGGCCACTTCTCCTTCAACGTGAAGGGCGGCCGCTGCGAGCACTGCCAGGGCGCCGGCGCCATCGAGGTCGAGATGGTCTTCATGGCCGACGTCTTCGTCCCCTGCGAGGCCTGCGGCGGCAAGCGCTACAGGCCCGAGACGCTGGAGGTCACCTTCAAGGGGCTGAACATCCATCAGGTGCTGAACCTGACGGTGGACGAGGCCATCCGCTTCTTCATCAAGGAGGACCGCCTGGGCCAGATGCTCTGGCAGCT
>JADGQX010000349.1 GCA_017881445.1 Gemmatimonadota bacterium | reverse complement strand
GCGGCTGCCCGTGTAGCCCGCCTGCGCTAGCGCATCGGACAGGCGCCCGTCCACCTGCGCCAGCGTCTCCACCGCCTCGTTGGCCGGGGAGAGCAGCTGTCTGGGGATGACGAGCAGGTCGGAGGGCTGGGGCGGCGGCCAGGGGAACGCCGGCGCCTCCGCCCGGGACAGGGTGGCGCGGTCCCCGGCGACGGGCGGCTTCGCCCGTTTCGGCGAAGGCGTCGGCGCCGGCGGGGGCGCCGGCGCGGGCGCCGGGGGCGGGGGCGGGGGCGGCGGCGGGGGTTCCGCGGCTGCGGGCGGTGGCGCCTCCGTGACCGGCGGCGGCGACGCGGATTTCGGCGCCGACGACGTGCAGCCCGCCAGCCCGATGGCCGCCAGCGCGACCACGGCTGCCCGGCGGCGGGAACGCGAGATCCGATCGAAATGGCCCGGCACGGTCCATCTCCTGGCGTTCGGGAACGGTTCTGGTGGCATGCGGCGCAGGCGCGCGCTTTGCGCGCACCCTTGACGGCCGGGCGCCTTCCGGCCCTTGAAAGGAAGCCCCGCCGCGGCGAGCCGCGGCGGGGCTTTCATCGCCCCGTTGGAAGTCGGCTAGAAGCCGTTGTCCGTGGCCTGGATCTCACCCTGTGCCAGCATGTGGCCCCTCATGGCGGCATCGACCTGCGCCCGCTTCGCGCCGGCGGGGAGCCCCAGCTTCCTGTCCAGGGCGATCACGCGGAAGGCGTAGCGATTCTGCTCGCCCCGCTTGCCGCAGGGCCCGACGTAGTAGTTCTTGCCCGCGTCGCCCGTGCCCTGGATCCCGTCCTTGGCCACCCCCTGCTCGGGGCTGCCCGTGGCGTCGGGCGCGATGTCGTACACGATCCAGTTCGTGGTCCTGGTGGTGAGGTCCTCGACGATGAAGACCGTGCTCTTCGTCCCCTTGGGCAGGTTGTCCCAGGAGAACGGCGGGCTGTCGTTGTCGGCACGGCAGGAATAGCTCACCGGGATATCGCTGCCGACGCTGAACGCCGGAGTATTCAGCCGGATCGTACTTGGGACGTCGCTGAGCCCGCAGCCGAAGCTGGCGAGGATCACGGCGACCGGCAGGATGTGACGGACGCGCATTCACTCACCTCCTCTGGTGGTGACAGCGGCCGGCCCGCTCGGTCGTTCGGACCGCCCGTCGGAGGTGACGGACGGGGGGGAGAGCGTCGGGGTCGCGTAGCCAGGGGCCCGCGTCGGCCGGCCCGACGCAGCCAAAGTGCGTGCCTGCACGCATCGGGTCAAGGATGCGTCCCGGCGGAGCTATGGGCGCGTGACGCCTCTGTCGGCGCCTCCGCCCCCGCGTAATGCCCGAGGAACATGTCGGTCTCCCGTTGGGCCGGAACAGTTGCTCACCACAGAGGGCACGGAGGTACATCCACGAGGCTCGTCGGGCGTCGACAACAGATCCTTCGATAAATCGACAAGGGCGGCGATCGGTTGATCGACTTCAACGTTCGGTTCGTCAGCCTGCGGTACGCCCGCCGGGTCCCGCGTCACCCGAATCCCTCCCCAGCCTCTCTGATCTCTGTGGTGAATGAAGAAGTCTCAGAATTCCAGTCGGCTGAGGTACTCGTAGCTCCTGCGTACGTCCTCGACGGCGTCGCCCGCGTGCCGCTCCTGCTCCACGAAGAAGTGCTTCTTCTCCGGCCCATGGTCAGGGCCCTGTCGAGGTCGCCGCGGCCGGCGTCGTCGCCTTCAGGTACGTCGCGTACCAGGCGAGATAGCGCTCGTACCGGTCCTTGACGAAGGTCGGGCGGCGGATCCCGTGGTGCTCGTTGGGATAGACGATGAGCTGGGTGGGCACGCCCAGCGTGCGCAGCGCCTGGTACATCTGCTCGCCGCCTACCAGCGGCACGTTGAAGTCGCTGGCGCCGCCCAGGAAGAGCGTGGGCGTGTGGATCCGGTCCGCGTGGAAGAAGGGATAGCTCAGCTTGATCCAGAGGTCCTGGCTCTTCCAGGGCGGGCCCAGCTCGTTGTCGTACTGCACGACGTATTCGTCCACGCCGTACATGGTGGTCTGCAAAGCGCTGCCCGCCCCGCAGGTTGCAGCCCTGAAGCGACCGTCGGAAGCGATCGCGTAGTCCGTGGTGATGCAGCCGTAGCTCCAGCCGCCGATGCCGAGCCGTTCGGGGTCGGCTACGCCCAGCTTCACGGCCTCGTCCATGGCGGCCAGGACGTCGACCACTTCCAGGTGGCCCCAGTCGGCGAAGATCGCCTCGTGCCAGGCCTTGCCGCGCCCGGCACCGCCCCTGTAGTTGGGCGAGACCACGGCGTAGCCGTTGGACGCGAACAGCTGCCGCTCGAAGTCGAAGGAGAAGGCGTCCTGTCCGTTCGGCCCCCCGTGAATGCGCAGCAGGGTGGGATAGCGCCTGCCGGCCTCGTATCCGAGAGGCCGGAAGAGCGCCGCGTGCACTTCGGCGCCGTCCTTCGTGGTCGCGGTGATCTTCTCGATCGGCACCAGCCGGACCACCGCCACCACGGTGTCGTTCTGGTGCGAGAGCGGGCGGAGCTTGCCGGCGTCCAGCGCGAAGACCTCCGTGGGCTGTTGCGGGGCGCTGACGGTCAGCGCCAACCGATCGCCCCGATCGCCCCGCCCGCCCGTCGCCAGGGCCAGGGCGCTCACGACGCGCTCGCCCTGGGGCAGGCGCTCGAGCTTGCCGCTGGTCAGCTCCACGCGAGCCGGGTAGCTGGTCATGTCGTCGGTGACCAGCATGTAGAGCCAGCGGCCGTCGGGCGCGAAGCGGGGCGCGCGCACGTCCCGGTCGAGCGACTCCGCGTACAGCCTGGGCTCCCCGCCCTCCACGCCCACCACCGCCAGCACCGCCTGATCGTACGCCGTCAGCCTGGGCTCGCCCCCGCGGACGTAGGCAATGCTGCGCGAGTCGGGGCTCCAGGCCAGCGGTCCGGCGTCCGATCCCTTCCAGGTGGTGAGGCGGCGGGGAACGGCGCCCTTGCGCGGCTCCACCACGAAGACGTCCGTATTGTTGTCCCGGTCCGGGTCGGCGTTCGCCGCCTCCGGGCGGTTGCTCACGAAGGCGATCCACTTGCCATCCGGCGACCAGGCCGGCGCCTGCTCTTCGAAGTGCCCTGCCGTGAGCGTGTCCACCTGCCGCCGCTCGACGTCGAAGAGGTACAGGTGCGTGTGGGTCCCCTCGAGGTAGCCGGACGCGTCGTTCTTGAAGTGGTAGCGGTCCACCACGATCGGCCGCGGCTTCTCCTTCGCCGAGTCGGGAACGAGCTGCTCCTCCACGCCCAGGACCAGCCGCTTCGAGTCCGGCGACCAGGCGTACTCCGAGACGCCTCCCTTCACCTCCGTCACGCGCTGCGCCTCGCCCCCCCGCCGGTCCAGCAGCCAGACCTGCGCGCCCTTCCCCTCCTGCCGCGAGGACAGGAAGGCCAGCCAGCGGCCGTCCGGGCTCCAGCGGGGCGACGACTCGCCCTCGGGCGACGACGTCAGCCGCAGGTTCTCGCTGCCGTCCCAGCTCGCCATCCAGACGTCGCTGTCGGTCTTGTCCTTCTTCAGGTCCACGCTGCCGACCGTGTAGGCCACCCAGCGGCCGTCGGGCGAGAGCTGGGGGTCGGACACCGACCTGAAGCGGGCGAAATCCGCCGCGGCAAGAGGCTGAGGCTGGGGCTGAGGCTGGGGCTGCGGCGCCTGGGCCGCCGCGGCCGGGCGCGCCGGCGCGGGGACCTGGGCGCGGGCGGCGC
>JADGQX010000026.1 GCA_017881445.1 Gemmatimonadota bacterium | reverse complement strand
CACGCCTCGAGCATGGCGCGCCCGACGCGACCTCACTAAGGTTGCCTGACCTGCGATCCGGAGTACCCGCCATCGGGAGCGATTCGTGAGCGACATCGCCGTAGCCGACTTGCCAGCCTTCGATCGCCGCCGCTTCCTGGGCGGCGCCCTGGCCGCCCTCGCCGCCGCGGCGATCCCCGACGCGCTCGGCGCCGCCGGCCCGCCCCCCACGCCGGGCGCCAGGTTGGACCGCATCGGCCTGCAGCTCTACACCGTCCGTCAGGCGATGGAGAAGGACCTGCCCGGCACCCTCGCCCGCGTCGCCGCCATCGGCTACGGCGAGGTCGAGTTCGCGGGCTACTTCGGCCGGAAGCCGGCGGAGATCCGCAAGCTGCTGGAGGAGAACAAGCTGAGGGCTCCGTCGTCCCACGTGGCGCTGGAGCGGCTCCGGAGCGAGCCGGACCGCGTGATCGAGGAGGCCCGCGCCGTCGGACACCGATACGTCGTCTGCCCCTGGCTGGACGAGAAGCAGCGCACGCCGGAGGGCTACGCGGCGCTGATCGAGACGCTCGGCCGTACGGGCGCGGCCATGCGCAAGGCGGGGCTGGGCTTCGCCTACCATAACCACGACTTCGAGTTCGCGACGCTGCCCGATGGCAAGCGGCCCTTCGACCTGCTGCTCGAACGGACCGACCCGGCACTTGTCCAGTTCGAGATGGACCTCTTCTGGGCCGTGAAGGCCGGCGCCGACCCCCTCGCGTACTTCGCCCGCTGGCCCGGCCGCTTCCCCATGGTGCACGTGAAAGGCATGGATGCGGCCGGCGCCATGACCGACGTCGGCAAGGGCAGGATCGACTTCGCCGCGATCTTCGCCGCCCGGCGCCGCGCCGGCATCCGCCACTTCTTCGTCGAGCACGACGAGCCCGCCGACGCATGGGCGAGCATCACCGCCAGCTACGCCTACCTGAAGCGGCTGCGCTTCACCGACGCCGCGTGAGCCTTCCACCATTTCGCAGAGGGCCGCCCATGACCCGCCCCGCCGCCATGGCCGTGTTCCCCCTGGTGTTCCTCCTGCTCGCGGCGCTCCAGGGCCCGCCGCCGCCGAACACGCTCACGGCCCGCGAGAAACGAGCGGGCTGGAAGCTGCTCTTCGATGGCCGGACGACGGCCGGCTGGCGTGGCTACCGCAAGCCCGACATGCCGGCCGGCTGGCAGGTGCGGGCCGGTGCATTGACCCGCGTCGCCAGTGCGGGCGACATCGTGACCCGCCGGCAATACGCCGATTTCGACCTGCAATTCGACTGGAAGATCGAGAAGGGCGGGAACAGCGGGGTGATATACCACGTCACCGAGGCCGCCGCCGAGCCGTACGAGACCGGCCCGGAGTACCAGGTCCTGGACGACGCCAACTTCAAGCCCGATGGCGAGTCGCTGCTCACCTCCGCCGGCTCGTGCCACGGCCTCTATGCCATTCCGAGCCACCTGGCCACGCCCGCCGGCGAGTGGAACCACTCCAGGCTGCTGGTGCAGCACGGTCACGTGACACACTGGCTGAACGGGACGCTGGCGGTGCGCTACGTCGTCGGCAGCGCCGACTGGGACAAGCGGGTAGCCGGCTCGAAGTTCAAGGCGTGGCCAGGGTTCGGCAAGGCGAAGACGGGCTTCATCGATCTCCAGGACCACGGCTTCGTCGTCGCCTACAGGAACGTCAAGATCCGGCAGCTCCGATGAACACGCGCATCCGCCTCTCCGCCATGATGTTCCTGCAGTACTTCGTTTGGGGCACGTGGTTCGTGACCATGGGAACGTATCTCTCGCACACCCTGCACTTCACCGACGCCCAGGTCGGCCTAGCCTACGGAGCGACCGCGATCGCCGCGCTGGTCTCGCCCTTCTTCATCGGCATGGTCGCCGATCGCTTCTTCGCCACCGAGCGGCTGCTCGCCGTCCTGCACCTGGTGGGCGGCGGCATCATGTGGCTGCTCTCCACCCAGGGGAGCTTCGGCCGCTTCTACCCGCTGCTGATCCTGTACGCGCTCTGCTACATGCCCACGCTCTCGCTCACCAACTCGATCTCCTTCCACAACGTCAAGGACCCACGCCGGGACTTCCCGCTCATCCGGGTACTGGGAACGATCGGCTGGATCGCGGCGGGAATCGTGGTGGGCAAGGTCCTGCACGCCGACGCCCTCGCACTGCCCATGCGCCTGGCCGCCGGCGCCTCCGTCGTGATGGGGCTCTACTCGCTGGCGTTGCCCCATACGCCGCCCAGCGCGGCGGGCACGCCCTTCAGCCTGCGCGATGCCTTCGGCCTCGATGCGCTCTACCTGCTGCGCGACCGTGATTTCCTGGTCTTCGTCCTGGGTCTGTTCGCGCTCTGCGTGCCGCTCCAGTTCTACTACGCCTTCGCCAACCCCTACCTGAACGAGGTGGGCGCGCCCGAGCCGGCGTTCATCCAGACCTTCGGCCAGATGAGCGAAATCGGCTTCATGTTCCTGCTGCCCTTCGCCCTGCGCAAGTATGGCATCCGCGCGATCCTGCTGGGCGGCATGGCGGCCTGGTCGCTACGCTACTTCGCCTTCAGCCGGGGCGACGCCGGCACCGGCATGGCCCTCATCTACCTCGGCATCCTGCTCCACGGCATGTGCTTCGACTTCGTCTTCGTCGCCGGCCAGATCTACACCGACGAGAAGGCCGGCCCCCGCGTCCGTGCCGCCGCGCAGGGGTTCCTCAACTTCGTGACCAATGGTGTCGGCTTCTTCGTGGGCGCGTGGGTCTCGGGGCGCGTGGCGCAGGCCTACCGGGTGGCGGGCCCGGCCGGCTCGCCACCCATGCACGACTGGCGTGCGATCTGGCTCGTCCCCGCCCTGGGCGCCCTGGGGGTGCTGGTCGTCTTTGCGCTGCTCTTCCGTCCTGGCCCCGGGCGGCAGGCTGACGGGGCCGGCACCTTCGCGCCGGAAAGCTGAGGGGGCGCAACATCGATGGACAGGGGCCGGCGCAAACTCGCCGGCGCCATCCCGCATCCATGGAGAGGGCGGGCAACATCAGGCGGGGCGACCCGGCGCTTCCTCCGGGGGCCGGCTCGGGCATTCCCCATCGCGCAGAATCGCCCCGTAGCATGCCCGGTCGTTCACGCTCACGCGCACGGCCGGTTCTCCGCAGACGCCCCGGTTTTTCGGTCGCCCAGGTCGTCGCGTCGCCGCTATCCCGCTATCCCGCTATCCTGCTATCAGTTTCTCGGGTCCGGCGGCGTGACCCGGATCACCTCCGGACCGGGTTCAGCCCGTTGCCGCTTGCCGCGAGGTCGCCGCGGCTGAGCCTGGATCGCCTCGCGCCGATCCACCACCACCGGCCCAGCTTCCGCGGCATCGGCCGCGACGGGGGCCACCGCCATGTAGGCCGCCACCGAGGCGGCGAACTGCTCCAGCGTGGCCGTTTCGACGAGGCCCTGGCACATCTGGGCCACGGCGTGGAAGCCCAGGGCGCGGTAGCTCTCGAACTGCGACTCGTCGAACCACTGGTCGGCCGTGGGCTCGTGGGGAAAGAGCTCCGAGCCGCGGGCGTAGCTGACCACGTCGTAGGGGACCGGCTCGCCCTTGGCGTAGACGGCCGGCTTGATGTAGAACAGCACCCCGTCCTGCGCGCCTTCACCGTCCACGGCGCTGTAGCGGATGCGCCCGGCAGCGCAGTAGAGGCCGGAGCTCTGCTCGTCCCGCGGCAGGATGCGAATCCTGTCGGTGAAATCGATGGGAACGCCGAAGTCGATGCGCACTTTGCGCACGGCGTTGCCCAGGTCCTCGAAGCTGAAGCTGCCGTCCTTGGTGTCCTGGCCGGCATCGCTCACGAAGATGTAGCGGCAACGTCGCAGCACCATCTCGTAGAGCCCCAGGTTGTCGAAGTGGCCGCCGTCCGAGAGGTTGACGTAGGGACTGGCCGACGTCGTCTGTCCCACCAGCTCGGCGATCAGCGGCCTGAGCGCCCAGCGCGGCCCGGGCGCATCGAAGGTACCCCCGCCCGCATAGCCCGGATTGCCGAACCAGGCGCCCAGCCGCGCGTTGAAGAGCGTGAGCAGGAAGGTGACCGTGGGCGACGAGTGGTAGCCCATGTTCGGGTTCGCCGCAGCGCCCGAGACCGCTACGGCGGTACCGAGCGTGAGGCCGGCGCCCCCGGCGTAGGATCTCGCGGGGCGGTAGCCATCGTGGAAGTTGCCCACGAACAGCGGCGACATGGAGAACGACTCGGCCTTGCGCTGCTGCCAGGCCAGCTTCTCGCCGCCACCCAGCAGGTTGAGCGCCGCGTTGTACACGGGCAGTGGCCGCTGAGTGGGAGCGTCCGCGTGCTCGTCCCACAGGCTGGCCAGGGGGATGTTGTCCAGGGGGTCGAAGCCCGTGAAGGGGTCGGGCTTGCGCGCCTTGCGCGATGCGCCCAGGTAGGCGCGCACCAGCCGGTTGCGATACATGCCGTGCAGTGAGAAGCGATTCACGTTCACGATCGTACCCATGAACGCGCTGAAGGCGAGGAGAGCCACCGGCAGCGCGGCCACCTCCAGGATCTGCGTCCAGGTGACCACGGTGCGCCCCTGGATGCTGCGCAGCGGCAGCACGTCGCCCAGGCCCGCCACGTAACCGGCGAGGGCCGCCATGCCCACGCCCACCAGCCCGATGAGGGAGGCGCAGAACACGGGCACCGCCAGGCGCAGCGCCAGCTCCTGCATGGGGGACTGGCTCTTCTCGGCGCCGCGCCGGCCCGAGCTGGTGCCCGCGCTCATGCCCGCCAGCCAGGTGACCAGACCGGAGATGCCGCCCGCCGGCAGGATCAGCGGCAGGAAGCGGCGGACAAGCGGGCTCGCGGCCAGTGCCAGGCCGCTCAGCACGATCCAGCTTGCGGCCGCCAGAAGGGTCCACCCGGAGTGCCGCGCCCACCATTCCCGGTCGTAGTCGGCGCCCTCCGCCAGCTGCCACTGCCGCATCTCGCCCAGGCTGAACCACGCCACCAACAAGCTCCGCCCGACCAGCTTGATCCCCAGCAGGATCGGCAGTCCGAGCACGACCAGCAAAGCCGGCCGCGCGTAGAGGAAGGGGAACACCTGGTCGCCCGCCAGTACGAACAGACCGACTCCCACGAACCCCGATACCAGCAGCCCCGCCAGCTCCGCCAGCGTCGCGTCGCCCGACTCCGTGGCAGGTATCAGCCCCGCCATCAGCCAGCCAGCGACCGGAGCCGCCACCAGCCACGCCAGCGCGAAGAGCAGCACGCCGGCCTGCTCCGCCGGACTTGCGCCCGCCTCCATGCGCGTGGCCAGTAGCACCACGATGCTGGCCGAGAGCCAGGTCGGGATCAGCCCCGCCCCCACCACCATGAGCGGAAAATCCGCTCCGCTGCCACGGTGTCGCCGGAAGTAGAACGTCGCCGTCTCCCCCAGCAGGCCCAGCACCAGCGCCGCCACGATCCAGCCCACGGTCGAGGGATTCGGGCCCGTCGGTGCCTGCACCAGCAGGAAGCACACGATTGGAATCGCCACCACCCCCGCGAGCACCGGGATGAGCAGCAGCCAGTTCAGCAGTACGTTGCGCGCGAAGATCGCCGCCGCCGCCCAGGTGTCGATCGAGAACAGACCCGTCCGGGGCGTCAGGTAGTTGGCATACTGCCGCAGGTGGTCCAGCGGCTTGGATTCCGGCGCGTGCGGCCGGCGGACGGCCGCGCCCGATAGCTCCTTGAACACCGCCTCCTTGCCCTCGTGCTTCCGCCAGGCCTGTAACCACGCCGAGATGTAGCCACCGCCCGACACCGACGAGAGATAGTCGAAGCGACCCAGCACGCCCCGCCGCGCTAGCGCCTGCAGCACCCCCAGGTTGAAGGTCGCGCTCCGGATCCCGCCACCCGAGAGGCAGACCGCCGCCAGGGGCTCCGCCGCACCCCACTCGTTCGGCGGCGCCGCCGCGAACGCATACAGCCGCCTCAGGTTCTCGTCCCGCCGGGCCTCGTGCTCCGCCAGCGCCTTCCTGGCTGCCTCGTCTCCCGATTCCGCCCGCGCCGCCAGCTCCGCCGGCGCCATGCCCACCGGCTCCATGCCGTCCAGCTTCCGGCCCAGCGCCTCCAGCTCAGCCGCGAATACCTCGTTGAAGGAATGGGGACCGGGATGGGTGGCGGGATCGGTAGCCATCGGCATCGTGAGCCTCCGCGGGGGGAGATGCGCTATGCGATAACCCGAAGCGATTTCGCGGGTTTCGCCCGCCAAGCACTGCCCCGTCCCGTCCTAACGTCAAGTGTTTAGGGCTGAACAGGAGAAGCCGCGGATGCCACCTGTACGACACGCTCGGACGACTGGGGCCGCACGACCCGCGGCTCCATTCCTCGGTCTCGCATTGCACCTTCATGCGGGCGGACGACGACCGCGCGGAACCCGGCGGCCTCTCCGGTCCGGTCGTCCCCAGCCCCGGCCCCAGCCTTCAAGCCTTTGCCTTTGCCTTTGCCCTTGCCTTACGTTGTCCCGATCCACCCGCACCGACGGATTGGCCATGACGATTCGCACGCTCGCGACGCTGCTCCTCCTCGCGGCCGCCTCCGCCGCCGCCCCGACACCCTCCCGCGGGCAGGCGGCGCCCCCCGTGCGCCTGGTCGTGAACGCCGACCAGGGCCGCTACACGATCAGCCGCCACGTATACGGCCAGTTCATGGAGCACCTCGGCCACGGGATCTACGACGGCGTGTGGACGAAGGACGCCGCCGGCCAGTGGCATTTCCGCGACGACGTCGTCGCCGCGCTCAAGAAGATCCGGGTGCCCAACGTGCGCTGGCCCGGCGGCTGCTTCGCCGACAAGTACCACTGGCGGGACGGCGTGGGCCCGCGCGCGCAGCGCCCGAGCATCGTCAACACCAACTGGGGCAACGTCACCGAGGACAACAGCTTCGGGACCCACGAGTACATGGAGCTGATGCAGCGGCTGGGCGCCGAGCCCTTCATCGTCGGCAACGTGGGCAGCGGTAGCGTGCAGGAGATGTCCGACTGGTGGGATTACCTCAACTTCCCCGGCGCCAGCCCCATGGCCGACCTGCGCCGGAAGAACGGGCGCGAGGCGCCCTGGAACGTGCGCTTCTGGGGAGTGGGCAACGAGCCCTGGGGCTGTGGCGGCAACATGCGGCCCGAGTACTACGCCGACGTCTACAAGCGCTACGCCAGCTTCCTCTCGCCCTACGGCGCCACGACGCCCTTCCGCATCGCCGCGGGCGGCTACGCCGACAACCCTCGCTGGACCGAGGTGCTGATGCGGGACGCGGGGTCGATGATCGACGGCATCGACCTGCACTACTACACCATCGTCAACAACTGGACGGTCAAAGGCTCCGCCACCGGGTTCGGCGAGAAGGAATGGTTCAAGGCGCTGAAGGAAGCCGGCCGCGCCGACGAGGCGCTGACCCGCCACTCGACCATCATGGACCAGTACGACCCGCGGAAGCGAGTCGCGCTCATCCTGGGCGAGTGGGGCATCTGGCACGACGTGGAGCCCGGCACCAACCCGGGATTCCTGTTCCAGCAGAACACGCTGCGCGACGCCTTCGTCGCCTCGGTGACCCTCGACATCCTCAACCACCACGCCGACCGCGTGCGCATGGCCAACATCGCGCAGATGATCAACGTGCTCCAGGCCATGATCCTCACCCGCGGCGACAGCATGCTCCTGACGCCCACGTACCACGTCTACGAGATGTACGTCCCGCACCAGGATGCCACCCTGCTCCCCATGGACGGCGCCGCCGGCGCCGGCAGCTACCACCTGGGCGACGACTCCATCCCCGCCATCAGCGCCTCCGCCTCCCGCGACCGGGAAGGCCGCATCCACGTCACCATGAGCAACCTCGACCCCAACCGCGCCCAGACCGTCGAGCTCGAGCTGCGCGGCGCCCGCGCCTCCACGGTGACCGGCCGCATCCTGACGGCGGGCGCCATGAACGCGCACAACACCTTCGCCCAGCCGGACATCGTCAAGCCCGCGCCCTTCGGCGGCGCGCGCGTGAGCGGCAGCACCCTGACCGTGCAACTGCCGCCGAAGTCGATCGTCGCCCTGGAGCTGAGGTAGGGCAGACGCGGCGACACGGGGACACGGCGCAACGGACCCCGGGCATCTTGGGACGCCCGGGGTCTTCGCCGTGTCGCCGTGTCGCCGTGTCGCCCCGTCAGCCGTTGACCCGCTTCTTCAGCGCCTCCAGCCTCTGCCCGATGGAGCTGGGCAGCAGCAGCGAGTCCGAGATGGATGCCAGCTCGTCGGCCTGGCGCCATTCCTCCTCCAGCGCCGCCAGCTCACCCTCCAGCGCCCGGCGTTCGCTCTCCTCGTGCGTGGCCATCTCCAGGCCGAGGCGCAGCGGATAGGGCAGGGCGCGCAGGTTGCGCGCGTGCGTCGCCGTGGCGTGGCGCGCGGCGTAGGCCGCGAAGTCCCCGGGGTCCGGGACATCCTCCAGTAGCCGGACCGCGTCAGCCACCTGGCGGCGCCCCGCGCCGGCGTGATTGATCGCCGGGAGAAGGACCTTCATCGCCTCCTGCGCCTCAGGCCCCGACACGACGAACCTGGCGCTCTTGCCTTCCGGGAGCTGCAGGGCGAGCGCGCCTCCGGGTCCCTCGAACAGACTGACGCTCTTGAGCCGGCGCCGCTTGACCGGCAGCACGCGGCCGTCGGCCAGCCTGAGGCGGGCAACGACCTCCTCCCGGTTGCCGAACACGAACTGGCTTCCGAACGAGCCGAAGACCCCGCCCAGGCCGCCCAGCGCGACCCCGACCGCGGCGCCGCCCACGTTGAGCGCCACCAGCGCGCCCAGCGCGACGCCCGCCCTGATGTAGATCCTGCGGCGTCGCCGGCCGAACTGGTCGCCGTAGCGCCAGGCCGCGAGCTCGGGCCGCAGCGGCTGCCCGATGCGGACCAGGTCCAGCCCGCCGGCCACGCGCGCCAGTCCCACGTTCTCCGTCGAAGTGCGCAGGCGCGTGTCGCGGAAGAGCCGCTCGCACGTCTCCAGCACCTCCCACCGCTCTTCCAGTGGGGAGAGGTTCCAACGCTCACACGATCGACATACCACCCACAACCGCCCCTTCGCCCCGTCGAACGCCAGGCGGCGGCCGACGGGGAAGGACTCGAGCACCTCGTTGGCGCCCAGCGGTTTGTTGCAGAAGATGCAGGTCGAGTACATGGTTCCTCACCGGAGCGGGACGAACGGAGTACCCGCCACTCGATGCGGGAGCGGCGGGTCGTCCGATTCCCCGATCCCTACGCCCTGCCGCCGTCCCAGGTTGCAGTGCCCGGCGGGCGCCGGCGCCGGAAGGCCGCCCGAGGCACCACCAGATTTCAATATGTGCGGCGCCGGAGCGCGCGCGCAATTTTCTGTGCTGCAACGAGATGGGTGGTTGCCGGCCCATGGTGCGCAAGGCCCTGGCACAGGCACGCCGGACCCGGGAGGTCTCGCTCAAGCAGAACGGCTGGTGGCTTGGCCAGCTCTATTCCGCCAGCATCTATGACTGGCCGTTCGCCGTCATTCCGGCCGGCGCCGGCCGCATCGAGTCGATGACCGCGACAACCATCCGGGACGCCGCGCGCCGGTACCTGAACACCGACCGCTACGGGCCAGCCGGCGCCTCCGCGCCGCTGCCCTTCGGTGCCTCTGCCTTACAGGGCCCCGCCCATCCTGACGTACGCCCGACTCCCACCGCCTCGAATTCCACGCGCGAGATCCAGGCGAAGCAGGTTGCCCAGCAGCGAAATCCCGATGCCGGCGCCCCCCAGCGGGCGAGCACTCGCCAGCGCTGAGCGGTCGCCGGCCCAGCCCGCGTCGCCAAAGGCCGCCATCCGCATGGCGGGCGGACCGAAGGACAGCTCGGTCCGCCCGAGCCACAGCACTCGCCCGCGCAGCGCCGCCGGGTCCTGTCCGCGCACCGTGCCGGAGCCGCCGATCTGCCACGTCCCCTGAGCCGGCACGTCGCCCAGAGCACTGCCGGCGGCGAGACTCAGCGCCAGGCCGATGCCGCGCCCGAAAGCCGCGTCGGTGCCGAGGCGCAGGAATGGCCGGGCGAAGCTGCGGCTGCCCGTCTCACCGTGCAGCACCAGCTCTGCGCGTGTCCGCGGCCGTCCCGGATCGTCGCCGTGGGCCGCCCGCAACCGCAGCGTCGCGCCCGCCTGGCTGAGCCGGTCCGCGGCGAGGTTCGGGCGCACCTCGAAGCCGTCGTCGAAGAGGCCCCGGAGGCTCGCCCCCGACCGCGCACGCACCGGCTCCTGTCGCTCGGCGAACAGCCGCAGCTCCCAGCGCTGCGGTCGCGACGGCGATAGCCCCAGCCGCAGCTCGCCGCCGCTGGCGCGGTAGTAGTCGTTCTCGTCCCGGCCCAGCAGGAGCGCGCTGGCGGAGCTGGCGAGTGAGAAGGGCTGGGATGCGACCTCCAGCGCCTGCAGCCCGCGGTAGGCAGCGATCTCCGTCCGGAAGGATGGGCCTGTGAACACGCCGGACAACCGCAAGCCGATCTCGCCGGTCGTGCCCGCCCGCAGCTCGCCGCGCGCCTCCGCCGGCCCCAGCGGCAGGATCCCCCGTGCGCCCAGCGAGAGTCCTTCCACGCGGTCGAAGCGGATCATGTCCGCGGCCAGCAGCTGCAGGCGGGGCGGAGCGAGGATCCACGGACTCAGCGGGATCTGCTTCACCGCCTCGGACAGCGCCCGCAGGTCCGCCGCGTCGGGGCCTCGCTCGCCTTCGTCGTAGACGTCCGAACCGAAGCT
Organism: Gemmatimonadota bacterium; assembly: GCA_017881445.1. Classification (GTDB taxonomy): domain Bacteria; phylum Gemmatimonadota; class Gemmatimonadetes; order Longimicrobiales; family RSA9; genus JADGQX01. The sequence continues at coordinate 19,757 of JADGQX010000026.1, read as the reverse complement.
GGGGCTGTGGAGCAGGTCCACGCCCTGCGCGCGAGTCACGATGAAGGCGCGGTCGCACGGCGGGCGGCTCGCGCCCGCCAGGGTGTCGGCGGCGGCGCGGCCGCGGTTCCCCCCGCTCGCTCGCGCGCTATCGGCGGCACCCGCGCGCGCGGCCGCATGCTGGAACGCCGCCCCCCACGCACTGTCGCCAAGAGCGGGTCCGATGGTGATGCTGCCATAGGTCCGCGGCCGACAGGGCCTGGTCTCCGCCCGGACGAGCGCGGCGGCGGCCGGCGGCACCGGCGACAGCGTGTCGCCCACGACGCGGTACCCCTCGTAGCGCCGCTCGTACTCCATCGTGAACCGAAGCCCCGCCACGCGCCCGACGCCGCGCACGACCACCACCCGCGGCAGCCACCAGCGCAGGTCCAGCAGCCCGTACTCGATGGCGACATGATCCAGGTCGCCCGTGACCTCCGGCAGGAAGAGCGAGAGCCCCGAGCGCGTAGCGGACATGGGGCGGCTCAAGCGCACCACCGCGCGCACGACGGCGTGCGTAGCGGCGTCCAACCAGAAGGAGCCGTTGATCAGTCGCGGATCGGGACGCCGGGCCGAGATCCGCAGCTCGAGGAGTCGCACGACCCGGCCATCCGGCAGGCGGATCGAGGCACTGTCCCCGCTGGCATAGCGGTAGTACGACTCGCTCCCGGGGGCCAGCGGATGCCGGATGAAGGTCGAGTCCACCCGCAGCAGCATCTCGGAGTCCACCGGGTCGAACGCCAGCGAAGGCATGGAGCCGGCGATGTCCGCCGGCGGCAACTGCGCGCCGCGGGCGACCAGTGGCTGCGCCTCGCGCGCGCCCAGGAGCTGGATGCGCACCGTGTCGCGCGTCCACTCCACGCGCGAGACCGTCTCGCGTCTCAGCAGCAGCCGGTCGAACCCCGCGGTGCCCACGCGAGCGGACAGCCGTTCCCGCGCGGTGGCCTGATAAGCCGTGATGCGCGTGTCGACGGTGGCGCGGCGCGCGCGCGCAAGCCGCACCAGCTCGCGCGCCCCGCCGTCGCGATACGCGTCCGCGGGAACGGGCTCCTGCGCCGCGCCCGGCAGCGCCCGCAGCAGGAGCCCCAAAAGGAGGAGCACGCGCACCCGCAGCATCCGGGCGCTCAATAGGACGCGGACGTCAGGTGCATCGACACGCTCCTCTGCCCTCCGCCCTAGCGGGCGACGGCGCGCTTCACGTTCCAGCCGCTGACCACCACGGCCGGTCTCGCCCCGCCCAGATCCTTGAGGCTGTACCGGGCGGTGATCGTCCTCGTCTCCCCCGGAAGCAAGGATACGTAGTTGTCCTGCCAGAATACCGGCAGCACCTCGTCGCCGGCCCGGCCGCGCGTGACCTGCAGCCGGTTGAAGAAGGCAATCGTTTTGCCCGGGTTACGCAGAGTGACGCGCGTCACGCCTGTGGCACTGGAGCGCGTGGACGTGGCGCTGACCCGCAGCGCCGCCGCCGGCATGCCCCCGAGCGCCGTCAGGTCGGCGTAGGCCTTCACTGGCGTCATGTACCAGGTGGAGGTGTCGGCCAGCACGTCGGGACGGGTGGACAGCCAGTAGAAGTTGCTGCTGATCGGCCGGCCATCGGCGCCGGTGAGCCGCAGGTCGACGAAGTACGCGCCCGAGATGCCGGCGGGCTCCGGCAGGAGGAACAGGCGCAGGCTGGAATCGGCGGGCACGTCCAGGATGGTGTCCCGCGCGAACTTCTCCGACGCGTCCAGACCGAGCACCCGCGCCCGCAGCCGGACGCCGCGCACGGCTGTTCGCGCCGCGCTGACCACGGCAATCGAGCGGTCGTCGTACGAGTACATCACGTGCACCGGCTCGTTGGCCACCTTGGTGCCGAAGTAGCCGCCGCCGGGACGCAGGTACCAGTCGAACAGGTGCCAGTAGATCGACGGCCAGGCGTTGTTGAACATCCACTGGATCACGCCCGTGGAGTTGTACTTGTTGCGGCGATAGGCCTCGAACATCGCCCGCTCGCCCTCGTACGTCATGAGCTGTGACTTGGCGGTGTAGGCCTCCACGTCGGCGGGCGCACCGTAGCGCGCGACCATGGCCGTGTCGAAGCGATCGAGCAAATGCGTGAACTGGCCACCCGCCGCGTGGTAGAGCCACATGCTGTCCAGCGGCAGGCGAATGTCGGCGGCCGGTATCATGTGCCGCATGCTCTCGATGGGTGGCGGTGCGGCGCCCGGACTGGTCTCGGTGTTGTAGCCCCACGCGCCGCCGTGCGTGCTGTCCTGCAGCCAGTACGACGGCGGCACCCAATCGTACGGCCCCGTCATCTTCACGCCGCTGTTGCCCGAGAACTCCGCCGGATTGGCGCTGGCGGAGGAGATGGTCGGATTCGGCCAGTGATACTGCTCCTCGACCGCAAGGTAGCTCTTCTCCACTTCGGCGGGTGGAGGGCCGTCACTGCCGTTCAGCCAGACCAGCACGCTGGCGCGGTGGCGCAGGCGCAGGATCTGGTCGCGCGCGGAGGCCTCGGCGACCGCGTGCTGCTCCGGACCCCACTTCTTCCATTCCTCGAACGCCTCGCAGCAGACCCAGCCGGTCATGACCAGGATGCCGAGGCTGTCGGTCCGCTCGAAGAAGCGGTCGTCCTCGTAGTTGCCCTCCAGCCGGATCGTGTTCAGGTGCATGTCCAGCGCGTAGCGAAGCTGCGCATCCTGCCGCTCCGGCTGCGGCCGGAAGAACATGTCGGGCGCCCAGCCTCCGCCCCGCACCACGATGCGCCGGCCGTTCACCCGCAGGAGCCGCACTTTACGCGGACCCACGAACTCCGAGGTGACCTCGCGGATGCCGAAGCGGACGCTCTGCGTGTCGGAGACGGCGCCGCCCACCACGAACGTCATACCCAGGCGGTACAGCTCCGGCCGCCCCAGCTCCAGGGGCCACCACAGCCGCGGATTGGCGAAGCGGAGCCGCGGGAACGAGTCGGAGCTGAAGCTCACGTACGCGCTGTCGTTCGCCGGCACCGTGACCTTGCGGCTGAAGGCCACGCTGCCGATCCGGCCGCGCAGCGTGCCCGTGACCGCGTGCGGAGTCAGGTTGCGGAGGTTGGCACCGACGGTCAACTCTGCACTGCGCAGGGTGGCCGTGTCCACGCGGCTGATCACCTGCGGGTAGCGGATCACGACGTCGCCGCTGCGGACCAGCCAGACCGGCTGCCAGATCCCCATGTCCTTGTCCGGCGGCGACGGGCTCCAGTCGACCCACGTCGTCTGGAGATCGGCCGGCGTGGGCGCGAAGATCTCTACGGCCAGCACGTTGGCGCCGGCGTGCTTCAGTGCGTCCGTGATGTCCAGCTCGTAGCGTCGATACGTGCCGGCGATCTGGGTGGAGTCCGCCAGGCGCCGGCCATTCAGCCAGATGTTCGCACGGTAGTTGATGCCGTCGAAGTGCAGCGTCAGGCGCCGGCCACGCACGGCCGCGGGCACGCGGAAGCTCGTGCGATACCACCAGGGGACGGCGTACGGGCTGCTCGGGTCCATGGCCGTGTGCACGAAGTTCGCGCCGATCTTGTAGGTCATCCCCGGCAGCTGCCGCAGGTTCATGGCGAAGAACGGGTTTTTGTAGACGCCGTCCTCCACCAGTGTGCCCACCACCGTGGATGGGACCGTTGCGCGGAACCAGCCGGTGGCTTTGTAGGCGGCCGAGGAGATTTTGGCGCCGTCAGTGCCCGCTTTGGCCGACGACTGGATGAACCACCCAGCCCGGAGCGCCCGCCGCTCCTGCGCCCGGGCGGGGCCGGCGCCCCAGAGAAGAAGCAGCAGAACCCATGCGATCCGCTTCACGACGTCGCCTCCTTCAGACCGAACGGCCAGCGGTTGGTGTTCCAGGACCAGAACAGGAAGGCGACGCCTCCCAGTGCGAGCACGGCAACGCCGAACACGACCACCCGCAACTCGGTGGTAGCGAAGACGAAGATCCACCCCAGCAGCGCGACCAGCGCGGGGAGCGGGTAGAGCCACATGCGGTAGGGCCGCACCATGTCCGGGGCCCGCCTGCGCAGCTGGATCACGCCCACGACCTGCCCCATGAACTGCACCAGGATGCGCGTGACGATGAGCGCGTCGATGACGGTGCCGAGCGAGAAGAAACCGGCCACGATGGAGATTGCGCCCAGCACGAGCAGGGAGACGTAGGGGAATCCCTTGGTCGGATGCAGCTTCCCGAACACGCGGAAGAAGTAGCCGCTCTCGGCCGCGGCGAAGGGAATGCGGGAATAGCCGAGCAGCAACGCGAACACGGAGCCGAACGCGGTCCAGAGGACGAGCAGCGTGAAGATCACGGCCACGGGCCGGCCGTAGATCTTCTGCATGAAGATCGAGACGATGAAGTTCGACTCCGGGTGAGCGGCGGCGGGCACGAACTCGCGCCAGGGCACCACGCCGATGATGGAGAGGTTGATCCCCAGGTAGATGACGGCCACGGCCGCGGTGCTGATCAGGATGGAGCGTGGAATCACGCGCCCGGGATCCCGCACCTCGTCGCCGATGTAGCAGACGTCATAGTAGCCCAGGTAGTCGTAGATGCCGATGCGCGACGCCGCCCCCAGCCCCAGGAAGAAGCCCAGCGAGAAGTTGAACGCCCCGGGGGGGAAGGCAAAGGCCACGTGGTGGTCGAAGTGCATGGCGCCGGTCACGATCACGGCCAGCACCGTCACCAGCGTTCCCACCCAGAGGCTGATGGTGATCTTCGCGATGGAGTGGATCCGCCGGTACAGCAGCACGACGTTGATCGCGCCCACGGCCGTGACCAGGGCAATCACGTCCCGCCGCGTCAGGCCCTGCCAGATGTAGCTGGCGTACTGCGCGAAGCCGATGTACCCGGAGGCGATCTCCAGTGGCCCGCTGAGCACGAACTGCCAGACGAACAGGAAGGCCATCAACCGCCCGAACGTCTCCCGGCCGAACGCTTCCCGCAGATAGTGGAACGATCCGCCCGAGCCCGGCAGCGCCGCGCCTAGCTCGCTCCACACCATGCCGTCACAGACCACGATCACCAGCGCCACGATCCAGCCCAGCAGTGCCTGCGGCCCGCCCAGCGCCGACATCAGCAGTGGGATCGTGATGAACGGCCCCACGCCGATCATGTTGGTCATGTTCAACGCCGTCGCCGGGAGCAGGCCGAAGCGACGCGTCAGGTGGGGCTGGGTCGGGGAAGGATCGGGCGTTGTGAGGTCACTCATGGCAAACGGCCGGCGGCAGCACCATCATCCAAACCTCGTCTCGGCGTGGACGGCGACGAAACCGACGAATCTAGGCCGCGGGGCGCGCATGGGACAGCGCGCGCCTACTGGCTGACGGCGACACCCTGCGCCTGCAGGCCGGCGAGTCCACCGCCGTTCACGGCCGCCGTGAAGCCGTGTTGCTGCAGCACCTGCAGCGCCGCGGCGGCGCGCCCGCCGCTCTGGCAGTAAAGCACCACCGGCTTGTCCTTGAGCGCGGCCAGCTCGGTCCAGCGCTCGGGCATCTGCTCGACCGGGATGTGGATGGCCCCGGCTACGTGACCCTGCGCCCATTCCTCAGCCGAGCGCACGTCCACGTACGTCACCGCCGTGCCCGTCTTCGCCGCCTGCGTCGCCACGGCCGCGGCCGCGGCCGCATCGCCCCGGGGCCGCCCACAGGCGCCCACCGTCGCCAGCACCAGCACCAGCGCGAACCAGTTTCTCATGAAGCCCCCTGTATGGATTCCGCCGGCGAGGCGCCGGCAGAATGAAAGCTAGCGCGCCGCGGGCGAATTGTCTTTCCGCCCGCGCCCTGGCTATCGTGCGGAGGCCCGGGAGGGAGGCGTACGTGTGAAGCCGAAGGTCTGGCTCGCCCTCGGCGGCGAGGCGGTCGTGTTCGCGCTGCTGCTGTTCGGCGTAGCAGATACCGTGCGCTGGGGAGGGGCCTGGCTCTTCCTGGTCGTCTTCTTCGGCGCGGCCCTGCTCATCACCCTGCGGCTGGCGCGGGACGACCCGGCGCTCCTGGACGAGCGCATGAAGCCGCTGGCCCAGAAGGATCAGCCCCTCTGGGACCGGTTGGTCCTGACGTTCATGTTCCTGGCGTTCATCGGCTGGCTGGTGCTGATGGCGCTCGACGCGCGCCACGGCTGGTCGAGCGTCCCCATGGCGCTGCAGCTGCTGGGGGCGATCGGGGTCGCCGCCGCCATGGCCATCTGCGGCAGCGCCTTCCGGGCGAACACCTTCCTGGCGCCGGTCGTCCGGATCCAGCAGGAGCGCGCACAGACGGTCGTCAGCACCGGACCGTACGCGGTCCTGCGCCATCCGATGTACGCCGGTGCGCTCCTCCTCTTCCTGGCGACGCCGCTCAACCTGGGATCGTGGTGGGGCCTCGCCGGATCTGGCGTCCTCGGCCTCGGCCTGGTCGTGCGTACCGCCCTGGAGGACCGCGAGCTGCACCGGCGGCTGGCGGGCTATCCCGAGTATGCCGCCAGGGTGAGATGGCGGCTGCTGCCGCGCGTTTGGTAGTGGGCCACCTGGCCGACGAGCAGCCTAGCCTTTTGCCGTCACGGCCCTGACCACCCTGTCCCTCTGCGCCGAGGAAGTGATGGACGCCGCCGCCCGCAGGTAGGCCTCCCGCAGGGCGCCATCGAGCGTGCGGCTGGACGCGACCTGCATCAGGACGCTGGCTCGATCGTAGTCGCCGCGCACGGTGGGCGCCGCGTCCAGCACCGCGGCCAGTCCCGCCGGGGAGGCGTCCTTCCTGGCGGCCACGGCCCTGAGCACGCGCGCCTTCTCGTACGAGCCGCGGATGGAGCCGGTACCCCGTACGACGGCCTGCTCGTCGGCGGGCGTGAGGGCGCCCCGGGTCACGGGCGCAAGCAGGGAGCGGGCCTTCTCGTAGTCACCGCGGATGCCGCTGGCCGCGTGGATGTAAGGGGCCCGCGTCGCATCCGTGATGAGGCCGGCCGCCGCCACGGCGGCGAGCACCGATGCCCGTTCGTAGTCGCCCGTCATGCGGGTCTCGGTGAGCTCGAGAGCAAGCCTATCACCTCCCTGGCCGGACTCTTGCCCTCCTTCGAGGACGGGCATGTCCATCGTGGAAAGGGAGTTGCGGCAATGGCTGGAACGGCTACGGCTGAAGCGAGCGGGGTGTTCGAGCTGGGTGGCGACCTGCCGGTGCGCCGGCTGGGCTTCGGGGCCATGCGGATCACGGGCGCGGGGGTGTGGGGACCTCCCGCGGACCATGACGAGGCGATCCGGGTGCTGCGCCGGGCGGTCGAGCTGGGCGTGAACCTGATCGACACGGCGGAGTCGTACGGGCCGCATGTCTCGGAAGATCTGATCGCCGAGGCGCTGTACCCATATCCGGACGGGCTGGTGATCGCGACCAAGGGCGGATTCGACCGCTCGGGCCCGGGCGATTGGACGCCGAACGGTCGTCCTGCGCGGTTGCGGGAGGAGCTGGAGGGCAGCCTGCGTCGCCTGCGACAGGAGCGCATCGACCTCTGGCAGCTGCATCGCATCGATCCTCAGGTGCCTGAGGCCGACCAGTTCCGGGAGATCCAGGCGTTCATCCGGGAGGGAAAGGTCCGGCACGTGGGACTCTCGGAGGCCGACCCGCAGCAGATCGAGCGGGCGCGTCGCTTCTTCCCCGTCGTATCCGTGCAGAACCGCTACAACCTGGCGGACCGGGCGTGGGAGCCGGCGCTCGAGCACTGCGAGCGCGAGGGCATCGCCTTCATCCCGTGGTTTCCGCTGGCCGAGAGCAAGCTGGTGAGCGGGCGCGGCGCGCTGGCCGAGATCGCACGGCGGCACGACGCCACCCCCGCGCAGGTGGCGCTCGCCTGGCTGCTGCGCCGCTCGCCCGTCATGCTGCCGATCCCGGGAACGTCGAAGGTCGAGCACCTGGAGGAGAACGTCGGGGGGGCGGGCATCGAGCTGACACTCGAGGAGATGAGGCAGCTGGAGGAGATGTGAGCGGAGGGGCCGCCGCGGGACGTGATCGCCGCACTCCAGGGGATCAACACGGGAGGCCCGGAGCATCTCGACCCGGGCCTCCCGTGCTCGATTGAGCCCGGCGGCTGCGCACGCCCGCCTCGCCTGCTACCCCCGCCACACCCCCCTGGCCACCTGCGGCACGTACCCCCGAACGGCCTCCGCCGAGAAGTCCACCGTCCGCCCCTCCTCCGCGCTGCGGTACGCCGTCATGAGCAGCCGCACCACCTCGACACCGTCGTCGAAGGTCAGCAGCGGCTTCTCTCCGCGCAGGAAGCAGCGCGCGAAGTGCCGGTCCTCGGCCTCGTAGCCGTAGGCGGCCGCCTCGTTCGCCACCACGGGCATGAGCCCCATCTCCGCGTTCTGCTTCTCCACCAGGTCCTCGCCCGCCTTCCCTCGCACCTCGCGGGAGAAAAAGAGCTTGAGGCCGCTGTCGAGGGAGCTCCACTGCATGGAGTACTCGGGGCCGAGCAGCTCGGCGGAGAGGCGCAGGCCGGCGCCGACGAAGGACCAGGACGTCGTCGCCTCACCCAGCACGCGCTGCCCGGACGACGTCTCGAACTCGATCATCACGCTGGCGAAATCCTCAGCGGGCGACTTCGTGTAATCCACCTCCGGGCCCATCTTCTCCGCCAGCCTGCGGGCGTACTCGGGCTGCGACCACTTGAGCGACGCGATGTGGCCGGTGACCTTCACGGGCCGCACCGACGAGCGGGCTTCCCCCGGCTGCGTTAGCAGGTGGCGGACGACTTCCACCGAGTGGCACATCATGTCGTTCAGCACGCCGCCGCCCTGCAGCTCGCCGCGCCAGAACCAGGGCATGTGCGGGCCGCTGTGCTCCTCGGCGGCGCGGGCGAGGTAGGGTCGGCCGGTGGTGGCGGCGCCGCGGGCCCAGATGAGCGACTTGCCGTGCTCGACCTGCGGCGAGAAGAGCTGGTTCTCGAGGTAGCCGGTGGGGATGCCCGCGGCGGCGACCAGCGCGGCCACCTTCTCCGCCTCGGCGACGTTGCGGGCGAGGGGCTTCTCGCAGGCGAGGCCACGCAGCGAGCCGCGCCCGGACGAGACGGCGGCGCAGATCTCCTCCACGTTCTCGACCCGGGCGAAGTTCGGGCCGCACAACCAGATGGCGTCGATGGCCGGGTCCTCCACCATGGCGGCGATGGAGGGGAAGGCCCGGCACGCTCCCACGTCCAGGGAGCGGGCGTAGTCGGCGGCTGAGCCCGCCCGGGAGGCGTCGGGACTCCAGACGCCGAGGATGTCGGCGTCGCGTACGCCCACGAACCCCTGCATGTGGAAACGCGCGTTGAAGCCGCTGCCGACGATGCCGATGCCGAGTCGTTCTTTGCTCATGGAGGATCCCCGGAGGTTGCCGTGGGCGACGTCGCCCAAACTAACGACCCGGTTGCCCGCGCGCCCGGTGCGAAACGGCCGGCCGGCTCCAGGAGCCGGCCGGCCGTTTCGCACGTCCGTGGGTCGGAGGCCGCGCTCAGGCCGCGGCTGCCTTGGGCGTTACGGTCTTGATGACCAGCGTGGCCATGAACAACTGCACGTCCACGAAGTCGCGGGCGCCCTCGTCGCCCAGGGCCTCGACGTAGATGCCGCCCAGGCGGCGGAGCGCGTCGTACGTCTTCCAGTTCGGCGCGGACTCGTAGGGCAGGTCGAAGCCCAGCCGCTGGGCCGCGGCGCAGGTGAGCGTCGGCTGGAGCAGCATGTGCCGCGCGGGCTGCGCCAGGAACGGCAGCAGCGTCAGCATGGGCCAGCTCGGCCCGCTGGCCAGGCCCGGCAGCGTGCCGGCGGCCGATGCGTAGGCGGCGAAGGTCTCCTGCGCGGGCTCGTCCGCCAGATAGGCGAGGAGCGCGGTGAAGTAGTCGCGGGCCGCGGCCTGGTCCTGCAGCCCCGCGTTCAGGGCCGCGGCGTCCGCGCTGGAAAGCGTCTTGGCCAGGGCGACCACGGCCAGCGCCCGCGTCGTCAGCTCGCCAACGGAGTCCTGGGCCAGGAGTTCTTCCGCCTGTCCGCCGCCCAGGGTGCGCTCGTACGCCTCGTGCGCACCACGGCGACGCTCCCGGTCCTTCTGCGCCTTGGTGACGCCACCGTCGTTGAAGCCCTCGGGGGCGTGGGTGTGGAAGATGTCCAGCGCCTCACGCAGCGTGTAGCGCTCCGACGGCAGGACCTGGACGCCATCCTTCTCGATGAACGCCGGCAGGTTCTCCAGCACCGTGTCCGTCTGGCAGCTCGAGCGCACCAGCAGCGACGCCGGGAACTGCCGGGCCGCGCGCCCCGGGGCGTCCCGGAAGAACACCCAGACGTACGGCGCCCGTACCTTCACCACCTTGCCCGGGCCCCAGGCCGTCATGCGCGAGTGCTCCGCCAGGATCCCCACATCGAAAGCGTCTGCCATGGACACACCACCGTTCATTATGCACCACAAGGCGCAGGAGACAGACGCGGACGCGCATTACCACCAGAGCCGATTGCGGGCGCTCGGGCGGGCGGTGGCCGCGTGACTTGTGTGCGTGGTTTCTTGCTAAATATAGCGCTGAGGCCCTGTTTTTCACACCCCATTGAAAAGATGTCGGGACGAGAGGGCCGAAACGCGCGCTCGCGCTCATTCCCCGGAGGCCCCGCCGTCCGCGCCGGTGCGGGCCTGGGCGCGGCCGCGCAGGGCGTGGGCGTTGGCGGCCTCGCCGCAGCCGCGCCACTCCATGACCGGGACGTTGCCGACATAGCCCAGGTCGCGGTGCCCGATCTCGCTGGAGAAGAAGCCGGCGGCAGTGAGGTCACGGAAGGCGTCGAAGAAGGCGACGCCGTGGCTGAGGGCCGCCGGCGCCCTCTCCGGCCACGCGATGTCGTCCAGGATCTTCGCGCGCTGCGCGGGGTTTGCGGCGAGGAAGCCGAGGCCGAAGCGACGGCGGCTCTCGGCGTCGAGCCAGGCCAGCCCCCCGCGCATGGCTACCCGGCGCTCCTCGCTTCCGTCGCTGAGGATGAAGTCCATGAACTCCGGCACGCGGGCGTCGGTGGCCGATCCCGACTTGCCGTCGGCCGGAATGACCATGTCCGCCAGCAGGCGGACGGTGGCATACTCGTGGGGCGTGAAGAAGCGCGGCTGGAAGGGACCGGCCGGGGCCGGCTGGAGCGCCGCGGCGGCGGCGGCGGCGCGGGCGAGCTCCGGCTGCGTCCAGGCGCGGGGCGCGGAGACGACGCCGGGGATGAGGGGCGCGAGGGGAACGACGCCCAGGAGGCGGAGCGCGTCCCTGCGGTTCATGGGCTCACTCACAGGACCCCCTTCGTGGCCTGGTCGGCGATGTAGCTGGCCGTGCGCATGGCCAGCGCCAGGATGGTCCAGGTGGGATTCTTGTCGGCCTGGGAGACGAAGGTCGCGCCGTCGGCGATGAAGAGGTTGGGGACGTCGTGGGCGCGGCCGAAGCGGTCCACGACGGAGGTCTTGGGGTCGTCGCCCATGCGCGCGCCACCAAGCTCGTGGATGATCTGCCCGCCCTTGGAGATGCCGTACCCCTGCTGCCGGGTGCGGGGCGCGGCCGTGACCGTTCCGCCCATGGCCTCGATCAGGGCGCGGAAGGTCTGCTGCATGTGGCTGGCCTGGTTCAGCTCGTGATCGCTCCACTTCCAGTGGAAGCGGAGCACGGGAATGCCCCAGCGGTCCACGACCAGCGGATCGATCTCGCAGAAGGTGTCGTCGTTGGGGATCATCTCCCCGCGACCGCTGAAGCCGACGACGGAGCCCCAGTACTTCCGGTACGAGGCCTTGAGGTCACGGCCCCAGCCGCCCCCGGCGCCGGGGTAGTCCTGGATGCCGGCCATGAAGCCGTAGGCGGGCTCGTGCAGTCCGCCCCAGGGCTCGATGTGGTAGCCACGGGGAAAATCGAGCTTCCGGTTGTCGAGCCACCAGGGCATGTAGATGTGGCCGCCGCCCACGCCCGCGTGGTTGTGGCGGGGCATGTCCTCCAGGGCCGGGACCACGCCCCAGACGTCCGCGCCCGTGGTGTCGCTGATGTACTTCCCGACGGTGCCGCTGGAGTTGGCGAGCCCCTGGGGAAAGAGCGGTGAGCCGGAGTTGAGCAGCAGGCGGGCGGTCTCGAGCGCGCTGGCGGCCAGCACCACCACGCGACCCTGTAGCTGCCGGTCACTGCCATCCGTCTTGTGGACGTACCGGACGCCCGTGGCCCGGCCGTCGTGGCCGAGCGTGACCTCCCGTACCATGGCGTTGGTGAGCAGCGTCAGCCGGCCGGTCGCCAGCGCCGGCGCGATGAGCACGTTGGTGCTGGAGAAGTTGGAGTTGGTGGCGCAGCCGCGGTCGCACTGGCCGCAGTAGTGGCAGGGCACACGCCCGTTCAGCGGCCGGGTGATGATGGAGAGACGCGAGGGGACGCAGGTCACGCCCAGCCGCCGGGCCGCGTCCATCATGAGCCGCTCGTGGCAGCGCGGCGCGGGCGGAGGCAGGAAGACGCCATCGGGGTGGTCGGGCAGGTTCTCCCTGCTGCCGAATACGCCGATGAGCCGGTCGATCCGGTCGTACCAGGGGGCGACGTCGTCGTAGCCGATGGGCCAGTCGTCTCCCAGTCCGTCCCGCGTCCTGCCCCGGAAATCCTGCGGTCCAAAACGCAGCGAGATCCGCCCCCAGTGGTTGGTGCGTCCGCCGACCATGCGCGCCCGCCACCACATGAACTCGGTGCCGGCCGCCGCGGTGTAGGGCTCGCCCGGGATCTCCCAGCCGCCGACGCAGCCGTCGAACTCTCCGAAAGGCTTCTCCGGCGTGGTGCCCCCGCGCCGGGGTGAGGCGTACGCCGGCGTGAGCATCTTCGAGTCGCGGGCGTTGTCCCAGGGCCCGCCCGCCTCGAGCAGCGCGACGCGCACCCCGGCCTTCGCCAGGACGTAAGCCGCCATCCCTCCGCCGGCACCCGAGCCGACGATGACGACGTCGTAGACCATGGATCCCCCGCTTCGAGGTGACGAGCCCGCGAAGATGAGGAGACCCCCGACCCGGCGGCAATCGGACCGGTGCAAACGGCAACGTCGCTCGCCGGGCAGCCCGGGGACCGCGTTGCCCGGGTGGGGCGTCGTCGCTAGGATGCCGGCCATGAAGCCGCTCCGCATCACACGCGCTGGACTGCTGGGCTCCGTCCTCGTCCTGGTGGTGGCCGCCACCTGCGTCCGGCTGGGATTCTGGCAGCTCCACCGGTTGGCGGAGCGCCGGGCTCGAAACGCCGTCGTCGCCGCCCGCATGCGTGCGCCGGCGCTCCAGCTCGCGGGCGCGACGTCCGACACGACCGGGATGGCGTACCGGCGGGCCAGCGCCACCGGCAGCTGGGACGACGAGCGCGCCATCGTGCTGGCGGGACGGAGCTACAACGGCGAGCCCGGTGTCTACCTGCTGACGCCCCTGCGCCTGTCGGCGGGCGGCGGAGCGGTGCTCGTCAACCGCGGCTGGCTGCCTTCGCCCGATGCCGCCACCGTGGACCTGCGCCCATACGCCGCCAGCGGGGCGAAGGGCGCGGACAGGGCGGGCGCGCCCGGCCGGACGGGAGGCGTCGCCACCGTGACCGGGATCCTGCTGACGATGCCGCTGGGCGCGGTGCCTCCCGGCCCGGCCTTCCGCCGCACGTGGTACCACTTCGATCCGGCGGCGCTGGCCCGCCAGTTCCCCTATCCGCTGCTCCCCCTCGTGCTGCAGGTGATCCCCGCGCCGGACGCGCGCGGGCTGCCGAGGCCGGTCGCCCCGCCCGCCCTCGACGAAGGGCCGCACTTCAGCTACGCCGTCCAGTGGTTCAGCTTCGCCGTCATCGGGATCGTGGGCTGGATCGCGCTGTTGATGAAGGGCAGGCCGGAGGAGGAAGAGGAGCGGAGCACGGTCCCCGGCTGACGGGGCACCCGAGGCCTCCGCCTTTGCTCGCCGTTGCCGCCGAGGATCCGGCTCGCCAGGATACCTCGATGGGATACGGGCTCGCGGGAATGACGAAATCCGGCGCGCTGACACTGCTGGCGCTGGCAGCGTCGGCGGTGGGCGCGGCGGCCCAGCTGCGGCCGCCGGAGCCGCTGGACTGGGAGGTCTTCGCCCCCGGTACATCCGGGCTGGCCCACCTGGGCGCGGCACTGTTGCAGGGTCAACGCGCGTCGCTCGCCGGGACCGAGGGACCGCTGCTGGAGCTGGGTAACTTCGCCGTGCTGGCGCGCAGCGGGCGGGTGGCGCTGGAGGTATCCGGAACGCTGGTGCGCCGGCTGGACGACCGGTCGCGGTGGGCGGACACTGCGTTCGGTGCCACGCCCGGCCTGCGCCGGCGGGTGGACGCGGGCGACCTGCGCATCGCCACGGCCGTGCGCCTGTCACGGGCGCGGTCGCCGCTGCTCGCGGTCCTGCACTTTGGTGCGCGACTGCCCACTACCGCCAACACCCGGGGGCTGGACCGGGGGGAGACCGACTTCCTGGGCACCCTCGCCCTCGGCTGGCAGCGCGGCGCCCTCCTTGCCGGCGTCGAGAGCGGCATCGGCATCCTGGGCACCCGCATCCCGGAATTCGAGCAGCAGGACGACTGGATCTACTCGGCGCGCGTCGCCTACCGGGTCGGGGCATTCCAGCCGGTGGCGACCTTCACCGGGCAGACCTCGCCGCTACGCTACCGGCGCATCCGCGGCAACGAGGACCTGCGCGAGCTGCGCCTGGGCATCCGGGCGGGCGGGCGCCGGTGGCTGGAGGCCCAGTGGGTCCACGGCCTCCTTCCCTTCTCCCCCCGATCCGGCGTCCTGCTTTCCGCCGGCGCCGCCTTCCCCGTCCGCTAGCCCGGGCGCCGGCGGCGGCGTCGCCAGCTGCGTTTCGCCCCACCTCACAAGTTCTTTTATCTAAACAACTTGCTTGCGCCGGACACGTCCGTTGCCTTTCCCGACTTCGGGGAGGTGGGAGCGTGACGCTCCCGCCATGCGGACGTCCAAGCCGCTGCGCCGGGCGCGCCCGGGCGAGCGGGGGCAGGTGGGGTCATGGCGAGGGAGTGGGACGGGCGGCCGGCGGCCGCGCACCGGATGTTCCAGTACCTGGCGGCGAGCCATCCGGAGCGGGGCGCGACGGGGGCGGTAGCGGCGACTGTCGCCTCGTTGGGTCTGCACGGGGTGGGGCTGCTGCTGGTGGCCTGGGGCACGGTCGTGACCGCGTGGGCGCAGGAGGATCGGGTTCCGACGCTCTCGGCGAAATACGAGGTCGTGGACATCATGGCGCCCGACCCGGACGCGGGCAGCGGACAGGCAGCGCCCGAGCACGAGCACCGCGCGGGTCCGAGCACCGACGAGGTGACGGCGGAGGCGCGGCGCCTGCTGGAGCTGGAGCCTCCGGTGATCGAGCCGGTGGACATCCCGCCGCCGACCTTCGGGGTGCTGGCGTCGCTTCGGTCGAGCGAGTACGGCGGCCTGGGCGAGGGGGATCTGTCGGCGGCGGCGATCGTGGATGCGCGCCACGAGGCGTCTGCGGACGAGCTGGCGACGGCGGCGCCGCAGTTCACGTCCTACACGGAGGCGCCGGAGCTCGCCAACTCGGAGCAGGTGCGCAAGGAGCTGACACGCCAGTACCCGGGCTACCTGCAGGACAACGGTATCGGCGGGCGGGTGTTGCTCTGGTTTCTGATCGACGAGGACGGGACGCCGCGGAGGTGGATGATCAAGCAATCGAGCGGCCACTCGGCACTGGACCGCGTGGCGCTGCGCGTGGCCTCGCTGATGCGCTTCCGGCCCGCGGTGAACTACGACCACCACGTGGCGGTGTGGGTGGCGCTGCCGGTCCTCTTCCGGCTGGCGGACTCCTGACGGGCGACGTCGTGGGTCGGGCGACCGGCGTCCCGGGTTCTCGGGGCGCCGGTCGTGCATCAGGGGTCAGTGGTCGAGGGGTGAAGCGTCGAGGACGTGGAGTCCGTGGACCATGTCGGAGACATACAGCCGGCCGGCGTCGAAGACCACGCCCGAGGCGTAGATCAGGGCGCGAGCAGCGCGCGCAGCACGAAGAGCACGTTGGCGGGCCGCTCGGCCAGGCGGCGGACGAACCAGGGATACCAATACTCGCCGTAGCTCACCAGCACGCGCACCCGCACACCCTCGGCGGCCAGGCGGCGCTGGGCCGCGGACTGGATGCCGAAGAGCATGTGGACCTCCCAGGCGCCGGCGGCGGCGCCCCGGGTGCGGGCCACCTCACGGACTTTGTCCAGCAGCGGCAGGTCGTGCGTGGCAATGGCATGGCAGGCGCCGCCGCCGGCGGCGTCCGTCACCAGCGCGCTGGCCTGGCGAAGGAAGGCGGCGTCCACATCGGACTTGCGCGGGAAGGCGATGGACGCGCTCTCCTGGTAGGCGCCCTTCACCAGGCGGATCCGGCCGCCGCGCTCCAGCAAGTCGTCGAGGTCCGCGGCCGTGCGGCGCAGGTAGGCCTGCAGGCAGAGTCCGAGGTTGGGGTGCTGCGGCAGCAGCTCGCGGTACAGCTCGAGGGTGGCCTCGGTCCAGGCGCTGCTCTCCATATCGATCCAGAGGGGGGCACCGGACTCCGCCGCCCGGGAGGCCAGCCGCGCCACGCGGCGCGCCGCCTCCGCTACACCGGCATCGAGCCCGAGCTGCGTCAGCTTGATGGAGACGTGGGCGTCCAGCCCGCGCGCCGCGATCGCGCCCAGTACCTCCAGGTAGTGATCGACGACGCCGTCGGCCTCCGTCAGATCGCGGATGTGCTCCCCCAGGCGGGTGAGCACGCCGCCGATCCCGGCGGGACGTGCCGCCTCCAGCGCCGCCAGCGCGGCGTCCACGGACTCGCCCGGCATGAAGCGCGCGACCGCGCTCCTGGCCAGCCCCCGGCGTTGGAACAGGTCCCGCAGGCGCGCGCTCTCCGAGGCGCGCAACAGGACCGCGCGGGCCACGCCCATGCTCACCTCCTGCCCGACTGCCTCGGCGCTACAGGCGGAACGCCCCCGTCGCCTCCTGCAGCTGCTCCGCGATGCGCCGGAGTGCGGCGGTCTCGGAATTGTCGCGGCCCTGGGAGCCGGAGGCGGCCGCGATGGTGTCCATGGCGGCGGCGACCTCCATGCTCTGAGCCGACATCTCCTCGGCGGAGGCGGCGCTCTCCTGGGCCACGCTGGCCACGTCCTGCACCAGGGCGGTCACGCGGCCGGCACGGTCGGCCAGGACTGCGGCGTCGGCGGAGATGCTGCCCACGCGCTCGCCCGTGCCCTCGACCGCTGCCAGGATCTCGGAGAGTGCGGTCATGGCCTCTCGGGCGACGATGGCTTCCCGCTCCACCTGCCCGACACCCGACTCCATGGCCTCCACCGCGCGCCGGGTCCCGGCCTCGATGCCCTGCACCAGGTCGGCGATCTCGGCGGCGGACTTCCGCGAGCCGTCGGCGAGCTTGCGCACCTCATCGGCGACCACGGCAAACCCGCGGCCGTGCTCTCCCGCGCGCGCCGCCTCGATGGCGGCGTTCAGCGCCAGCAGGTTGGTGCGGCCGGCGATCTGCGAGATGAGCTCCACGATCTTGCCGATGCGCTCGGTACGCTCGCCCATGGCCCGCACCAGGGCGGCGGCGTCCACGACCGAGGCGCGCACGCCCTCCATCCCGGAGATGGCGCCCTGGACGATCTCACCACCCCGCCGGGCAACCTCCACCGCGCGGCTGGCACCACCCGCAATGTCGGCCGCGCCGCCGGCCACGTTCTGGATCGAAGCGGACATCTCGAGCACCACTTCGGCGCTCTGCTGGGCCGAGTGCGCCTGCTCCTGCGCGCCCTGCGTGATCTGCTCCAGGGCGGTGTTCAGCTGCGAGAGGGAGTCCGAGGTCTCCGTGGCGGCCGCCGAGATCGAGCCCGAGCTTGCCGCCAGATCGCTGGTGAGCGCCTGGATGCGGGCGAGCATGTCCCGGATGAAGGGGACCATGCGATCGAACGACGCCGCCAGCCGGCCGATCTCGTCGGACCGGTTCAGCGACATCGCGCCCACGGCCAGATCGCCCTGGGCGATGCGCTCGCTCACCTGCGCCAGCCGCGCGATGGGCACGGCCAGCTCCCGGCTCAGCAGTCCCGAGACCAGCACACCCACGATCGCGAAGATCACCAGCCCGATCCCCATCAGCCACATGTACTGCCGGCCCGCCAGCTGGACTTGCGCCGCCAGCGCCGCCGATTGTTTGGTGTGCGCCTCTTCGGCCGCGCCCAGGGCGTCGTGCGTGGCGTCCAGTCGTCGCTGGAACTCGGCAAGCAGCGGTGTCAGCGCCGCCAGCGTCGCCCCGGCCCGCAACCGGGTGGCAACCGAATCGCCGGCCTGAACCAGGGCGTCCCGCGCGGCCGTGGCGGCGGCGGCGCGGTCACGCCCGGCCTGGTCCAGCCCCGGCAGCCCCGCATAGATCGCCAGCCGGTCGCGCATCTGCCCCGCGTTCTCCGCATAGAACGCAAGCCACTTGGTGCGCGTGGCCTGGTCCTGCGCGAAAGCGGCCTCGTGCAGGCCGAGCGCCGCCTGGTAGGCGTCCCGGTCGATGTTCAGCACCAGGGCCACGCCCGCCATCTCGAGCGAGGCCATGCGATGCGCTGACGAGGTCGCGAAATACGCGCGATTGGCCAGCAGAGCGATGCCCGTGGCGGCCCCGACGAATACCAGCGCGAAGATCCCGCCGAGCTTCCAGAAGAACGGCAGGTCCCTCAGCAGGCGGAGCAACCCGCCACCGGAGCCTGCAGCTGCCTGCCGCAACCCGCCCTCCGTCCCGTACCTGGATTCCCTGCTCATGCAGCGCTCGCCTCACTCGAGATACGCGCGCGCGGGATAATTCCGGCAGACGGAGACCGGGCCGGGGAGAGCGCGTCGTCGCCATTCAAACTGTGGATCGTGGTGTATTTTAAGATGGGCGGTACGCACCCCGCCGAGCAAGGTTGTCGGGTGGAGTCGCGCTCACGGTTGCTTCGCCGCGACCGGATTGCCATCGTTTCCTTCGATTGCGCGCGCCGCCCTCGCGGCCCGCTGCCTCGCGTCCGCGATCCCTCCTCCAGCCGGAAGACCCGCATGCAACTGCGCCGTCGCTCGCCCGCATGGGCAGCCCTCGTCCCGATGCTGGCGCTCGCCTCCTTCGCCCCGTTCGCCCCGTCGGCGGCGGCGCAGCAGCTTGCGCGGCACATCACCTCGCCCCGGGAGGCGTTCGGCTTCGACATCGGCGCGGACTACCAGCTCGCGAGCTACACACAGCTGGAATCGTACTGGAAGAGGCTGGCGGGGGAGTCGGACCGGATCGTATTGCGGGACATGGGGAAGACGGCGGAAGGGCGGACGCAGTGGCTGGCGATCCTGAGCGCGCCTGAGAACCTGAAGAGCCTGGAGCGCTATCGGACGATCGCGCAACGGCTCGCGCTGGCGAAGGACCTCGGCGACGACGAGGCGAAGAAGCTGGCGGAGGAGGGCAAGGCCGTCGTGTGGATCGATGGCGGGCTGCACGCTACCGAGGTGCTGGGATCGCAGCAGCTGATCGAGACCGTCTACGAGCTGGCCAGCCGCAACGACCCGGAAACGCTGCGCACTCTCCAGGACGTGATCGTGCTGGCCGTGCCCGCGAACCCGGATGGCCTGGAGCTGGTCGCGGACTGGTACAACCGCGAGCAGGTGCCGGAGAAGCGGTCCATGGCGGGCGTGCCCCGGCTGTACCAGAAGTACATCGGTCACGACAACAACCGCGACTTCTACCTCTCCAGCCAGCCGGAAACGAAGAACATGAACTGGCTGATGTATCGGAGCTGGTACCCGCAGATCATGTACAATCACCACCAGACCG
>JADGQX010000348.1 GCA_017881445.1 Gemmatimonadota bacterium | reverse complement strand
GACAACTACACGATTCGCGTGGACAACCCCGACGGCCGGTCCTCGAGCACCTACAGCTACTCGGCGCAATCGGCTCCCCCGATGGCGCAGGAGAGCACCGCCACGCCGTCGGCCGCGGTGCCTGCCGACCCCGCCGGGGGAATGCCGGCTCCGGCCGCCGGTGCGACCCCGACCCAGGCACCCGGTTGCCCACCCATCGCGCCCGCACTGGTCGCGGAGGGGCGGAAGGTCTTCACCGGCGGGGGCAACTGCTACGCCTGCCACGGGGACACTGCGACCGGGACACCCATGGCGCCGACGCTGCGTGCCCACGCCTGGCTGGACAGCGACGGATCCTATGCCTCGCTCGTGCAGCTGGTCACCAACGGCGTGGCCACTCCCAAGGCGCACCCCGCGCCCATGCCGCCCAAGGGAGGCGGCCAGGTGAGCGGTCCACAGGTCTGTGCCGTGGCCGCGTACGTATACTCGCTGAGCCACTGACGCTGCACCGCGCCGGGGCGTGCCGCCTGGCCGCCCCGGCGCCCTGGCGTGACTGTCGCCCATCTCCCACCCGGCGCATCCGCGCCGCCGGACGCCTAGATTGCGCTCCCGGACCGCCGGCGGCGACCGGATGGCGGACCTCTCCAGCGGACGGGTATGCGACGCGTCGTGGTGATCGGGGCGGGAGCCGCGGGCTGCATGGCCACGATCTTCGCGGCGGCCGGCGGCGCGGAAACGACGCTCCTGGAGCGCACGCTCGACGGCGGCCGCAAGATCCTGATCAGCGGCGGCGGCCGCTGCAACGTCCTGCCGGCGCGGCTGGACGAGTCGCGCTTCGTAACGGACTCCTCGCCCAACACGCTGCGCAAGCTGGTGCGCGCCTGGCCGTTGCCTGAGCAGATCGCCTTCTTCGAGCACGAGCTGGGACTCCGGCTGGTGGAAGAGGAGAAGTCGGCCAAGCTCTTCCCGGCGACGAACCGCGCCCGGGACGTGCGCGATGGCCTGCTCGCGCTCGCGGCCCGCCGGGGGGCGCGCCTCGTGACCGGGACCCGCGTGACCGGCATCGCCCCCGCTGGACCGCTCTGGCGGGTCGCATGCGAGGGCGCGCCCGCGCTCGAGGCCGACGCCGTCGTCGTGGCCACGGGCGGGCTCTCCGTCCCCAACACGGGCAGCGACGGCGCGGGGCTGCACTGGCTCGAGCGCCTCGGCCACGCCCTGAATCCCACCTACGCCGCCCTGACGCCGATCACCGCGAAGCCGGCTCCCTTCGCGGCCCTGGCCGGCATCTCCCTGCGCGTTTCGCTGAGCGCACGCGGGGCGGGGCGCGCCGCCGAAGCGACCGGCGGGTTCCTGTTCACGCACCGGGGCTACAGCGGCCCGGCGGTGCTCGACGTTTCGCACGTGCTGGTGCGCGCGCGCCTGGAGGGCGCGGACCCGGCCGCGCGACTGCTCGTGCGCTGGACGCCTCACGGCGACGAGGCCTGGCAGGCGCTGCTGCAGCCACGGGGTACGCGGGCGGTGGCCACCGTACTGCGCGCCGAGCTGCCCGACCGCCTCGCCGCGGCACTGCTGGAGCTGGCCCGGGTCGATCCGGCGCGCTCCCTCGCGGACCTCACCCGCGACGAGCGCCGGCGCCTGATCGACGCGCTCGTCCGCTGCGAGCTGCCCTGGACCGGCGACGAGGGCTACCGCAAAGCCGAGGTGACGGGCGGCGGCGTCGCCCTGGCCGAGATCGACCCGCGCACCATGGAGAGCCGGCGCCAGCCCGGTCTCTTCCTCTGCGGCGAGGTGCTGGACGCCTTCGGCCCCATCGGCGGCTACAACTTCTACTGGGCTTGGGCGACGGGGCGCGCGGCCGGGCAGGGCGCGGCCCGGCAAGCGGCGACGTAGCGCCCGCGCACGACAGTTGCGCCCGGCACCTCCCCAGCGCACTCTAGCCCGATCATGGCATCGCCGCGGATCCTGTCCGGGCCCCTCAAGGCCCTGTTTTCGGCCGCGTTGTTCGGCCTCAGCGCGCCCCTGGCAAAAGGGCTGCTGGCGGGCGCGCCGCCGCAGCTCCTGGCCGCGCTGCTCTACCTGGGTTCGGGGGGCGGGTTGCTGCTGGCCTGGCTCTGGCGGCGCGCCGCTACCGGCGCGGCGGGCGGCACCTCGGCCGGGACCGCGGAGCAGCCGCTCGCCGGGCGCGACCTGCCCTGGCTCGCGGGGGCCACACTGTTCGGCGGGGTGCTGGGCCCGCTGCTGCTGCTGCTCGGCCTGGCCCGCACGCCCGCCTCCACCACCGCGCTGCTGCTCAACCTGGAGGGCGTCTTCACTGCGCTGCTCGCCTGGACGCTGTTCCGCGAGCACGCGCACCGGCGCATCGTGGCGGGGATGGCGCTCATCGTCGCGGGCGGGCTGGTGCTGTCCTGGGAGGGCGGCGCCGGCTGGGCCGGCGCCGCCGGCCCACTCGCCATCGCGGCGGCGTGCCTGTGCTGGGGGATCGACAACAACCTCACGCAGCGGATCGCGGCCGGCGATCCGGTGCAGGTCGCGTCGCTCAAGGGGCTGGTCGCGGGGAGCGTCAACCTGGGGATCGCGCTCGCGCTGGGCGCCCGGGTCACGGGCGCCGGCGCGGTGGCCGGCGCCCTGGCGCTGGGGTTCGTCAGCTACGGGCTCTCGCTGGTGCTCTTCATCCTGGCGCTGCGGGAGCTGGGCACCGCGCGTACGGGCGCCTACTTCTCGACCGCGCCCTTCATCGGCGCCACGGCGGCCGTGCTGCTGCGGGGCGAACCGCTGACGCTGGCGCTGGGCGCTGGCGGTGCGCTCATGGCCGCGGGCGTGGTGCTGCACCTGACCGAGCGGCACGTGCACCCGCACGTGCACGACGCGACCACCCACGCGCATCGCCACGTCCACGATGCGCACCACGCCCACGAGCACGGGCCCAACGACCCCGCGGGCGAGCCGCATGCGCACGAGCATACGCACGCCTCAATCACACATGCACATCCACATTATCCGGACCTGCATCACCGACACCAGCATTGAGACTTTACGTGTCCGCGCGCACGCACTAGTTTAGCGACCAATAGACGGTACAGCCCTGATTCCGGGGGAGGCGAAGATGCGCCGCTGGATGATCGTTGTCCCTCTAACATGGACGCTGATCGCCGCTAGTCGTGGCGACCTGCTGGCTCAATCCTGCATCGGCTCGCCCCTGGCCGTGCGCGGGTACGCGATTGCGCCGGCCGTGCGTGTGGAGCGCAGGTCCCTCGTACTGTTCCACAACGACGGTACGAGGACCTACAGCGTCCCCACCTACCGTGCCTACGCGCTCGACGTGGCGGCGAGGCCGGCGGGTCGGCTCTCCTTCGGCGCCGGCTACGCCTACACGAGGCTCGACCACGGCCTCAACCGCCACGAAGTGAGCGGGAGCGGCGCGCTCGAGGTCGCTCGCGGCAAGGCCTCCCTCTGCGCCACCGGTGGCGTGGACGTCAGCCGGGCGTGGGCCCTGGTGCTGATTCCCTGGGAGGATGCCGCGGGCAGGATGATGCCGGCCAGCGCGGGCGACTTCACCCGCACGGACCGGGTGTTCCCCATCGGCATGGCCGTGGGCTCGTCCATCCAGGTCGCGGCTGAAACACCGCTCTCACTCTACTTCCATCCGCAGATGCTCTTCATCCGCCACACCGACCACTACCAGCTGCTGGACAATCCGCTGCATAGGGATAACGTGGATTGGAATCAGCAGGTCGGCCTGGAGCTGGGCGCGCGGTTGCGCCGTGGTCCGGTT
>JADGQX010000347.1 GCA_017881445.1 Gemmatimonadota bacterium | reverse complement strand
CCTCGCGGCGCCCCGTCGCACGCCGGCGCGGCCGACTTCCGCATCGGAGACGGGCCCTCGGGGGCGATACGCGCCCAATGTAGCACGGCGGCGGGCCGGGCAGGGAGATTCCCCTGCCCGACCCACCGCCCCCTTTACCCCGTCGTCACGTACCCGTGCTCGTGCTCGCCCTCGCCTTAGCCCTCGCCCTCGCCCTTTCAGTTCAGAGCATCGGCAGCCTGATCCCGTGCACCCGGGCCGTTTCGATGACCGCCTCGTACCCCGCGTCCGCATGGCGCTGCCATCCTTCATGGATTCGGTCTCGCGGAAGGGCGAGGCCACGCTGCCGGTGTCCAGGTGATCGCGGCCGATGACGATGGGCGCCTTCAGCTCCCCGGAGGCAACGAGGTCGTTGATGGCCACGCCGAAGCGAACACGCTCCGTGCGACCTTCATTGCGCGGTCCCTGGCCACCGTACATCCATAGGCGCAATCCAGTTGTGCAGAAGCTCAACGGCGAGCACAGAGGGGAGGTCACCGTGCCGAATCTCGTTTTCGCGTCCGCGGGCGGGGCCATGGTCAGAAACCGGTTTCGCCAGTTCAACATCAAGCTGCCCGCCGCCCAGGGCACGGGCGCAGGCGGTGCGGTGCGAAGCATGACTCTGCAGCAGAGCCCACGGTCGTTCAGCCAGCAGACGGCGCAAGCGCTGCCGTTCCCGCCGGCACTCTTCCGGGCGGTATCGAGCTCGCCCGCCGACGTCGCCAACCAGCGGGCGATGCACGAGCTCTACGATTCGATGTTCCAGCAACTGATCCAGGCCATCGAATTCGGCTTCAATCTGTACCGGCAATCGGCGGCCCTGGTGGATGTCGTCATCAACGGTCCCGTGGCGTTGGGCGGGCGACTGGTGGGTCCCAAGCTCGACGACCTGATCCTGTCCGCGCCCTCGGTGATCTCCTGGATCGGCGCCAAGGTGGCGATGCGTGACGCGGTGGCGAGAGGGGTGCACCAGCAGTGGTCGAGAGTCGCCGACAGCGCCAGTGTTCCGGGCATGGCGTGGTACCCCGCCTTTGCTGCGTTTCCGGGGCCGTTCACGCCCCCGACGCCCAACGTGCCCACGCCGGTGGTTGTGCTGCTGCGGAACCCCAGCCTGCTGGCGACTCCGGCGCTCAAGGGCGCCATGCGATCCTGCCTGCGCGGCCGGTTCGACTATTCGGACGAGTTCTTCGAGTCCTTGTCGGCTGGGTTCGAGTGGGCCATGGAGACCTGGAAGGTCACCCAGATGGTGGTGCAGGCGCTGGGGACGGGACCGATCCCCAGCTTCGCGCCGCCCTACGTACCGGTGGGCCCGGTGGTGGGAGGCCGCATCCTGCCGGGTAGTCACATCGCTTCCTGAGCCATGACGCGCATCCTGCTGGTGAATCCGCCTTCGCCCGAGGCCCTGGGCTCGCCGCTGCTGGGCCAGCAGTACGTGGCGGCCGGCTTGCTTGCGAAGGATTGTGAGGTCCGCGTGTTCGACGCCGCGGCGCGGTGCCGCCGCGCCGGGACCGCCGGAATCGTGGCGGACGCGGAGGAGTTTCGCCCGGACGTAGCCGCGTTCGGGCTCTTCACCCGCTGGGTCTGGCACGCGTACGAGGCGGCCAGAGCCCTGCGCGGGAAGGTGCCCTGGCTGATCGCGGGGGGACCCCACGCCACGGCCAGGCCAGACGAGGTGCTGGACCAGGGTTTCGACGTGGCCCTCGTGGGAGAGGCGGAGAGATCGGCGGCCTGCTTCGTCGATTTCCTGGAGGGGCGGTGTGGGCTGGAATCGATCGAGGGGGCGCACTTCGTCGGTGGGTCGGGGCCGCCGCCCCGCGTGCTCGAAGATCTCGATTTGCTGCCGGAAGCGCTCGATGCGTTGACCCTCTACAACTCCCGCTGGTACGACCCATCCTCTCCGGCTGTGGCTGCGGGCGGCATTCTCAGCAGCCGGGGGTGCCCGGGGCACTGTACCTTCTGCGCGAACTACGTCACGGGACGCAAGTTCCGTTTCCGGTCGGCGGGGAAGGTAGTCGCGGAGCTGAACCGCTTGCACGCTCTGACGGGCGCCACGTTCGTGCCCTTCTGGGACGATGCCCTCACCGCCAACCCGGCGCGCCTCCTCCGGCTCTGCCGTGCCATCGAGGACGGCGTCCGCTTTCCCCTGGGGTGGAGCGCCATCACCCGCGCTAACATGGTCACCCCCGCGTTGTTGGCTGCCATGAAGCGCGCCGGCTGCCTGGCCATCGACTTCGGCGTCGAGAGCGGCGACGACCGGGTCCTGCGGCTGATCCGCAAGGGCATCAGCACCGCCCAGGTGGAGCATGCACTTGGCTGGGCCAAGGAATGCGGCCTCAGGACGACCTGCAACTTCATGCTGGGCTTTCCCCAGGAGACGCCGGCCGCCCTGGAGAACACGCGGCGGTTCATGGAGCGGATCGCCCCGCTGACCGACTCCTTCAGCACACTCGGTGTGGTGGTTCCGTTTCCGGCCACCCCGATCTACGACGATTTCCACGAGCAGTACGGGTTCACGAACTGGTGGCTGCAGGAGCGGTACAGCCGGTACACGACGCCTCCTTCGATCGAGAACTTCGAGGCCTTCCGGCGCTTCTACATCGACGACGCGAACCTGGACCTGGACTTCTTCCGGTACTCGGGTGAGATGCGCGCGCTGATCCACGAATGCCTGCGGTACAAGGCGGAGCACAATCTCGAGAACTACGGGTGGGCCAACTACCTCCGGGGCGCCTCCCACTCCATCGAGACGGCGAGCGATGGCGATCGGCTGGGATCATCCTGACACGGCGCGCTATTACGAAGCGTTCTGCCGGCGGCACGGGCGGTACGGGGACGCCAACCGGGCGTTGATCGCCGCCGCCGCGCTCCGGCCGGGGCTGCGCGTGCTGGACCTGGGGGCGGGGACCGGCCGCACGGCCGAGGCGGCGCTGGAGCATGGGGTGGACGTCACCTGCATCGAACCCGCGCAGGCCATGCGCCGGGTAGGAGCCGGGCGCGTGCCGGAGGCGCAGTGGCTCGATGCCTGGCCCGAGGACGGGGTCGCATTCGACCGTGTGTTGTGCGGCGCCGGCGTCTGGCAGATGCTGCCTCTCGACCAGACGCTCAGGCGAGGGGCGCGCGCGCTGCATGCCGGTGGTGCCTTCGTGTTCAACGTCCCTTCGCTCTACCTGGGCGAGGCGGACCCGCCCGGCGGCGGGCGCGACCCCTGCTTGCTGGAGCTCTCCAGCAGACTTTCAGTTGGACGGGCGCCCAGCGCAGGCGCGGGAGAACGAGTCCCGAATGCGGGAGAGATCGACAGACTGCTGGCCGAGGCGGGATTCGTCAGCGTGCGCTGGTCCTGGCGCGGGAGGCTGACGCAGCCCGCGTTGCGCGACTGGTTGAAGATCCCGCCGTTGACCGACGTGCTCCTCGATGGCCTCTCCGCGGATGAACGCGCGGCCGTCGTGGATGCGGCGTACACCGGGTGTGATCCCGAAAGCTGGCGCTGGGAAACCTGGTCCGGGTGGACGGCGTGGAAACGGTGACGCCGGCCGGTAGCGCGAGAAAGGCCGTCGCTGCAGCTATGATCGGGTTGGCGGTGACGGCGGCCTCGGGTGGGGCGGCCGGGATCCTGTGACGGAGCCCCGATAGCAGTTCCCCTCGACCAGCAGCCTCCATGGGCGGCGGCTCTCGCTCCCCATCTCAGCCTTTGCCGTTCACAGCATCGGCAGCGCGATCCCGTGCACCCGGGCCGTT
>JADGQX010000025.1 GCA_017881445.1 Gemmatimonadota bacterium | reverse complement strand
CGGCGGCGGCCGCGCAGCGCGCCGATTCGACCAGGAAGCGCCCCGGCTCGGGTCGGGACCCGGTATACGCCGTCGAGAAGGGCTGGTACCCGAAGATGCCGGCGTTCCGCGACGGCTCCATCCTGCCCTGCTCGCGTGTCGTCGCCTACTACGGCAACCCGCGCGAGAAGAAGATGGGTGTCCTGGGCGAGTACCCGAGGGACGAGATGTTCCGGCGCTTCGACCGCCAGGTGGACGAGTGGCGCAAGGCCGACCCGGCCACGCCCGTGGTCCCGGCCTTCCACCTGGTCAGCGTCGTCGCCCAGGGCGATCCCGGGAAGTCCGGCAAGTACCGCATGATCATGCCCGATACGCTGCTCAAGGAGGTCTACGGCTGGGCCAGGCAGAAGAACGGCATCTTCATCATCGATGTCCAGGTGGGGCAGGACCGGCTGCAGAACCTGCTGCCTCGCTTCGAGTGGATCCTCAAGCAGCCGGACGTGATGCTCGCCATCGACCCCGAGTTCTCCATGCACTACCGGTCCGAGGGGCGCAAGCCGGGAACGAAGATCGGCACCTTCGACGCCGCGGACGTCAACTACGCCTCGGAGTTCCTGGAGAGCATGGTCGAGAAGTACAACCTGCCGCCCAAGCTGCTCATCGTGCACCGCTTCACCCGCTTGATGGTCACGAATGCCCGGCAGATCAGCCTCCGGCCCCACCTGCAGATCGTCATGGACATGGACGGCTGGGGCGATCCCTGGCTGAAGTACGATTCCTACAAGGACTACATCGTCAAGGAGCCCGTGCAGTTCACCGGCTGGAAGGGCTTCTACCACAACGACGAGCGGAAGGGGACGCCCATCCTGAAGCCGGCCGACATGCTGAAGCTGCACCCCACGCCGCTGTACATTCAGTACCAGTAGCGCAAGGATCCAGGTTGAAGGGGGAAGACCAGCGAGAAGCAGAAGCAGGAGCAGGAGGTTAAGGGCAGTTCCCTCCTGCTCCTGCTTCTGCTCCTGCTTCCCCTGATCTCGTGCCTGCACTCTCGACCCTATGAAGAAGCTCCTCCACCAGCGCGTCCTTTCCGACACCGCCGTCCCCGGTGGCCGCCGCCTCGATCTCGAGGTACGACTGGACGACGATTGGGTTCCGGGCGCACTGCTGCTGCCGGCTGGCCGGGCGGCCCCGGGCGCGATGCCCGCCGCGCTGCTGCTGCACGGCTACAGCGCCGACAAGGAGATGATGGCGGGGACGATCGGCCGCGCGCTGGCGCAGCGAGGAATCGCCTCGCTGGCGCTGGACCTGCCGCTCCACGGCGAGCGGCGAGCGGCCGGGGGCGCGCGGCCGTCCCCCGCCAACGTCATGGAGCTGGTGCGGCACTGGCGCGCCGCCCTCGCCGAGGGCGAGCTGGGCCTGTCGTACCTGGGCGCCCGCGCCGAGATCGACCGCGCCCGGCTGGCCGCGGTGGGCTATTCACTGGGGTCGTACCTCTGCGGCGCGCTGGCGGCGCGCGACCCGCGGGTCCGGGCGCTGGTCCTGGCCGCCGGCGGCGACCTGCCGCCGGGCCCCCTGACCGCCTTCGCCCGCCCGATCATGGATCCGCTCGAGAACATGCGCGCGCTCGACGGCCGGCCGCTGCTCATGGTCGCCGGGCGACGCGATCGCACGGTGACGCCGGCCCAGGCCGAGGCGCTCTTCGCCGCGGCCTCGCAGCCGAAGGAGATCCGCTGGTACGACTCCGGGCACATCCTGCCCGTGTCCGCGGCGACGGACGTGGCCGACTGGCTGCGCGACCGCCTGTGAACGTCAACCGCCGGTTACGCAGGCGCATCCCGTGCACGTCACCGTCTGCGCCTGCGGCCGTTTTGACTTACCGGCGCCAGGTCGTATTATCCCGCCGACCTCCGACCCGGGAGAGCAACGGTGCCGCCTGTTCGCATTGCCTCCGGCCAGGGCTTCTGGGGCGACCTGCCCAGCGCGCCCGTGGACCAGGTCCGGCGCGGGCCCATCGACTACCTGATGCTCGACTACCTGGCCGAGGTCACGATGTCGATCCTGCAGAAGCAGCGCTCGCGCAACCCGGCCGAGGGCTACGCCCGCGACTTCGTCGCCGTGATCGGCGAGATCCTCCCCGACCTGGTCGAGAAGCGGATCCGCGTCCTGGCCAACGCGGGCGGCGTCAACATCGACGCCTGCCGCCAGGCCGTGCTTGCGACCGCCCGCAAGGCCGGGTTCGCCGGTAAGCTGAAGGTGGGCGCCATCCTGGGCGACGACATCCTCGACCGGCTGCCGGCCCTGATCGCGGGCGGCCATCCGCTGACCAACATGGAGACCGGCGAAGCGCTGGAGAGCGTGCTCGACCGCGTCGAGAGCGCCAACGCCTACATCGGCGCTTCTCCCATGGTGGCCGCCCTGGAGCAGGGCGCCGACATCGTCATCACCGGCCGCTCCACGGACACGGCGCTGACGTACGCCCCCATGATGCACGCCTTCGGCTGGGCCGCCGACGACTGGGACCGGCTCGCCGCGGGCGTGGTCGCCGGGCACATCAACGAGTGCGGCGCCCAGGCCACGGGCGGCAACTTCCTGGGCGACTGGCGCGCCGTGGCGGACACCCTGGGCGACGTCGGTTTCCCCATCATCGAGGCCGACGCCGACGGCAGCTTCGTGGTCACCAAGCACGACGGCACCGGCGGCATGGTCAGCGTGGCCACCGTCACCGAGCAGCTCGTCTACGAGATGGGGGATCCCCACGAGTACATCACGCCCGACGTCGTCGCCGACTTCACCACCATCCGCCTGCGGCAGGACGGTCCGGACCGGGTGCGCGTCAGCGGCGTGAAGGGCCGCCCCCGCACCGACCGGCTCAAGGTCTCCATCGCTTACCACGCGGGGTACAAGGCGGTGGGCACCCTGGTCTACGCCTGGCCCGACGCCGCCGACAAGGCGCTGGCCGCCGACCGGATCCTGCGCCAGCGGCTGGCGCGCCTGGGCCTGCGCTTCGACGAGATCCGCACTGAGCTGGTGGGCTGGAGCGCGACGCACGGGCCCCTGGTGGGTCCGCCCCCGCCGGATCTGCCCGAGGTCGAGCTGCGCGTCGCCGTGCGCGCCGCCGAGCGGACGCCCGTGGAGCGCTTCACCCGCGAGCTGGCGCCGCTCATCCTCACCGGACCGCCCGGCGTCACCGGCTTCGCCGGGGGTCGCCCGCGAGTGCAGGACGTCGTCGCCTACTGGCCCGCGCTCATCGACCGCCGCGAGATCGAGCCGCACCTGCGCGTGGAGGTCACGGACGCATGAGATCCCCTGCCTGGTGGATCATCTTCGCTGTCCTGGTTGTCCTCGCGCTGGTCGCGTTCTTTCTGAGCTACCCGCCCGTGGGCATCGGCCTCGCCATCCTGGCGGCGGCGCTGCTGATCTCGCGCCTGATCCGGTCCAACGACATCGACTCCCGGGAGTAGCTCCGTGTCCTCCGTGCGACTCATCGACATCGCCCACGCCCGCTCCGGCGACAAGGGCGACACCGTCAACGTCGGCGTCATCGCCCGCCGGCCCGAGTGGTATCCGCTGCTGGCGAGGCTGCTCACGGTCGAGCGGGTGAAGGCCCACTTCGGCACCATGGCCGGCGAGGTGGAGCGCTTCGAGATCCCCAACCTGTTCGCGCTCAACTTCCTGCTGCACAACGCATTGGGTGGTGGGGGCACCCTCTCGCTCATGACCGACGCCCAGGGCAAGACCTTCTCGTCCGCCATGCTGCGCATGGAAGTGGACGTCCCGGATGACGTCGCCGCGGAGGTGATCTCGTGAGCGACGTCCGCGTCCGCACCCTCGTCGCCGATGGCGTGGCCGAGCTCGTCCTCAGCCGCCCGGAGAAGCGCAACGCCCTGGACGACCGCACCATCGCCGAGCTGAAGGAGGCGCTCCAGCTCGCCGCCGAGGACGAGCGCGTGCGCGTGCTGCTGCTGCGCGGGGAGGGGAAGGACTTCTGCGCGGGCGCGGACCTGTCGCAGCTCGAGCGCATCGCCGTCAGCGCCGGGCCCATGGAGAACCTGGAGGACGCCGCGTCGCTGGGAGCGCTCTTCGTCGCCATGCGCCGCCTGGAAAAGCCCATCGTCGCCGCGGTCCACGGCCACGCCTTCGCCGGTGGCGCGGGCCTCGCCACCGCCTGCGACATCGTGCTGGCCACCGACGACGCCCTCTTCGGCTACCCCGAGATCCACCTCGGCTTCGTTCCCGCCATGGTCATGGCCCTGCTGCGCCGCACTTCCAGCGAGAAGATCGTCTTCGAGCTGGCCGCCCGAGGCGATCGCATAACGGCAGGAGAGGCAAGGGCGTACGGGCTGGTGAACCGCCTGTTCCCGCCCGAGACTTTCGAGGTCGACGCCCGCGAGTACGCCCGCGAGCTGGCCCGCCGCTCCCCCTCCGCCCTGGCCCTGATCAAGCGCCTGCTCTACGGCATGGACACCATGAGCTTCGACGAGGCCATCGCCCGCGGCGCCGAGATCAACGCCATCGCCCGCCTCACCCCCGACTACCGGGCCGGCGTGCGCCGCTTCCTCGAGAGCCGCGGCGCCCGCCCCGCTGGCGCCCCGCCGCCCGACGTTCCGCGCCGGACGGAGCCCTGACCATGTCCATCTTCTACTCCCGCGAGCCGCGCGGCCCCGACCCCTACCTCGGCTGGAAGACCCTGCTCTTCGGCATCGGCGCCATCCTGGGCCTGGGCGGCATCTTCAGCGGCCGCGACTGGCTCATCCCCATCGCCATCATCATCCTGGCCGTCGGGGTGCTGCTCCGAATCATCGGTAGGCGCAAGCAGGAATAACCACATCTTACCGCCGAGGACGCCGAGGACGCCGAGACAGCCGCAGAGACAGCCGCCGAGACAGCCGCCGAGAACGGATCTGTTGTAGTTAACTATAACATCCGGATCCCCGTTGGGCCCGGTTGCCGGCGTTACGCCACTCGGCGTCCTCGGCGTCCTCTGTGGTAGGATTTGGTGTTTATGTCGGACGCCCGGAATGTCAGGGGTCAGCCCGGAAGCTGGATCTCGGGCTTGGACGGGTGCCGGCGGTAGAGCACGATGGTCCGCCCGATCACCTGCACCAGCTCCACTCCCTCCAGCCGCCAGGACAGGTCCTCGCCGATTTCCTTGGCGCTCAGGAGCGCCGCCTCCAGCACCTTGATCTTGAGCAGCTCCCGCGTGTTGAACGCCTCGCGCACGCCCTCCATGATCGTGCCGGTCACGCCCTCCTTGCCGATGTGCCAGAGCGGCTTGAGCGGATGCGCCAGCGCCTTGAGCAGCGCGCGCTGCTTCGATGTGAGTGCGATGATGCACCTCCCGGGCATCGAGTCAACGTGGCGGACCGCCCGCCTGCCATCGCTCCGAAACTATGGCCCGACGCATGGGCGCCGACAGATGGCCCGCGCGCGGGCTGCAGGTCCGGCACGTAGCGGTCGAGCCTCGGCTCCCCCGAGGACGGGTATGCCGGCGCGGGCTACTCCGCAGTCGCAATCGCTACTATGATCCGGCGACCGGTCGTTTCACCCAGGAAGACCCCATCGGCCTCGCCGGCGGCCTCAACCTCTACGGATTCGCCGGAGGGGATCCGGTTAATCTCTCGGACCCGTTTGGGCTGTGCCCCATCGACAAGCCGCTGTGCCAATGGATAAAGGCGACACTTGTTCTGGTTGGTATGGATCTCGGAAGTGTCGCGCGTGGGGGTGCCGGCTTACTCGCTGGCCCGGCGGCTCTTGCTGCTTCCCCGGCAGGCGCGGTCGTAGGCATGGGAGTGGGAGCCACGCTCGGCGCGGCGACGGGAGAGGCGTCCGAAGCCATCGCCGGAGCGAGCTTTCACGCTCTTGCCGATCGAGTCGGAGTCTCGCGCTGGAGCCCAGGTTCTCGGAACAGTAGATTAGCTACGCATGGGCCTGGAATTCGCGTGGGACCCCGCGAAGGCGGAGGCCAACCAGAGGAAGCACGGCGTCTCCTTCGAGGAGGCGAGCACGGCGTTTGGCGACCCGCTTCACCTGGTCATCGCCGATCCGCGCCACTCGCTTGCTGAAGAACGCTGCTCTTTGGACTCTCGAGTGCAGGTCGGCTGCTTGCGGTGATGCACACGGAGCGGGACGCGAGGATCCGGCTGATCAGCGCCCGCGTCGCTACCCCAACGGAACGAAGAGCATATGGCGGAGGAGAATCCTGAGGTCGCGGCCGTGGACGAGGACGACATCCTCCCGGAGTACGATCTCACGGGCGGAGCCCGCGGCAAGTACGCCGCGCGCTACGCCGAGGGCACGAACCTCGTGCGCCTGGACCCGGACGTGGCCAAGGTCTTCCCGGACAGCGCATCCGTGAACGACGCGCTGCGTGCGCTGGTGAAGATCGTCGAGCGGAAAGCGGACGCGGCCTGACGCCCGCCCTCGAGCGCCACGGAGGAGAGCGTGAGAGGAAAGGTCGAGTACACCCTGAGCAGCGGCAACGTCTTCGCCGACCTGGGGCTCCCGGACGCGGAGGAGCTCCTGGCCACAAACGAAGAGCCCGGCCGCTTGGGCCGGGCACTCTTTGAGGCGGCACGATCTTGACTACGGGGAGTAACGACCGACTGGCGGGAGCTCCTCTAAGGAACAATCGGACCGCGCACTCATCTATTCTGTAAGCCCCTGCGTACCAACACCTAACAGGGATTCGGCCAGAGGCGGACGGCTGAGCGCTATTCGCAGCGATGAGGGCGGTCCGGAGGCGGGCCGCGTCTGAACCGGCGGAACTGCGTCGCGGACGGGCTCTCGCAGAGCTGCGAGTAGTCCGCAGCAGTGAGAAAGGTGTTGCCCAGGGGGAGAGGCCCCGCCTGACCCGGCCGTAGCGAGGTACTCGGCCCGGGGGCGGCCGAAGGCCCATCCCGCCATTCCTTCGCCCCGCCGAGCCCGCATCCTCGTGTACCATGCCCACCCTCGAGCAAGCCCGCGAAGCGCTCAAGAAGCACTTCGGCTACCCCGACTTCCGCGGCGCCCAGGCGGATGCGGTGCAGGCGGTGCTGGCGGGCCGCGACGTGCTCGTGCTCATGCCCACGGGCGGGGGTAAGAGCCTCTGCTTCCAGGTGCCGGCGTTGCTGCTGCGCGGGCCGACGGTCGTGGTGAGCCCGCTGATCTCGCTCATGAAGGACCAGGTGGACGCACTGGAGCGGGCGGGCATCCCGGCGACCTTCGTCAACTCGACGCTGGCCACGGGGGAGCGCGAGGCGAGGCTCGCCCGCGTGGAGCGAGGCGAGGTGAAGCTGTTGTATGTGGCGCCGGAGCGGTTCGAGGTGCCGGGCTTCCGCGAGCGCCTCAAGGCCATCGGCGTGCCGCTGCTGGCGGTGGACGAGGCGCACTGCATCTCGCAGTGGGGTCACGACTTCCGGCCGTCTTACCTCCGGCTGGACGCGGTGCGCGCGGTACTGGGCTGCCCGGTGATCGCGCTCACGGCGACGGCGACGCCGGAGGTGCGCCGCGACATCGTCCGGCACCTGGCGCTGCGGGATCCGCTGCTGCTGGCCCGCGGCTTCGACCGCGCCAACCTCGCCTGGCACGTGATCGGGGCGACGGGCGACTCCCACAAGGACCGGCTCCTGCTGGCGCTGTTGCGCCGCAGGTCGCCGGAGGGCGTCGCCCTGGTCTACGCCTCCACCCGCCGCAAGGTGGACTCCCTTGCCGACATGCTGAACCGCGCCGGCATGCGCGCCTCCGGCTACCACGCCGGCGTGCCGCCCGACGAGCGGCGTCGCCTGCAGGAGAAGTTCATCGCGGGGACGGCGGGGGTCGTGATCGCCACCAACGCCTTCGGCATGGGCATCGACAAGCCCGACGTGCGCATGGTCGTGCACTACGACCTGCCGCCGTCGCTGGAAGCGTACTACCAGGAGGGCGGGCGCGCCGGGCGGGACGGCGGCTCGGCGAGCTGCATCCTGCTGCACGCGCCCCGCGACCGTTTGACGCACGAGTTCCTGCTCGACCAGTCGCTGCCGGGCCGCCCCGTGGTCGAGGCGGTCTGGCGCGCGGCGCTCGACCCGGGTGCGAGCGCCGCGGACGGGACCCTGCGCGAGGGGCCGGCCGGGCTCGCCCGCCGCGCGCACGGCCTGCGGGGGGAAGCGCAGGTGGCGTCGGCGCTGCGCCTGCTGGAGGCGGCGGGGGCCATGCGACGTCTCCCGGCCGAGTCCGCGGGCGCGTCCGTCCGGCTGCTCGCGTCCGCCGAACGCGTGCGCCTCGAGCTGGCGGGCGAGCGCTTCGCCCCCGAGCGGGCGCTCCTCGAGCGCATCGCGGACGCGACCGGCGGCCAGGCCCTTGAGCGGCTCGTCCAGCTCTCCCCCCGCCAGTCCGGCGCGATCCTCGCCTCCGGCCGCGCCGACCCGGGAGGGGAGGGAGGCGCCCAGCCCGAGCCCGCCGACGCCGTCCTCGACCGGCTGCAAGCGGGCGGGTTCCTCGAGTGGCGGCGGCCGGAGCGCGAGCTCTGGCAACTGCTCACCCGTTCGGAAGCACCGCCCGTCGATTGGACCGCGGTGGACGGCCGCCGCCAGCGCGAGCTGCGCCGCCTGCGCCAGGTCGAGCGCTACGCCTACACGCGCCACTGCCGCCGGGCGTTCGTGCTGCGCTACTTCGGCGACGACCCGCCCCGCCGCTGCACCGGCTGCGACCGCTGTCTCGGCCCCGAAGGTGCCGTGCTGCCCGGCGCCGCCCCGCCGCGACGTCGCCTGACGCTGCGCCAGGCCGTCGCGCGCATTCGCGAGTCGGTCCGCCCGGAGCGCTCCAGGAGGGAGAGTGGCTGAGCGGCGAATCGGCCCAAGCGCCGGGGCGATGGTCCGGCGGCGGTCGTGCGGGCGTTTGTATACACCGATGTATATACTTCGTCGGGCTCACATGACTGCGTTCGAGTGGGACGCGGATCGACTTCGAGGACGCGATCAGGATCTTCGACAGGCCGGTTCTAGAGGTGCGCTCCGATCGCGGCGGCGAGGTCCGCTGGAAACCACTCGGGGAGATCCACGGCCTTGTGATCGCTGTGGTGTACACGCTGCGCCGGGAGCGCCGCCGGATCGTCTCGGCACGGAGGGCCAAAGAGAATGAGCGGGAAGCGTATCGTGCGACAGGTCGCGGAGCGGCAGAAGGGTAGAACCGACTGGGCCAGGCTTCGCGCGATGACGGACGAGGAGGTCGAGCGCGGCGCGGCCGAGGATGCGGACAATCCCGGTTGGACCCGGGACGAGCTGGCGGCCGCGCGTCTGGTCCTGCCGTCGTCGGGCGGGAAGGTCCCCGTTTCGATCCGCCTCGACGCGGAAGTCCTGGACTACTTCAAGGGCGCGGGGCGGGGCTACCAGAGCCGTATCAACGGGTCCTGCGCGCGTACGTCCGCAGCAGGACCCGTTAGCGCGACACCGGGAGCTGATGGCCAGGGCGAGAGTGGGGGAGTGGGCGATGGGGCGAACATCGACGGGGAGATGAGGAGATGGGGAGATGGGGAGATGGGGAGAATCGCTCACGCTGATGTCCGTCGCCGTTGCTCCCGCTGTCCCGCTGTCCCGCTGTCCCGCTGTCCCGCTCTTGCGGGCACCCGCGGCGCCGGCGGTCCGCGGACGCGTTCGGTCGCCCGGCCAGGGGCCTTTCAGCATTGCGCAATAAAGGCTAAATTAAACTGTTTCTAGAGTGTGACCACCACGGTGAGGGCATGGACCCGTTCCTGACCGCGGAGCACGAGGCCCTGCGCCGGCGGATCCGCGATTTCGCCGAGAGTGAGATCGCCCCCGTCGCCCGGGAGCTGGACCGCGAGAGCCGCTTCCCCTGGGAGAACGTGCGCAAGATGGCCGACCTGGGCCTCTTGGGCGTGAACGTTCCGGAGGCGTACGGCGGGCTGGGCCTCGACTACCGCAGCTACATCGTGGTGATCGAGGAGCTGGCGCGGGTGGACGCGAGCCATGCCATCACGGTGAGCGCGCACTCGACGCTGGGCACCTCCCCGATCCTGAATTTCGGGACCGAGGAGCAGAAGCGGCGCTATCTCCCGCTGCTCGCACGGGGGAGGGTGCTCGGCGGCTTCGGCCTGACCGAGCCCGGCGCCGGCTCTGATGCGAGCGCGACCCGCACCACGGCCGTGCGCGAGGATGGAGGCTACCGGGTCAACGGCAGCAAGATCTTCATCACGCATGCGGGGGTGGGCGAGGTCTTCGTGGTCACCGCGGTCACCGACCGGGATCAACGCGCCCGCGGGATCACGAGCTTCATCGTCACGAAGGAGACGACGGACCGCGACGCGGCCGAGCGGGTGGGAGTCGGACACGCTCCCGAGCTCGAGCCATTCAGTGTCGGGGTCCGGGCCGGGAAGAAGGAAGACAAGATGGGCTGGCGGTCTTCCGATACCCGCGAGCTTCTTCTGGACGACGTCTTCGTCGCCGAGGAAAACCGCCTCGGTGAGGAGGGCGCGGGTTTCATCAATTTCATGAAGACGCTGGACTCCGGCCGCATCGGGGTCGGCGCCCTCGCCCTGGGACTCGCGCAGGGGGCCTTCGAGGCAGTGGCGCACTACAGCGTCGAGCGCCGGCGGGCCGGCCGCCCCCTCAGCGAGTACGAGGGCATGCAGTTCGCTCTGGCCGAAATGGCCACAGACGTCGCCGCGGCGAGGCACTTCGTGTACCACGCCGCCTGGCTCAAAGAAAACGAACAGCCGTTTGCGCTACAGGCATCCATGGCCAAGCTCTTCGCCAGCGAGGCGGCCATGCGCACCACCATCCGGGCGGTGCAGTTGCTCGGCGGCAACGGCTACACAACGGACTTTCCGGTCGAGCGCATGATGCGCGACGCCAAGATCTGCGAGATCGGTGAGGGTACCAGCGAGATCCAGAAGCTGGTCATCGCCCGCCATATTCTGCGCGAGGTCGTCGGCGACAGCGCCTGAGCCTGGCCGGTCACACGGACCGGTATGAAGAGAGAGATTCTGATTTCGGCCACGCCGCAGGAAGCGCGCGTGGCCATCCTCGAGGACGACGTCCTCGTTGAAGTTCTGGTGGACCGGGCCGGCGAAGAACGCATCGTCGGCGACATATACCTGGGACAGGTCCAGGCCGTCCTTCCAGGAATCCAGGCCGCCTTCGTCGACATCGGCACGGAGAAGGCGGCCTTTCTGCACGTTTCGGACGTGGCCAAGGAGGACCGCGACCGCGACGAGGACGAGGAAGAGGAGGAGAACGGCGGCGGCGACGACCACGACACGGGCCGCTATCCGCCCATCCAGGACCTGGTCGCCAAGGGCGACCGCCTCATGGTGCAGGTCTCCAAGGAGCCGATCAGCACCAAGGGTCCCCGCGTCACCAGCCACATCTCGCTGCCCGGCCGATTCCTGGTCTACATGCCCGGCTCGCGCCACATCGGGGTCTCGCGCAAGATCGGCGACCGCGAGGAGCGCGCGCGCCTGCGGGCCATCGCCCGCGACGTCGTGCCCGAGAACTCCGGCGGCGTCATCATCCGCACGGTGGGCGAGGAGCTGACGCGCGAGATCTTCGAGCGCGAGTACAACACGCTCGTCGCCACCTGGAAGAAGATCCAGAAGCGCGGCAAGAGCTCCCGGCCGCCGGCCCTGATCCACGGCGAGGCCAAGCTCACCAGCGGCATCATCCGCGACGTGTTCACCCAGAAGGTGGACGCGCTCTGGATCGACAGCAAGGAAGTGTTCGACGAGGTCAAGCTGTACCTGCAGGGCGTGGACCCCGACCTGATCGAGCGCGTCCACCTCTACACCGAGCCGCTGCCGCTCTTCGACAAGTTCCACATCGAGGAGGCCATCGGCGAGTCGTTCCAGCGCCGGGTGGACCTGCCCTCGGGCGGCTACATCATCATCGAGCCCACCGAGGCGCTCGTCTCCATCGACGTCAACACCGGGCGCTATACCGGCAAGAAGGACCCCGAGAAGACCATCCTCAAGACCAATATGGACGCGGCCAAGGAGGTCGCCCGCCAGCTCCGGCTGCGCGACGTGGGCGGCATCATCGTCTGCGACTTCATCGACATGGAGACCCGGGCCAACCAGGACCGCGTCCTCCAGGAGCTGCGCACCTACCTCGCCCGCGACCGCGCTCGCACCCGCGCCTTCCAGGTCTCCGAGCTGGGCCTCATCGAGATGACGCGCCAACGCGTCCGGCCCTCGCTCTTCCACTCGCTGACAGGGCCGTGCTCCCACTGCGGCGGTACCGGTCGCGTGTTCACCGCCGAGACCGTCGTCGGCCGCATCGAGCGCGCCATCCGCCGCGCCGCCGCCGAGGGCAATGAGAAACGCATCACCATCCGCGCGCACCCTCAGGTGGCGCTGCACATCGTCGAGGAGCAGCCCGACTTCCTCAAACGCCTGGAGCGTACCTACCGCGTCGCCCTCGACATCCGCGACGACCCGCTCATGCGCCAGGACGAGTTCCGGCTGCTATCCGGGCCGGCGGATACGGACGTCACGCTGAAGTACGCCATCGGGTAAGTCAGCGACCGCAGGCGCAGGCGCAGACGTCCACGGGAACGGCAACGCGAACGCGACCGCCTGCGCCTGCGTCTCCGGCCGTTGACTTCCGCGGTTGCCGGGAGGTCGCGGCGCCCGGTTGACAGGGGCCGCTCCCCACCCCATATTTCTTGGTCTGTACCACACGTTTTTCCACGGTGGCCATGTACGCAATCATTCGTAGCGGCGGGAAGCAGTTCCGCGCCGAGCCCGGACAGACGCTCCGCATCCCGACCGTGCAGGCGGAGGCGGGGGCGACCATCACGTTCGACGAGGTGCTGCTGGCCGACACCGGCGACGGCGTCCAGCTGGGTGCGCCCACGGTGGCGGGTGCGAGCGTGACGGCGGAGGTCATCCGCGAGGTGAAGGGCGAGAAGCTGATCGTCTTCAAGTGGAAGAAGAGGAAGAACTACCGTCGGAAGACGGGGCACCGGCAGAAGTACACCGAGGTTCGGATCGCCGAGATCCGGGTCGGCTGAGGAGATCGGATCATGGCACATAAGAAAGGCGTCGGCTCGAGCCGGAACGGCCGCGATTCGAACGCGCAGCGCCTGGGCGTGAAGCGCTTCGGCGGCACGCACGTTCTCGCGGGCAATATCCTGGTTCGCCAGCATGGCACGAAGTTCCACCCGGGCCGCAATGTCGGCCGCGGGAGGGACGACACGCTCTTCGCGCTGGTGACGGGCGTGGTGAAGTTCGAGCGCAAGGGCCGCGACAAGCAGCAGATCTCGGTCTACCCCCACGAAGCCGCCTAGCGCGCTCCGCACCGTTCATCGCCAGAAGGCGCCCGGTCCCCCGAGGGAGATCGGGCGCCTCCTTTTTGTCCTCGCTAAGCACGCCGGGATCGCGAAGCCCGGACTTCGCCGTGAGCCCGCAACGTGGGGGCGCCGGAAACGTCGATTCGTTGTTTTTTCAACAACAAGAAGGTCCTGCGGCTGCTACGAAGCCCGGGTGTTGCCCGCGCCGTCGCCGACTCGGAGCCGTTCTTCGCGTTCCTGGTGCCCTTCGCGAGAGATGATGTCTTCTCGGTCGCCCTGGGACCCGAGGTCCCCCCGATCTGGCCCCTTTCCTGCAACCTCGCCGTTCGAACGTCGACAAGGCGGAATCATGGAGCAGAACCGCGCCCAACGGGCGCCGGGATTGGTGCGGCAGACGGACATCGAGCCCTACACGGGGCTGAAGTGGGTCTCGCGCCTGTTCAAGGGGGCGTCGATCTTCCTGTTCGTGGCCATGGTGGGGGAGCTGATCGCCGGGCTCCGCTACGACGGCGTGCGCAGCATGCCGGTGCTGCTGGGGGAGGCGGCGCGGACCTTCGTGGTGGCCGTGGTGCTGTGGGCGGGTGGCGACCTGGTGCGACTGCTGGTGCACCTGGGCCACGACATCCGGGCGGAGCGCATCCTGCTGGCGCGGCTGGTGAATCGG
Organism: Gemmatimonadota bacterium; assembly: GCA_017881445.1. GTDB lineage: Bacteria > Gemmatimonadota > Gemmatimonadetes > Longimicrobiales > RSA9 > JADGQX01. The sequence goes on along the minus strand of JADGQX010000025.1, from coordinate 16,810 downwards.
ATGCCGGTGCCAGAGCCGGAAGAAGGCACGGAGCCGGGGCCGGCGGCGGGGATCGCCGGGGAGGGCGAGGGCCTGACGTTGGAGGAGCGCGGCGCCGCCGACTGAACGCCGGCGCGCCCGCGCCGGCTGTGCTTGTCTACTTCTGCAGTGCCCGCAGCGCGGCCGCGCCGGCCTCGAGGGCAGCGGCCACCTCGTCGATCAGCTCCCGGGTGGCGGGGAGGGTGAGTCCTTCCGCGCTGATCTGGGAGCGCAGCGTACGGATCTTCCGGGCCGCCTGGTCCATGCGCTCGGCCGCGACGGCGGGGGAGCGCGGGTCGTCCTCGGGGACGCCGAACGGATTGGGTCGTTTCGGCCGCGTGACGTCGCCAAACGGATTGTCAACCACGTTGATCCTCCCTTTCTACGGTCTGGGCGTGACGCGGTCGAGCAGCGCGGGGCTGACCCGGGCGCCGAAGGGTGTGGCGCCGGCGAGCCGGCTGAAGTAGAGCAGGGCGGCGGCGGACGTGCGCCGGATGGCCGCGTCGGCCGCGGCGCCATCGCTGTAGTTGACCATGACGACCACCACGTAGGGCCGTCCCGGCAGGCCCACCAGTCCCCAGGCGGTGCCGACACCCTCCACGCTGCCGGGCTTCCAGGCGACCGGTACGCCGGCGGGGATGGGCTGCGGCAGCGGTCCTTCCTTGGGGATCTCCAGGATCGAGCGTAGCTCCCGGCAGCGGGCGGCGGAGAAAGGGAGCTCGCAGCGGGCCAGGCGGCCCATGAGCGCGGCGGCCTCCGCGGCCGTGGCCACGTTCTCGTTGCCCAGCGCCATGTCCTCGGGCCGGATCATGCGGCGCCGCAAGAGGATGTGGGGATATCCCAGGGCGGCCATGCGCGCGTTCACGGCGTCCATGCCCACGCGGCCGATGAGCATGTTGGTGGCGGTGTTGTCGGAGAGGACGATCATGAGGATGGCCAGGTCGTGCAGCGAGAGCAGGGAAGTGCCGTCGCCGAAGCCCTGGACCACGCCGCTGCCGCCCACCTGCTCCGCCCGGCGCACCGGCAGCCGCTCCTCCAGGGAGATCCGGCCGGCCTCCGCCTGGGCGTAGAGCTCCACCAGCAGCGGGATCTTGATGGCGCTCCCCTGGGGAAAGACCAGCGTGTCGTTCACGCCGAAACGCTCCCCGCTGGTGAGGTCCACCACCTCCGCCCCCATGACGCCGGGCGTCTCGCGGGCGATTGCCGCCAGCTCGTCCCGGAGGCGGGCCGCCAGGATCGCGCGCTGCGCCGCCTGTGCCCGCAGCGGCAGGGGCAGGGAAGCCAGCGTCATGGCGACGAGGGCGGCCCCCCAGATGCGGCGAATCCTCTGAGCCTTCATCGGCCTCGGAATTCCGGTTGGCGCTTCTCCAGGAAGGCGCGGACGCCCTCCGCCCGGTCCTCGCTGGAGAAGGCGGTGATGAACAGCTCGCGCTCGTAACGGAGTCCCGCCGAGAGCGGCATCTCCTGCGACGCGCGCAGCGCTTCCTTGGCCAGCCGGAGCGCCAGCGACGAGTGCGCCGCCATGGCCGCGGCCAGCGCCCGCGTCCGCGCCTCCAGCTCGGCCTCTTCCACCAGCAGGTCCACCAGGCCGATGCGCAGGGCCTCGGCGGCGTCGATGGGCTCGCCCGTGAGGATGAGCCGGAGCGCCTGACCATAGCCCACCAGCCGCGGCAGCCGCTGCGTCCCGCCGCCGCCCGGGAGCAGCCCCAGGCGGATCTCGGGCTGGCCCAAGCGGGCCGAGGGCGCCGCCACCCGGATGTCGCAGGCCAGCGCCAGCTCGCAGCCGCCGCCCAGGGCATAGCCGCGGATCATGGCGATGGTCGGTCGGGGGAATACGGCCAGCGCCTCGAACACCCCGCCCCCCTCCATGGACTCGCGCTGCTGCACGGGCGTCCGGGCCTCGAACTCCGCGATGTCGGCCCCGGCCACGAAGGCCCGATCACCCGCGCCCGTGAGCACCAGGACCCGGGCCGCGTCGTCGTCGCGCAGCGCGTCCAGTGCCTGCACGATCTCTCGCCGCACCGCCGCGTTCAGCGCATTGCGCTTGTCCGGCCGGTTGACCGTGAGCGTCGCGATCCCGTCCGCGACGTCCACGAGAATCGTGTCGTAGCTCACTGCCTCGCCTTCTCCGCCTCGTCGTCTCCCCAGCGGTAGAATCCTTCGCCCGACTTCCGGCCCAGCTTCCCCTCGGCCACGAGCCGCTCCAGGATCGCCGGCGGCCGGAAGCGCTCGCCGCCGAGCTGCGCGTGCAGAACCTGCGCGATGCTCAGGCGCACGTCCAGGCCGACCAGGTCGGTGAGGCGCAGCGGGCCCATGGAATGGCGGTAGCCGAGCTCCATGGCGCGGTCGATGTCCTCGGCGCTGGCCACGCCCTCCTCCAGCATGCGCATGGCCTCGAGCCCGAGGGCCAGGCCGAGCCGCGAGGAGGCGAAGCCGGGCGAATCCCGCACCACGATCGGCTCCTTGCCCAGGCGCCGGCTGAAGGCGACTGCGTCGTCCACCACCTCGTCGGCCGTGTCCGCGCCGCGTACCACCTCCACCAGCTTCATGGCGTGCACCGGGTTGAAGAAGTGCAGCCCGACGACGCGGCTGGGGCGGGGGAGGGAGCGTTGCAGCGTGGTGATGCTGAGGCTGGAGGTATTGCTGGCCAGGATGGCATGCTCCGGCGCCACTTCGGCGGCGGTGCGCAGCACGTGCACCTTGAGCTCGATCTGCTCGGGCACGGCTTCGATGACCAGGTCGGAATCCCGGGCGGAGGTCTGCACGTCGGTGCGGCCGCGCAGCCGCCGGAGCGCGGCGGCATGCTCGGCGTCGCTCAGCTTGCCGCGCCGGACCCCCTCGTCGAGGTCCGCGCGGATGCGGACCAGGGCCCGCTCGATGGCCGCCTCGCTCGAGTCCACCAGGACCACGTCCATCCCGGCCAGCGCCACGGCGTAGGCGATACCGTGGCCCATGGTCCCGGCGCCGATGACTGTGACCCGGCCGGGCTCGATCACGACCCGGGCTTGTGCGGGTATGCGGTTCGCTCGGCGCGGGGGTGGCCGGACCGTTCCCGGCGCCCGAAGCGCGGCGTCCGCTTCTCCAGGAAGGCGGTGACGCCCTCCCGGAAGTCCGGCGACCGGATCGCCGCCGCCTGCGCTTCGACCTCGGCCTCGAGCATCTCAGGCAGCGAGGCGTTCAGGCTCATGCGCAGCGAGTGCCGTGCCCGGGCGATCACATCCCGCGGGCCGGCGGCGATCTGGCCGGCGATGCCTCGCGCCGTCGCCTCCAGCTCGTTGGCCGCCACCACCCGGTTGAACAGGCCCACGCGCTCGGCCCGCTCCGCTCCGATCATCCCGCCCGTCAGGACCAGCTCGGCGGCCAGGGCGGGACCGACCAGCCGGGGTAGGAAGTAGCTGCCGCCCCAGTCGGGGTGCAGCCCGACGCGGGCGAAGGCGAAGCCGATGCTGGCGCTCTCACTGGCCACGCGCAGGTCGCAGGCGAGGGCGAGGCAGGCGCCGGCGCCCGCGGCCGGACCGTTCACCGCGGCAATGACCGGCTTGGCCATGGCGTCGATGCGCGTCACCACGCGGGCGCCGGCGCGGACCAGCTCCTCGAAGGCGGCGTAGTCCTCTTGCTGCAGCAGCTCCGCCATGGCGGACACGTCGCCACCGGTGCAGAAGGCGCGTCCCACGCCGGTGAGGACCAGGCAGCGGATGTCGTCGTCGCCCTCGAGCTCCTCCAGCGCCCCCTCCAGCTCCTCCCGCATGGGCGGGATCAGGGCGTTCAGCCGCTCCGGACGGTTGATGCGAATCCAGCCCACCGCGCCGTCGCGTTCCACCAGGATCGTCGGCGCGCCGTTGTCGCTCATGCGGCCTCCACCTCCACGAAAACGGAAATGCCCTGTCCCACCCCGATGCACATGGTCGCCAGGCCCGGTCCTCCGCCGCGGCGCCGCAGCTCGTGCACGAGCGTCGTCAGCAGGCGCGCGCCGGAGCACCCCAGGGGGTGGCCGAGGGCAATGGCGCCGCCGTTGACGTTGACCCGGGCGGGGTCCAGCGCCAGCGCGCGCATGCAGGCCACGCTCTGTGAGGCGAAGGCCTCGTTCAGCTCGATCAGTTCCAGCGCGCCAGCGGAGACTCCCGCGCGCTCCAGCGCCTTGCGGCTGGCCGGCACGGGACCCATGCCCATCTCCTCCGGCTCCACCCCCGCGACCGCCGTCGCGACGATGCGCGCCAACGGACGCAGCCCCAGCGCGCGGGCGCGCTCCGCCTCCACGACCAGCAGCGCCGCGGCGCCGTCGTTGAGCCCCGACGAGTTGCCCGCCGTGACCGTACCGCCCGGCCGGAAGGCGGGTGCCAGGCGCGCCAGCTTCTCCAGCGACGTGTCCGGCCGCGGGTGCTCGTCCAGCTCCACGGTGCCCGGCTCCCCCCGCCGGCCGCGCACCGGCACGGGCACGATCTCGTCCCGGAATCGCCCCGCAGCCTGGGCGGCACCCGCCCGCTCCTGGCTCTCCAGGGCGAAGCGATCCTGCGCCTCCCGCGTGATACCATAGCGCTCGGCGACGACTTCCGCCGTCTCCCCCAGCGCCAGGATGTAGCGCTGCTGGAATCGCGGATTGACGAAGCGCCAGCCGAGGACGGTGTCCGCCATCTCGGGGACGCCCCGCGGGTACCCTTCCGCCGGCTTCAGCAACGCCCAGGGCGCCCGGCTCATCGATTCCACGCCCCCGGCGACGAAGATGTCGCCTTCCCCGGCGCGGATGGCGTGGAAGGCCGTGACCACCGCCTGCATGCCCGAGCCGCACAGCCGGTTCACGGTCTGGCCCGGCACCTCCACGGGGAAGCCCGCCAGCAGCGACGCCATGCGCCCCACGTTGCGGTTGTCCTCGCCCGCCTGGTTGGCGCAGCCCAGGATCACGTCGTCGATGAGGGCTGGCTCGAGCCCCGTGCGCTCGACCAGGGCGCGCAGCGCCACCGCCGCCAGGTCATCCGGGCGCACGCCCGCCAGCGCGCCGCCATAGCGGCCGATGGGTGTGCGCACCGCGTCGATGATCCAGGCCTCGCGCATCGCGTTCCGTCAGCTCAGGTCGATCCAGACGCTCTTGATCTGGGTGTAGAGGTCGAGGGCGGAGGCGCCCAGCTCGCGGCCGTATCCCGACTGCTTGTAGCCGCCGAAGGGCGAGGCGGCGTCCAGCGGGTGGTAAGTGTTCACCCAGATGGTGCCTGCGTGGATGCGTCGCGCCATGCGGTGCGCTCGCTTGAGGTTGCTGGTCCAGATCGCGGCGGCAAGGCCGTAGACGGTCTCGTTGGCGATGCGGACCGCGTCCTCCTCGTCGTCGAAGGGCATGACGGCCAGCACGGGCCCGAAGATCTCCTCCCGGGCGATGACGTGGGCCGGAGTCACGTCCGCGAAGATGGTGGGCTCGACCCAGTAGCCGCGCAACTCGCCCGCGTACGCCGCCTGCCCCCCGCCCGCGACCAGGCGCGCGCCCTCGGAGCGACCCTGCTCGATGTAGCCGAGCACGCGCTCGAGCTGCTCCCGGGAGACGAGCGGGCCGATGCGCGTCTTCGGGTCCAGCGGGTCGCCCGGCTGCAGCTTGCGGGCCCGCTCCGCCAGCTTCTCCAGCAGCGCGTCGTGCACGCTCCGCTGCACCAGCAGGCGCGAGCCCGCCGTGCAGCACTGGCCCGCGTTGTAGAAGATGCCGGAGAACGCGCCCCGGGCCGCCTCCTCCAGGTCCGCGTCCTCGAAGACGATGTTCGGGCTCTTGCCGCCCAGCTCAAGCGAGACCTTCTTCAAGGTCTCCGCTGCCTCCCGCATGATCGTCCGGCCCACGGCCGTGGAGCCGGTGAAGGCGATCTTATCCACGTCGGGGTGCCGCACCAGCGCCGCGCCCGCCACCTCACCGTAGCCGGTCACCACGTTCAGCACGCCCGGCGGCAGACCGGCCTCCGCGCCGATTGCGGCCAGCTCCAGGGCGCTCAGCGGCGTCTGCTCCGCTGGCTTCAGCACCACCGTGTTGGCGCAGGCCAGCGCCGGGGCAACCTTCCAGGAAGCCATGAGCAGCGGGAAGTTCCAGGGGATGATGGCGCCTACCACGCCCAGCGGCTCGCGCAGCGTGTAGTTCAGCACGTTGCCCCGCACCGGGATGGTGTCCCCCTGCAGCTTGGTGCACCAGCCGGCGTAGTAGCGGAAGGCGTCCGCCGCCTGGGTGATGTCGATCTGTGCCTCGCGCAGCGGCTTGCCGTTGTCGAGCACCTCCAGCCGCGCCAGCTCCTCGCGGCGCGCCTCCACCAGGTCGGCCATGCGCCAGAGGATCCGCGCCCGGTCGGCCGCATCCAGGCGCACCCAGGCGCCCTCGTCGAAGGCGCGCCGCGCCGCCGCCACCGCCGCGTCCACGTCGGCTGGACCCGCCTCCGCCACCGCCGCCAACGTCTCGCCCGTGGCCGGGTGCACGGTCTCGAAGGTGGCACCGCCGGCCGCATCCACCCACTCTCCGCCGATGAACAACCGGTTCGGCGCCCTGCGCTCCACTCCCGCGACCTCCGTCGCCATACGCCTCCGTGTTCTTCGGGCCCCGGCCCGGGCCCGAAAACCCTCGCCCTCCCCCTCGACCCTCTCGCCCTAGCCCTCGCCCTCGCCCAGCAATCCAGAACTGGCGCGGGGCCCGGAGGATTCACCCCGGCCCCGCCGTTCTTCCTTCATTTCGCCTTGAAGCTCGCCTTCCGCTTTTCCACGTAGGCCGAGATCCCTTCCTTCGCGTCCTGGCTCTGGAAGAGTAGCTGCTGCAACTCGCGCTCGACCGACAGTGCATCCTGGAAAGGAAGCTCCGCGCCGGTCTGAACCGCGCGCTTGATGTTGCCCACCGCCCGCGAGGCCGCATTGGGCGGCGTGAAGCGCCGCGCGTACTCGAGCACCTGGTCCAGGAACTCCGCCCGCCCGCCCGCCGTGTAGATGTCGGTCACGATCCCCAGCTGCCGCGCCTCCTCGAACTCGAAGGTCCGGCCCGTGACCATCAGCTCGATCGCCTTCGACTTGCCCACCAGGCGCGCCAGCCGCTGCGTCCCGCCCGTGCCTGGCAGCACCCCCAGGTTGACCTCGGGCAGGCCGATCTTGCCGCCGCCCTGCCGCGCGATGCGGATGTCCGCGGCCATGGCGATCTCCAGGCCGCCCCCCACCGTGTGCCCGTTCAGCGCCGCGATCACCAGCTTCGGCGTCTGCTCGAAGCGGTTCAGCGTCTCGTTGGCGTGCAGGCAGAAGTAATACTTGAAGGTGGGCGTCACGGAGTTCAGCATGGGGATGCTCGCCCCGGCGCAGAAGAACTTCTCGCCGGCGCCTGTGAGCACGATGACGTAGACGTCGTCGTCCATCCGCGCCCGCAGCAGCGACGCATCCAGCTGCAGCATCATCTCGTACGTGTACGTGTTCGCGGGTGGGTCGTCCAGCGTGAGCACTGCCACGCCACTCACGGCCTCGTACCGCACCAGCGTTCGCGTCTCCTGCGCCTCTTCCTGCCCCATCACGCTCGCCATCCGCTACCTCCCGCTGGATGGGCGCCCCAAGGCGCCTCTTCGGTTGATTCGGCGGCCCTTGCCGGCCGCTCGCATCCGCCAGCGTCGGCGGCCGGAAGTCCGCTCAGGCCCGCCAGATCGACGGCTGCGGCTCCGTGGTCCCCTCCACGGGGTCTCGCGGCTGTGACTCTCCCGGAAACCCCTTCAGGAAGATCCGCGTCATCTCCGCCGCCAGCTCCTCCACCTGCAGGTCCCGGCCCGGACGATACCAGTTGTAGATCCAGTTCATCATCCCGAAGAGCGCGAAGGTCGCCACCCGCAGGTCCTCCGGCGACTTGCGCGGCTCGATCTCCCGAAGGAGACCCATGGCCAGCTCCGTATACCGCCGCTTCAGGTCATTGACCCGCCGGCGCGCATCCCCGGTCAGCGCCGTCGCCTCGTGCGACAGCACCTTCATCTCCTGCATGTTGGTCACGAAGAACCGGAGGTGGTTCTCCACCAGCTTGCTCAGCTTCTCCTCCGGCGTGCCACCCTCCGCCATCAGCCGCAGCACGTTCTCCCGCACCGTCGAGAAGGCGTGCTCCTGGATCCGGAAGAGGATCTCTTCCTTGCTGCGGACGTAGTAGTACAGCCCCGACAGGCTGATTCCCGTCGCCCGGCTGATATCGCGGATGCTCGCCTGGTGATACCCTTTCTCGGCGAAGATCGCGGCAGCGGTGCGCAGGATCAGGGCCAGCTTCTCGTCGTGGGGCTCGCGTTCGTCTACCATGGTTCTCGATCGAGGGGGTCGGTCGAACGTCCGAACGCCCGAAGCTAGACCCGGGTTCCGGCACGGTCAAGTGGCGGAAAGGCTTGCACCAGGCGGCTCCCGGCGGCTAGCTTCGGTTGTCGCATCACGCCTGATGGAGACCCTTTGCGCAACCGAACCCTCTCGCGACGACTCGCCTGGATCCTGGCCCTGGGCCCCCTCGTGGCGTCCTGCGCCGACGCGCCGCGCGACCCGGTCGCGCTGCTGGTGGCGCCGGAGGCGCGGGCGGCGCTGGAGGTGGGCAGCGCGCTGCCGGCGCTGCCGGAGCTGATCCAGCGGACGTCGCCGGGCGGGGCGTCGGGGCCGGAGCTGGCTCAGGCGCAGGCGCTGTGGGCCGCGGCGGGAGTGGAGGCGGACCGGAGCAAGGCGGCGGCGCTGCGGGAGTCGGCGTACGCCCTGGCGGCGCCGGAGCTGGCGGCGCGGATGGACAGCGCGGCGCTGGCGGGGACGCAGGCGCGGCTGGAGCGCTGGATCGAGCTGGCGAGCGGTGCGCTGCGGCAGGCGGAGCTGCGCGACCTGTCCGCGGCCATGACGGATGCGCGGGACCTGCTGGGAGCGGCGCGCGCGGCCGGTGCGCGGGGTGACCGCACCCTGGCCATCGTGCAGACGCTGCGGGCCTCGGATCGGCTGGCGGAGACCACGCCGCGTGCCGTGGCGGCGCGCCTGGCGGCCGACGACGAGGCGGCGCTGGCGGGGCTGCGGCGACAGGCGGGACGGCCGTCGGGTGAGGAGGCGCGCCGCCGCCTGGAGCGGATCGAGCGGCTGGTCAGTGGAGCGCGGGAGGCGCTGGCCGCGGGCCGCTACGAGCTGGCGATACGCCGGGCCTTCTACGCCCGCCAGCTGCTGGCTGCCGAGGGCGCCCTGGCTGGAGGCTGACCCCTATGATCCTGCTGGTGGACCCGGGCATGATCGACGCGATCGTTCGCTTCCTGGCGGAACCGTGGGTCGCGCCGGTGCTGCTGACGGTGGGCATCCTGGGCGTGCTGGTGGAGGTGAAGGCGTTCACGCACGGCCTGGCGGGCGCGCTCGGGATCCTGGCGCTGGCGGTCTTCTTCGGCAGTCACTTCCTGGTTGGCGCGGCAGGCGGCCTCGAGCTGGCGCTGCTGGCGGCGGGCGTCGTGCTGGTGGTGATCGAGGGGGTGGCGTTTCCGGGCATGGGCGCCTTCGGCCTCATCGGCGGGCTGGCCATCCTGGGCAGCATCTTCCTGAGCCTGGCCGGCCACCCCGCGACACCCGGATCGTACAGCCAGGCGGCGGGCATCCTGGGCACGACGCTGGTGGCGGTCATGGTCTCGGCCTGGGCGCTGGCCCGCACGCTGCCCGGGAGCAGTCGCCTGCGCCGCTCGGGTGTCATGCTGGGCGAAGCGACGTCGCGGGAGGCGGGTTACATCTCGGCGCCCACGCGTGACGACCTCCTGGGTGCCGGCGGCGTTGCGCTCACGGACCTGCGGCCGGCCGGTGCGGCCGAGGTCGCCGGCGAGCGGCTCGACGTCGTCGCCGATGGCAAGTTCATTTCCGCGGGCACGCGCATCACGGTGGTGCGCTCGGATGGGTACCGGCACGTTGTTCAGCCGGAGGAATAGCAGGCCTCGACGCAGCCCTCCAACCTCTCGGTGATCATGTCCGTCTTTCCTATCGTCATCCTCGTCCTGGCGCTTCTCGCCCTGATGATCCTCGGCTCCGTGGTGCCGGTCCGGCTCTGGATCGAAGCGATCTTCAATGGCGTGAATATCAGCCTGGGCGACCTGGTCGGCATGCGCCTGCGCAAGATCAGTCCAGCCGCCATCATCCGGCCCTTGATCACGGCGACGAAGGCCGGCCTCAGCCTCACGGCGGATCAGCTCCAGGCGCACCTCCAGGCCCGCGGCCACGTCGACCAGGTGGTGACGGCTCTGATCAGCGCCGACAAGGCGAATCTCGGCCTCGACTTCCAGAAGGCGGCGGCGATCGACCTCGCCGGTCGTGACGTGCTCGACGCCGTGAGGACCTCCGTCACGCCGCGCGTCATCGAGACCCCCAGGGTCGCGGGCGTGGCCAAGGATGGCATCCAGCTCATCGCCGTCGCGCGCGTGACGGTACGCACCAACATCAGTCGGCTGGTCGGCGGCGCCGGCCAGGAGACGATCCTGGCGCGCGTGGGCGAGGGGATCGTGGCGACGATCGGCGCGGCGGAGACGCACAAGGCAGTGCTGGAGAACCCGGACAAGATCTCCAAGACCGTACTGGCCAAGGGGCTGGACGCGGGCACAGCCTTCGAGATCCTCTCCATCGACATCGCCGACGTGGACGTGGGCAAGAACATCGGCGCCCAGCTGCAGACGGACCAGGCGGAGGCGGACAAGCGCATCGCGCAGGCGAAGGCCGAGGAGCGCCGTGCCATGGCCGTCGCCGTCGAGCAGGAGATGAAGGCCCGGGTGCAGGAGATGCGCGCCAAGGTAGTGGCCGCCGAGGCCGAGGTGCCGCTCGCCATCGCCCAGGCCATGAAGGCCGGCAACCTGGGCGTGATGGACTACGCCCGCTGGAAGAACATCAGCGCCGACACCGACATGCGCCACGCCATAGCCGGCGGCACGCCCGAAGGCGCCACGGCCGAGGGCTGAGCGTGGACGGCTTCGGCTTCGTCGTTCTCGTCATCTTCGGCATCATCGCCGCGGTCGCGAGGGCCGCGCAGAAGGCGCAGGGGACGGGCACGCCGCCGGGACGGCGCCTTCCGCCCCGGCCGCAGGGCGGCGTTATGGGCGCGCCGCCCGCCGACCTGCTGCGTCAGGCGGGCGTGCCCACGCCGCAACAGCGGGCGGAGGCGCTGGTCCCCGACGACCTCTGGGCATTGCTCACGGGGCAGCAACGGCAGGCGCCTCCCGCCCCCAGGCGCTCGTCCTTCGAGGTGCCTCCGGCTCGCTCCCCCGCGCAGCTCGAAGCGGGGGAAGAGCAGTCGTACGAGATCGCGGTCGCCCCGGGGGCGGCAGCGCCCGCCGTCGTCCCAGCGGCGGTTGCGCCCTCAGTCGTGCCGGCGGCGCTGGCGCCCGCGGCACAGCCGCCCGCGTCGGCGCCCGCCGTGGTCACGGCGGTCGCGACGACCCACGCCGCGACCGCGCTGGGCAGCCTGCGCCAACGCGGCGACCTGCGCCGCGCCATGATGCTGCAGGTCATCCTGGGCCCGCCGAAGGCTCTGGAATAGCCGCGGCGGCGCGGTTATCTTTCGCCCTCCTGTCGCGCCCGGCCCGCCCGATCGGCTGCGGCCGCCAGGCGCCGGGGTGGCGAAATGGCAAACGCAGACGACTCAAAATCGTCCGGGAGCAATCCCCTGCGGGTTCGAGTCCCGCCCTCGGCATTCCCCGACGCCGGACGCAGGCCGGCCGCAGCGCGGCCGGCCTGTTCGTTTTGGCGCGGGTCGGCGCTCTCCGCAGGCGGGCTGCGGGCGGCTGGCGCTGGATCTTCGGTGCCCGAACATGGTACCAGCACGCGGTCAGCGCGAGCCCGGTTGCCGACGGGCGCGCGGACCGTGCAACGTCATGCCAAATAGCCGGATGGGGAAAAGAGGATCATGCATGGTGAGGCGTGCGGGCGTGTGGGCCGTGCTGTTCTGGCTGCTCGGGCCGGTCGTGTCGAGCGGGGCTCGAGCGCAGGTGCCGGTCGAGACGGCTGGAAGCCGGACCTTGCCCCCCGCGCCGGCCGATCTGCCGCTGATCGAGGTGCCGTCGTCCGGGCAGGGTGATGCGTTCGCCGTGCTCGTTTCGGGGGATGGCGGCTGGGCGTCGTTGCCGAGACACGTCTCGGAGGTGCTGGTCGCGGGCGGCGTTCCGGTGGTGGGGCTGAACGCGCTCAAGTACTTCTGGACGCGGCGCACCCCCGATGGGGCGGCGCAGGACCTGGAGCGCATCATCCGCTACTACCTCCCGGCGACGGGGCGGCGCGACGTGCTGCTGGTCGGCTACTCGCGGGGAGCGGATGTGCTGCCCTTCATGGTCTCGCGCTTGCCGCAGGATCTGCGGCAGCGGGTGCGCCTGGTGGCGCTGCTCGGGCCGGGCAGGACGGTGGACTTCCGCTTCCACGTGGCGGACTGGTGGAGCAACGCCCACAGGGACACGGATCTGCCCATCCTGCCTGAGGTCAGCCGCCTGCTGGGCGGTGTGCCGCTGCTGTGCGTGTACGGCGAGGAGGACACGGACACGGTCTGCCCGCAGCTGCCGGCCGGGTCCGCCGAGGTCGTGCGCATGAAGGGCGCGCATCATTTCGACGGAGCGTACGCGGAGCTGGGCGAGCTGATCCTGCGCTTCGCGTCGCGCGCGGGCGTGTGACGCGCTCGCGCCCAACCGAGGTCTGAACGAGGACACATGCAATCCGGCCACACGCACGTTTTCCACGATCCGTCCGGCCGCCGTCGCCGTCGCGTGACGGGGTTCGGCACCTTCGCCGCCGTGGTGGGCGCCGTCTGCCTCACGGTGTTCGTGGTGAGCCTGCTGGTCATGCCTTTGCTGCCGCACCTGCCCGGCCTCGGCCCGGCGCGGCGCCGGGAGCTGTCGCGGCCGCCGATTCCGGTGGTGCCCTCGCGCCAGACGCGGCTGGCGCACTACCTGGCGCACCAGGAGCGCAAGGCGCTCTGGACGGAGATCGACCGCCAGCGCAAGGCCGCGGCCGCCTTCGCCGGCGCCCCCGCCCGCGCCACGCCCGAGATCGTCGCCGCCTTCTACACGATCTGGAACCGGGGTGCCGGCCTGCAGTCGCTGATCCAGAACGCGGACCGCATCACGCACCTGATGCCCGAGTGGCTGCACCTGGACACCACGGGCGTGGCGCTGGACACCACGGACTGGAACCCGCGGGTCACGCCCCAGAACCGGGCCGTGGTGCACACGGCCTTCCAGCACCGGATCCAGGTCTATCCGATCCTGAACAACGCCAAGCACGGGCAGTTCGATCCCCAGCGGGTACACCGGTTGCTGGCGTCGCAGCGACGCCAGCAATTGCTGGCCGACCGCGTGCGCGACTGGCTGAAGACGCAGGGGTTCCAGGGCATCAACGTGGATTTCGAGAACCTCGCGCCCGAGGACTACGCCCGCCTGCCGCAGTTCGTGGCGCTGCTGGGGCGCACCCTGCGCAAAGCGCAGCTCGGCATCAGCATCGACCTGGAGCCCGGCAACCCACGGGTCCCGTTCCGCGCCCTGGCACGGGCGTCGGACTTCGCCATCCTGATGACCTACCCCGAGCACGGCGGGGCCAGCGGCCCGGGGCCGCTCTCGTCCATCGGCTGGTACTACAAGCTGCTGCAGAACGCCGCCCGGCAGGTCCCCGCGGACCGGCTGGTACTCGGTCTGGGCAACTACGCGCTGGACTGGGCGTTGACCCCCACGCCCTCCACGCCCATCACGCTCTCCTACCAGACCGCGCTGATCACGGCCCGGGACTTTGCGGCCGACTCCGCGCCGGAGCGCGCCATCGACTTCGACTCCACCGCGCTCAACCCGACCTTCAACTACACCGACGAGCAGGGCCAGGGCCACGAGGTCTGGATGCTCGACGGCGTGACCGCGTTCAACGAGTGGATGCTGGCCTCCCGTCTCGGGCTGCGGGGCGCGGCGCTCTGGGTCCTGGGGTCCGAGGACCCCGCCGTCTGGGCCTTCCTCGGCCCGCGCACCCTGCGCCAGCCACCGTCGCCCCTCGCGCTCCAGCAGGTGGAGTTCCCGGACGTCGTCGAATTCACCGGCAACGGTGAGATCCTCACCGTCGCCTCCAGGCCGCGCCCGGGCTCGAGGGAGATCGACGTCGACTCGGCGTCGGGGCTAGCCACGGATGTGCGGTACCGCAGCTACGCGTCCTCCAACGTGATCCGGCGGGAGGGCTACCACCCGGGGTGGATCTCCCTCACCTTCGACGATGGCCCCTCGGGCGACTTCACGGGGCCGATCCTGGACGTGCTCAAGGAGCTCCACGTCCCGGCCACCTTCTTCGTGGTGGGGCAGAACGCCGAGAGCTTCCCCGAGCTCGTCCGACGCGAGTATGCCGAGGGCCACGAGATCGGCAACCACTCCTTCACGCACGTGAACATGGGCGCCGTGTCGCAGCGGCGGGACCTGCTGGAGATCAACGCCACGCAGCGCGTGCTGGAGGCGATCACCGGCCACTCCACGACCCTGTTCCGCGCGCCCTACAACGCGGACGCCGAGCCCGACAACCACGACGAGCTGTACCCGCTCAGCCTGGCCGATTCCCTGGGCTACATCTTCGTGGGCGAGGTGATGGACCCGCAGGACTGGAACACGAGGGAGCTGCTTCCCGGCGGCGGGACCACGGCGCTGACGCCCCAGCGCCTGGCGGCCAACATCATCGAGCAGGTCGATGAGCATCGCGGCGACGCCAACGTGCTGCTGCTGCACGACGCGGGCGGCAACCGCTCCGCCACGGTGGAAGCGCTGCGCATCGTCGTGCCGCAGCTGCAGGAGGCGGGCTACCGCTTCGTGACCGTCTCCCAGCTCGCCAACACGACCCGGAACGCGGTCATGCCCGTGGTCACGTCCAAGGACCTGCCGCTGGTGGGCTTCGACCGGGTGGCCTTCGGCGCGATCTTCACGCTGGAGAACCTGCTGGTCCTGGCCTTCATCCTGGGGGTGACCCTGGGGATCGGCCGGGCGTTGCTCATGGTGCCGCCCGCCATCATCGGCTACGTCCGCGCCAAGCGGAAGCGCTTCCCGGACGACTACCGCCCCCGCGTCAGCGTGCTGATCGCCGCGTACAACGAGCGGCCGGTCATCGTGCGTACGGTCGCCACAGTGCTCGCGAGCGAGTACCCGGACGTCGAGGTCATCGTCGTGGACGACGGCTCCGCCGATGGCACCGGGGACGCGGTCGAGGAGGCCTACGCCTGGAACCCGGCCGTGCAGCTGATCCGCCAGCCCAACGGCGGCAAGGCCATGGCCCTGAACCGCGCCATTGCCGCGGCTACCGGTGAGGTGCTGGTCTGCTTCGACGCCGACACGCAGATCGCGCCGGACACCATCGCCAAGCTCGTGCGCCACTTCGCCGACCGGCGCATCGGCGCCGTCGCCGGCAACGTCAAGGTGGGCAACCGCATCAACCTGCTCACCCGCTGGCAGTCCATCGAATACGTCACCAGCCAGAACCTGGACCGCCGCGTCTACGCGCTCATGAACGCGGTGACCGTGGTCCCCGGCGCCGTGGGCGCCTGGCGCCGGGAGGCGGTCGCGCAGGTCGGCGGCTACATCGCCGACACCCTCGCCGAGGACATGGACCTGACCTTCCGCCTCCGGCGCGCCGGCTGGAAGATGGAGACCGACAGCGAGGCCCTCGGCTGGACCGAGGCACCCCAGTCGTTCCGCTCGCTCTTCCGCCAGCGCTTCCGCTGGTCCTTCGGCACGCTCCAGTGCCTGTGGAAGCACAAGGGCGCCCTGGGCCGCTACGGTTTCTTCGGCCGGGTGGCGCTGCCCGTGCTCTGGGTCTTCCAGGTCGTCTTCCAGCTGCTCGCGCCGCTGGTCGACCTGCAGATGCTCTACGCCGTCTACAACTTCGGCAGCTCCTGGCTCATGCGCCGCCAGCTGGCGCAGGACTGGCAGCCCCTGCCGGGCGCCACCCATCTGCTCATGTCCACCGGCTTCTTCTACGGCATCTTCTTCGCCGTCGAGCTGCTGGTGGCCATCGTCGCCTATCGCCTGGACGGCGAGAAGCTCGGCGATCTCAAGTGGCTCTTCTGGCAGCGCTTCGTCTACCGCCAGCTCATGTACGCCGTCCTCTGGAAGGCCATCACCCGGGCGCTGCGTGGCGGCCGTTCCAACTGGGGCAAGCTCGAGCGCAAGGGCACCGTGGCGCTTCCCGCCCAGGGCGTGACCGCGGGCGCCTGAGCAGTGGAGCGCAACGCAGCGGCCCCCGGAGTCGTCTCCGGGGGCCGCTGCGTCGTAGGCGCCACTCCGCGGCGCCGGGCGGCCGACTCCCCCCTCCGGGCCAGCAGCCTTACTTGAGCCTGGCCTGGACCGCCTGCGCCTGCTTCAGGTGCGCCTCCACCTTCGCCCTGGCGTCGGTCAGCAGCGCCTTCAGCTCAGCGTTCTGCGCCGACGGAATCAGCGTCTTGTCCAGGTCGTCCAGCACCAGCTGGTGGATCCCCACTTCCTGGTCCATGTACGTCTTGTCGAAGTCCGCACCGCTCTTGCTCTGCAGCTCCGTGGTCATCCCCTGCACCTTACTCACCAGGTCCGATTCCGCGCTGGAGGCCTCCGGCGTCAGGCTCAGCTTCGCCGCCAGCTTCTCCGCCGCCCGGTTCAGCGCACCGTGGTCGGCCACCATCACACGCCCGAACGCTTTCACGTCCCGGTTCGTGCCCTTCTGCTCCGCCAGCTTCCCTCGCGCACTGTCACCGCTGTTCGCCGACATGGCGATCTTGGCGATCTGCGGGTCCGTGGGCGCCGCCGGCGCCGCCGCCGGCGCCGGGGCCGCCGCCGGCGCCGCCGCCGTATCCGCCATGGCCGCCGCCGTCGTGTTGTTCTGT
>JADGQX010000125.1 GCA_017881445.1 Gemmatimonadota bacterium | reverse complement strand
GGCGTGGCCCCAGACCTCCACCGGGCCGGTGCGCTCCGTGTCCATGCCCCAGTGGGCGCTGTCCACGTGGTGCGCGCCCCAGCCGGTGATCATGCCCGCCCCGAACTGCTCGCAGCGCAGCCAGCCGGGCCGGTCGTAGCCGACCTGCGGATGGACGCGCTTCTCCGTGTAGTAGACGACGGGGGTCGATCCCAGCCACCGGTCGTAGTCCAGGTTCTTCGGCACCGGCATCTCCGGCTCGACCTCGCCCGACGGGTCGCCCGGCAGCCCGATCTTCACGGTCTGCAGCTTGCCGATGCGGCCGTTGCGCACCAGCTCGGCGGCGTAGCGGAATTGGGGTGAGGAGCGCTGCTGGCTGCCGATCTGGAAGATGCGCCCGCTGCCCTTCACGGCGTCGGCCAGTGCCCGGCCTTCGGCGATGGTGAGCGACGCCGGCTTCTGCAGGTACACGTCCTTGCCCGCCCGCACCGCCGCGATGGCGATGAGCGCGTGCCAGTGGTCGGGCGTGCTGATGAGCACCGCGTCCACGTCCTTGTTGGCCAGCAGCTCGCGGTAGTCGGCGTAGCCGACCACGCCGTCGTACGGCTTCCCGGTCTTGCCCGCGTAGTAGCCGTTCACCAGGCGCTTCGCGTCCGCCAGCCGGTTCGAGTCGATGTCGCAGACGGCCATGACGCGGGCGTCGTCGTACTTCCAGACGCCGGGCAGGTCGTGCACCCGGGAGATGCGCCCGTTGCCGATGGCGCCGATGTTGACCCGGTTGCCGGGCGCGTGCTTCCCGAGCACGGATGCAGGCACGATCGAGGGGAAACCGGCGAGGGCCGAGGCGGCGAGCGCACCCGCGCCGCTCCGCTTGAGGAAATCCCGCCGGGACACGCCTGCTCCATCACTCATTTGCAGCCTCTCGAGCTCGAGTCCGGGGCCTACGCCTGGAACGTCAGCTTCGTCGCCTGCGCCTCGGCCTTCAGCGCCAGCTCCGTGGCCAGGAGCACGTGCGCCTGCGGCATGGACGTCTCCGTGCGGTTGAGCACGTCGTCCACGAGCAGGCGCCCGTACGGCAGCTCCTGCTGACTGCAGTCTATGTAGCGGGTTTCCTTCTGATCGACGAGATAGAGGTGACTCCCTCCCGGGGCACGCCCGATGTCGTTGTTCTTGCGCACCTCCATGTAGCCTTCGGTGCCCAGGATCGTGAGTCGGCCGTCGCCCCAGGTCGAGAGGCCGTCGGGCGTGTACCAGTCGTTGCGGATGTAGCCCGTGCCCTTGTCGCCGCGCAGGAGCATGTCGCCGAAGTCCTCGAACGTCGCGTACTGCGAGAACTTGAAGTTGCCGACCTGCGAGGCGACCACCTCGCCCTGCGTCGAGCCTGTGAAGTACAGGAACTGGTCCACCTGGTGCGAGCCGATGTCGCACAGGATGCCGCCGAAGCGGGGCTTGACCCAGAACCACGGCGGCCGGGCGTTCAGGCTGATACGGTGCGGACCCATGCCGATGGTCTGGACCACCTTCCCGATGGCGCCGGCCTTTGCCAGCTCCCCGGCCCGGACCGTCGCCCGGTTCTCGTGACGCTCGCTGTACAGGATGGAGTAAATGCGATTGGTCTGCGCCTGCACCCGCCGCACCTCCGCCAGCTGCTCCAGGGTCGTGATTCCGGGCTTGTCGGCCATGTAGTCCTTGCCGTGCTGCATGACCCTGACGCCGAGCGGCGCGCGCTGGTCCGGGATGATGGAGCTGAGCACGAGCTGGATGCTGCCGTCCTGCAGGATCTCATCTTCGCCGCGCGCGACCCTGACCCCCGGGTAGCGCTTCGTGAACTCCGCCAGCAGCTCCGGCTCCGCCGCATAGACCGAGGCCAGCTCGCCGCCTCCGCGCTGCACCGCGCCGATCTGCCCGTCGATGTGCGGGTGGTTGATGCCGATGACCGCGAAGCGGAGGCGCGGCGGGCCCGAGTATGGCGCCCGGCCCGGGACGCTCTCGGTCTCGATGTGGCTGCCGGAGGCTTTGCCGCTCCAGCCGAGCGCCGCCTGGGGCAGCACGGTCACGGCCGCGGTCGAAGCGACGGCGGTCTTCAGGAAGTCCCGACGGTCGAAGGGGTGGCGCGACATTGTCGGCTCCGGGCGATACGGTATCGGCGAGGACGGCGGCACGCGGCAGAAATCCCCTGCCGCCCAGGGGCTCGGGTCAACTTGGCATGTCGGACGCGCCCAGTCCATGAGGCGGGGCAGCCGCGTCGGATTCGCTCAGTCCATGAGTGCGGCCGTGCGCCGCCAGTCCGTCGCCTCCATGAACTCGAACAGTCGCCTCACGGCCAGGAACGAGAATGAATGTGAACGCCAGTCCAGCTCGACGGTCACAATCTGCCAGTCCGACCGCGGGCGGGAGCGGTCGAAGAAATCCGGGTTCGTGCTGATCAGTGCCCGGGCGCCCTCAGTGCCCGCGGCGACCAGGTGCGAGCGGTACATGTCGGCCACCGTGTCCTCGCGCCGGAGCCGCCACGCCTGCGACCGGCGCTCGGCCGGCGACATCGCGGCGAGCTCCGCCTTCAGGGCGGCGATGATGTCGCGGTAGAGCTTCGCGCCGTCGCTGACCGGGGCGGGGGCGGCGGAGGCGCGCTTGAGCGCGGCCTCCATGCCTTCTTCCATCTTCAAGGACGTGCGCAGGAACTCCTCGGCCTTCGCGGGCGAGGCGGCCTTCAACTGCGCGTATGCCTTCTCGCGCGTCCGCCGGCGCTGCTCCCGCTCGCTCACCCACTTCGCGTACGGGTCGTTGGGGCTGGCGGCGCGTCCCGCGTACCGCGCCAGCTCGCCCTCGTTGAAGCGGATCAGGGATGCGACGTATTCCTCCCGCGTCACGGGCACCCACCAGGGGCGGCTTCCCTTCGAGATGACGGCCACGAGGGTGTCGTAGACGGGGAAACCGTCGATCTCACCCGTCTTCCGCGGCGTGTTGTAGATGCGCCGACGGTCCGGAAGCCAGAGATAGGGCGCGCCGATCACGTCGTAGGTGCCGGCCGCCACGAAGGTGTGGTCCAGGTCGTTCACCCGGATCTCGACGGAGGTGTTCGCCTCGCCGCCCCAGGTGGGCTGGCCGTCCGCGCCCTCGACGAAGTAGTAGAACAGGAGGTTGACCTGCGCCTGGACCGGCCGGTCCCGGCACGACACCGCGCCCGTGGTGCACTCCTGGGGACCCCACCAGCGCGTCCTCAACCGGGGCTGGAAGCCCAGCGGGGGATGAAAGGTGCCTGCCGCGTGCAGCACATCGGCCAGCCCGGCCACCCGGGCATTGAACGCACGAGCGGCAGTGGGCGACACCGCATACTCGCTCAGCACTCCGGGGTCGAGCCGCTGCTCCCAGGCGCCGGGCTTGTCGGGGAACAGGCCGTCCTGCTGGAGCAGCGAGGCAGCCAGGAGCAGTGCCGGGAGTGCAGCGACCATGGGCGTCCTCGCCGGTGGGGTGACCCGCGGCTCCGGCCAGGGGGGCGGCACGGCACCGACAGGGCTACACCACGTTGCGCCATTGCCGGATAGCGCGCAATGCTGGCTCTGTGGTGAGTTCCCTCGGACGACTGCCGTTCGCGGACGGTTCGGGGGCGGCCGAGGCGGCCGGCGTGAACGGCCGGTAACGCGAGCGCGAGCGTGCACGTGCACGACTCCCTCGGGGACCCGGTCTCATCGGCCCCCGGCAGCCTCCCGATCGTTACCGTTCACGCTCGCGCTCGCGTTCGCGGTAGTTCGCATGGGCTGTTGAATCAGTATGCCTGGACGTGCACTCCGCGCACCGCCCGCCCGGAGGGATCGGTGACGGCGGCCAGGGAGCTGTCCCAGGCCAGCGCCTCCGGGGTGCTGCATGCCACCGAGGCCCCGCCGGGCACGCACTCGGCGCAGCTGTCCAGCGGGAACTGCTCCGCGAAGATGGCGCGGTAGAAGTACGCCTCCCGGGTGGGCGGCGTGTTGTGGGGGAAGCGGGATCGCGCCGCCTCCATCTCGCGCTCGCTCACCTGTGCCTGGGCGTGGGCGCGCAGCGCATCGATCCAGCCGTAGCCGACGCCGTCCGAGAACTGCTCCTTCTGCCGCCAGACAATCTCGGGCGGTAGCGCATCGGCGAAAGCCTCCCGCAGCACGTGCTTCTCCATCCGGCCGCCACCGGCCATCTTGGCGGCTGGATCGATGCTCATGGCCACGTCGAGGAACTCCTTGTCCAGGAAGGGGACGCGCGCCTCGACCCCCCACGCCGCCATGGCCTTGTTGGCCCGCAGGCAGTCGTAGAGGTGGAGGCGGTCCAGCTTGCGGATGGTCTCCTCGTGGAAGGAGGCCGCGTCCGGGGCCCGGTGGAAGTAGAGGTAGCCGCCGAAGATCTCGTCGGCGCCCTCCCCCGACAGCACCATCTTGATGCCCATGGCCCGGATCCGCCGCGCCATCAGGTACATGGGCGTGGCGGCCCGGATGGTCGTGACGTCGTAGGTCTCCAGGTGGTGGATCACATCGGCCAGGGCGTCGAGGCCCTCCTGGACCGTGAAATGGAAGCCGTGGTGCACCGTGCCCAGGTGCTCCGCCACCCGGCCCGCGGCCTCCAGGTCCGGCGACCCCTCCAGGCCGATGGAGAAGGAGTGGACGCGCGGCCACCAGGCCTCGCTCCGGCCCTCGTCCTCCACGCGCCGGGCGGCGAAATGCTTCACCGACGCCGCGATGATGGAGGAGTCGAGGCCACCGGAGAGGAGCACGCCGTAGGGCACGTCGCACATGAGCTGGCGCCGGACCGCGGCCTCGAGCGCCTCCCGCAGCGCGGCGGGCTCGGCGGGCCGGCCCGCCACGGCGGCGTACTCCCGCCACGCGCGCTGATAGTACCGACGCGGCTCGCCCACCTCGCTGTCGAGCACGTGCCCGGGCGGGAACTCCGCCACCGTGCGGCAGACGGGGACCAGCGCCTTCATCTCGGACGCCACGTAGAGGTTGCCGTCCTCGTCCCTGCCGGTGTAGAGGGGCACGA
Source organism: Gemmatimonadota bacterium (assembly GCA_017881445.1). Taxonomy (GTDB): domain Bacteria; phylum Gemmatimonadota; class Gemmatimonadetes; order Longimicrobiales; family RSA9; genus JADGQX01. Next base: position 7,558 of record JADGQX010000125.1, on the reverse strand, counting down.
TGCCCAGGTGGTCCCGGGCAATCACGTAGCGGTCGCGCGCCGCGTCGTAGAGAACGAAGGCGAAGATACCGTTGACCTCGTCCAGGAAGTCGGTGCCGCGGTCCCGGTAGAGCGCCAGCAGCACCTCGCAGTCGGACTCCGTGCGGAAGTCGTAGGGCGCCTGCAGCGCGGCGCGCAGCTCCCGGTGGTTGTAGATCTCGCCGTTGACGGCCAGGGCGTGGGTGCCCTCCGCGTTCAGCAGCGGCTGCGCGCCGTGCTGCACGTCCACGATGGAGAGGCGCTCGTGGACCAGGATCGCCCGGTCGGACGTGTACACGCCCGACCAGTCCGGGCCGCGATGGCGCTGCAGCCGCGAGAGGCGCAGTCCCCGGGCGCGCAGCGGCACGGGGTCGCCGCGGATCTCCAGGATTCCGAGTATCGAGCACATCGTCAGGCCCCTTCGTTCCAGGTAACCGCAAACAGATCCAACAGCCTTTTCACCACGGAGTGCACCGAGGACACGGAGCGCGCGTACCGCCGGCGCCCGATAGCCTTTCGCAGTTGTATTTTCAACAACATCAACAAGATGCCGGATTCTTCGGCCCTTTCGCGTTTTCGCGTGAGATGAGCGCAGGGCCGCCCGCGGAGCATGGGGCCCCGGATGTCGGCGTAAACAAAAACGGCCCCTCGGTTATCCGAGGAGCCGCGTGGGCATCCGGGTGGGCTGGGCCGCTATGGCAACAGCACCCCGGATCCGCGACTCCCCGTGGAGAGCGGATTCAGAGAATTGTTGCCGTTGAGGCTGACGAAGCTCATCCCGTTTCCATCCTTGATGTTGACGTCGATGCCAAAGCTAACGGTGCCCGTCGGATGGCGTCAACGCCGCGGCCGCGGGGGGATGGGATCGCCATCGCCCTTAGACGTTGAAGCGGATGTTGAGGATGTCGCCGTCGGAGACGATGAAGTCCTTGCCCTCGACCTGGAACTTGCCCGCGTCCCTGATCGCCTGCTCCGAGCCGTACTTCATGAAGACTTCGTAGGGCATGACCTCGGCGCGGATGAAGCCGCGCTCCAGGTCCGAGTGGATGCGCCCGGCGGCCTGGCGGGCCGCGGTGCCCCGGTGGATGGTCCAGGCGCGCACCTCGTCGGGCCCGACCGTGAAGAAGGAGACGAGCTGCAGCAGCCCGTAGGCGGCGCGGATGAAGCGGGCCAGGGCCGACTCGGCCACGCCCAGGTCGGCCAGGAAGGCAGTCTGGTCCTCGGGCGGCAGGCTGGCGATCTCCGCTTCCACGCCGGCGGACAGCACCAGGGCGGCCGCGTCCAGCGCCTGGATGCGCGCGGCCAGCGGGGCGGGAAGCGGCTCCCCGGCCCGGTCCTCGCCGACGTTGAGCGCCACCAGCAGCGCCCGGTCCGTGAGCAGGCCATAGCCGCGCAGCATCTCGCGATGCAGCTGCTGCTGCGGCAGCGCGCGGATTGGCTGCTCGGCTTCCAGCGTCTCCTTCATCATCTCGAAGGCGGCCATCTCCAGCGGATTGGCCTTTTCCTTCCGGCCCCGGTCCAGCCTGCGCTCCACGATCTCCAGGTCGGCCAGCACGCATTCCGCGTGGAACGCCTCCAGGTCCGCCAGGGGGTCGGGCTCGCCCTCCAGCGCCGGGTTGGCGAAGTCGCGCAGCACCAGGCAGAGCGCCTCCTGGTCGCGGATCTGCTGCAGGCTCCGGCGGGACAGGCCCTTCTTCTCGGCGCCGTGCTCGCCCGGGATGTCGCAGAAGGTGATCTCGGCGTAAATGGTCTTCTTGGGCGAGAAGATCCGGGAGAGCGCGTCGATGCGGGCGTCCGGCACCCGCACCGCGCCCAGGCGGATCTCGCCCCCGAAGCCCACGGGAACGTGCATCCCGGTCATGGCGTTGAACACCGTGGTCTTGCCAGAGCCGGCGAAGCCGACGAGTCCGATCTTCATGGTGCCGTCGTCGAGAAGTTGGGAGCAGGTTGACCGGCAGCAATGTACGGCTGCGGCGGCGTCGCAGGAATCCCGGGGCGACCGGTGGTAGCTCGGAACTTGCAACGCCGCGCGACAAACTCCGGAATCTCGAGCGAGGGAACATGGCGGCGATCTGTACGCATCTGGATCATGTCCGCGACGTGCCGCCCCGCACGCCGCAGGGCTGCGAGGAGTGCCTGAAGACCGACGGCTGGTGGGTGCACCTGCGCCTGTGCCTGGAGTGCGGCCACGTGGGCTGCTGCGACCAGTCGCCGGGCAAGCACGCCACCGGGCACTTCCACCGGACCGGCCATCCGGTCATGCGCAGCTTCCAGCCGGACGAGGACTGGGGCTGGTGCTACGTGGACGAGCTGATGATCGAACCGGCGCCGGAGCCATGATGAGCGACCCGATTCGGCCGGCCTGGCCGGCCCTGCCGCTGGCGCAGTGGCGCGATACCTACGAGACCCTGCACATGTGGACGCAGATCGTGGGCAAGACGCGCCTGGCCCTGGCGCCCATGGAGAACCACTGGTGGCAGATCGCGCTCTACGTGACGTCGCGGGGCCTCACCACGTCGGCCATGCCGCTCGGCGTGCGCACGTTCTCCGTGGACTTCGACTTCCTGGAGCACGAGCTCCGGATCCGGGCGAGCGACGGCGCCAGCCGCAGCCTGCCGCTGGCGCCGCGCTCGGTGGCGGACTTCTACGCCGACTACATGGAGGCGTTGCGCTCGCTGGGGCTGGACGTGACCATCCGGCCGGTGCCCTGCGAGATCGAGGTGGCGACCCCCTTCGCCGGGGACCGCGAGCATGCCTCCTACGACGGGGAGGCCGCCGGCCGCTGGTGGCACGTCCAGGTCCAGGCGGACCGAGTGTTCAAGCGCTTCCGCGGGCGCTTCCAGGGGAAGGCCAGCCCGTCCCATTTCTTCTGGGGCAGCTTCGACCTGGCGACGACGCGCTTCTCCGGGCGCGCTGCGCCGTTGCATCCCGGCGGGGCCCCCAACTGCCCGGACTGGGTGATGCAGGAGGCCTATTCGCGCGAGTGCAGCAGCGCGGGCTTCTGGCCGGGCGGCGGGCCGCTGGCGGAGCCGGCCTTCTACGCCTACGCCTACCCCGAGCCCGCCGGGTTCGCCGATTGGCCCGTGCGCCCGGAGGGCGCGTACTACCACCGCGAGATGCGGGAATTCGTCCTGCCCTACGACGTCGTTCGCGCCGCCGCCTCGCCCGACGACGCGCTCCTCGACTTCCTGCAGTCCACCTACGAGGCGGCGGCCGAGCTGGGCGGGTGGGACCGCGCCTTCATCGACCGGCCCGTGGAGCTGTGGCCCTGAGCGGCGACGCCCCCGACTTCATCCACCGGTTCCTGCCGGCCGGGCCGGGGACCGGACCGGCCGCCGGGACCACGCTGCTGCTCCTGCACGGGACCGGTGGCGACGAGGGCGACCTCGTGCCGCTGGGCCGCGCACTGCTGCCGGGCGCGGCGCTGCTCAGCCCGCGCGGCCGGGTGCTGGAGCGCGGCATGCCGCGCTTCTTCCGCCGCCTGGCCGAGGGCGTCTTCGACCAGGAGGACCTGGCCCGGCGCACGGACGAGCTGGCGGCGTTCCTCCAGGGGGCGGCGACCCGCTACGGCTTCGATCCCGGGCGCGTCGTGGCGGTGGGCTTCTCCAATGGCGCCAACATCGCCGCCAGCCTGCTGCTGCGCCATCCGGGACGGCTGCGCGGCGCGGTGCTGCTGAGCCCCATGGTGCCGTTCGAGCCCGAGCCCGAGCCCGATCTCGGGGGCACGCCCGTGTTCATCGGCGCGGGCAAGGCCGATCCGATCGCGCCGCCGGCCCAGGCGGAGCGGCTGGCGCAGCTGCTGCGGGCGGCGGGTGCGCAGGTCACGCTCCACTGGCACCCCTCCGGCCACACGCTCACGCCCGACGAGGTGGATGCGGCAAGGCTCTGGCTGCAGCAGATCCCGCCCTGAACGACGTGCCGGGCCAACCGCCGGCTCCACGGGCGACTACACGCTCAGTTCAAACGAAGGGGCGAAGTGCCGAAGTCACAAAGGGTTCGCGGCGTACCGAGGACTCGAGGCCCTGCAGGGATGTTGTTTGTTGTTGAACAACAATCAGGATGCCGGCCGTGTCCCGGACGCTCGGGTGACCCGTACTTCGTGCCTTCGGCGCTTCGCCCCTTCGTGTGAGATGAGTGTTGGGCCGCCCCGGTCGCAGCGGTACTCCGGGGGCTAGGCGCGGAGGAGCCACACCGAGAACCAGCAGCGCTCGTCGGTCCACATGCGCTCGACCTCCCAGCCGGTCGCGCGCGCCAGCTCGCGGAAGTCGGGCAGCGTGTACTTGTGCGAGTACTCCGTGGTGATGAAGTCGAGCGGCTCGAAGTGGAACTCGGACGGGGGCTCCCTCCCCCCCGGGACCCGGCCCGGCAGCGTCACGGTGCTGTGGCGGGTGCTGACCAGTCGCATCTCGATACGGCGGCGGCGCTCGTCGTAGAAGGCGTGGTGCCGGAACGCGCCCGTGTCGAAGTCCGCGCCGCACTCGCGGTTGATGCGCTCGAGCAGGTTCAGGTTGAAGGCCGCGGTCACGCCTTCGCCGTCGTTGTAGGCCCGCTCCAGGGTGGGGCGGTCCTTGTGCAGGTCCACGCCGATGAGCAGTCCGCCGCCGGGGCCGCAGAGGGAGCGCACCCGGCGCAGGAAGGCGACGGCGTCGTCCGGCTCGAAGTTGCCGATGGTGGAGCCGGGGAAGAAGGCCACGGTGCGGGCGGCCTGCGCCTGCCCCGCGGGCGGGGTCCACTCCTGCGTGTAGTCGGCGCAGACCGGGAGCACTTCCAGCGCCGGCAGCTCCCCGGCAATGGACGTGGCGAACTCCATGAGCTGCGCCCGCGAGATGTCCACCGGCATGTAGGAGGCGGGGCGCAGCAGGTGGTGCAGCAGGTGGCGCGTCTTGAGGCCGCTGCCGCTGCCCAGCTCCAGGATGCGCGCCGAGGGCCCGATGGCCTCGACGATCTCGCCCATGTGCCGGTCGAGAATCCGCAGCTCCGTCCGCGTCGGATAGTATGCCTCCAGCCGGGTGATGCGGTCGAAGAGCAGCGCGCCCGCCTCGTCGTAGAAGTACTTGGGCGGCAGCTTGCGCGGCCGGAGCGCCAGGCCGGCGCGGACGTCCTCCCACAGCCGGTCGGCCGGCGGGTGCAGGTCGTACAGGCGCGGAGCGCGCGCGATCGTGCGCAGCGTCATCCGTCGCTCGCGAGCCGCAGTCCCGAGAACTGCCAGGTCGCCTCCGGCTGGAAGAAGTTCCGGTAGCTGGGCCGGATGTGCGTGACGGAGGTGGCGCAGGAGCCACCCCGCAGCACGTACTGGTTGCACATGAACTTGCCGTTGTACTCGCCCAGCGCTCCGGCGGCGGGCCGGAATCCGGGGTAGGCGGTGTACGGGCTCTGCGTCCACTCCCAGACGTCGCCGTACAGCTGCTGCAGCCCGTCCCGCGCGGGGGCCGGGCGGGGATGCAGCGCCCCGGTCTCGACGAAGTTGCCCTCGGCGCGCAGGCCCGCCGCGGCCAGCTCCCACTCCGCCTCCGTGGGTAGGCGCGCGCCGGCCCAGCGGGCGAAAGCGTCGGCCTCGAAGTAGCTGAGATGGGTGACGGGCTCGTCCACGTCCACGCGGCGCATGCCGGCCAGGGTGAACATCCACCAGTCGCCGTCGCGCTTTTCCCAGTAGAACGGCTCCGACCAGCGGTTCTCCTGCGCCGTGGCGTAGCCCAGCGACAGCCAGAGCTCGGCGCGGCCGTAGCCGCCAGCCTCCATGAACTCCAGGTACTCGCCGTTGGTCACCAGCCGGGACGCCAGCGCGAAGGGCTGGAGGTAGACGCGGTGCCGGGGACCCTCGTTGTCGTAGGCGAAGGCGTCGCCCTCGTGACCGATCCAGTGTAAGCCGCCCGGGTGCGCCACCCATTCCCGGGCCGGCGCGGGCCGCGCGGGCGCCGCGCCCCGCGCGCCCGGGGCGATCCGCTCCCGGTAGACGGGGCGGAGCGGGTTGACGGAGAAGACGTGCTTGATGTCCGTGAGCATCAGCTCCTGGTGCTGCTGCTCATGGTTCAGCCCCAGCTCCACCAGCGGCGCCAGGCGCGCCAGCAGTCCCGCGTCCGCCGAGGCCAGCAGGTCGGCCATGGCGCCATCCACGTGGCGACGGTAGGCGAACACCTCCGCCACGGTGGGCCTGGAGATGTAGCCCCGCTGCGCCCGGCAGTGCCGCTCGCCCGCCTGCACGTAGTACGAGTTGAAGAGGAAGGCGTAGCGCGGGTCCAGCTCCCGGTAGCCGCGCAGGTTCGGCTGCAGGATGAAGGTCTCGAAGAACCAGCTGGTGTGCGCCAGGTGCCACTTGGTCGGGCTCACGTCGGCCATGGACTGGACGACGTAGTCTTCCGTGGCCAGGGGCTCGCACAGCTGCTCCGTGAAGCGCCGGACGGCGGCGTAGCGTTGCGCCATGGCGTCGGCCGTGGCCGTGGCCGTGGCCGTCGCGGATTCCGGGGTCAGTATGCTGGCCATGCTCACTCGCGGGAAACGGGGTGGGTGATCCGCAGCAGAACCCTCGCGGAGCCGCGCTTGTTCGTGCTCGCGCCCGCGCAGGTGTGAACTGCCGACACGCCCGGCGATGCAGGAGCCGGACCGTCAATGGCGCGCCGGCGTCGGGGCACCGTAAGATCAGCCGGCCATCACCCGGGGGGAGTGCGGATGCCGGCAAGGCGAGCAGCAGGGGGCGGTGTCGGGGGGCTGGCGACGCCCGAGCCGCTGGACGGCCCGGTCTCGCTCGAGACGCGCGACCTGCGCTGTCGCTACGGCGTCGTCGTGGCGCTGGACGGCGTCAGCGTCCGGGTCGAGCCCGGCCTGTGCGTGGCCGTGGTGGGCGAGAGCGGATCGGGGAAGACCACCCTGCTGCGCTGCTTCAATCGCATGGTCGTGCCCTGGGCGGGCGAGGTGCGGGTGGCCGGCGCCGACGTGGCGCGGCTGTCCGAGGTGGCGCTGCGCCGGCGCATCGGCTACGTGCCCCAGCAGGGCGGTCTGCTCCCGCACTGGTCCGTGCTGCGCAACGTGGCGCTGGTGCCCACGCTGCTGGGCCGCGACGATGCCCGCGCCGCCGCGGCCGGGGCGCTTGACCTGGTCGGGCTGGGCGCCGAGGAGTACGGCGACCGCTTCCCGCACGAGCTCTCGGGCGGCCAGCGCCAGCGCGCGGCCCTGGCTCGCGCCCTGGCCGGCCGCCCCGCCGTGCTGCTCATGGACGAGCCCTTCGGCGCCCTGGACGCCATCACGCGCTCGGACGTGCAGTCGGCCTTCGCGGCGCTGCGCCGCAGCCTCGAGGTCACCACGCTGCTGGTGACGCACGACCTGCTGGAGGCGCGGCTCGTGGCCGACGAGCTGATCGTCATGCGCGCCGGCCGGGTGGAGCAGCGCGGCCCCTTCGACAGCCTGCTGGCGACGCCGGCCACGCCCTACGTGGCCGCACTGCTCGAGCGGGCGCTGGCGGGCACCCGCCCGGAGGCGCGGCCGTGAGGTCGCCCGGGCGCTTTCCGCGCGCGCCGCTGCCCGGGTGGGTGCTGGCGCTGGCGCT
>JADGQX010000124.1 GCA_017881445.1 Gemmatimonadota bacterium | reverse complement strand
GGCGGCATCGAGCGCCGCGGCGGCGTGCTCCTCGCCCCGGACGCGCCCGCGACCGACTGGGCGGACGTCGTCCCCGAGCCCGTGGCCGCCCGCGGGCTGGCGGCGCCGCCGCCGGGAGGAAGCCGCGTCTCCGGCCGCGCCCCCACCCTTGCCGATTTCCTGCACGGCCCCGCCGCCGGCCGGCCGCGGGCGCTGCTGGTCTGGGGCGCCGACCCGGTGTTCGCGGGCCCGGATCCGGAGGGCATGCGTCGCGCCGTCGAAGCGATCCCCTTCGTGGTCAGCTTCTCGTCCTTCCTGGACGACACCGCCGTGCACGCGGACCTGGTGCTCCCCGACCACGTCTTCCCCGAGGGCTGGCAGGACGCGCCCGCCTCGCCCGGATTGCCTCGCGTCGTCATCGGCATCGGCCAGCCGGCGCTCGAGCCGCTCTACCAGACCCGCCACACGGGCGACGTCGTCCTCGATCTCGCCCGCCACCTCGGCGGCGCACTCGCGGCCGCCTTCCCCTGGAAGGACCACCGCGAGGTCCTCGTCAGCCGGGTGGCCGCCCTGCAGCGGGACGGCTCCGGCGCCGCCTTCGCCCCGGCGGACGCCGGCGTCGCTGCCGGCGCCAGACCCGGCGCCGCCCCGGGCGCGGGGCCCGAGGCCGCGAAGGGCGGGCCCGACGCCGCCAAGGGCGGGAGCGCCGCCGCGAAGGCCCCGGCGCCGGTTTCGCCCGAGGACTACTGGAACGATGTCGTGGCCAAAGGCGGCTGGGCCGGGGGGCCCTATCGTTACGGCGACTGGGGGCGCGTGCTGCGCACCGCCTCGGGCAAGTTCGAGTTCTACTCCCGCACGCTGCGCGAGGCCCTGCGCGCCGCCGAGCACCCGGCACAGCTCGTGGCCGGCTTCGGCGTTCCCCTGGGCGACGATCGGCTCTACCTGCCGCACTACGCGCCCCGGGCCGAGCTGGGCGATCCGGGCAGCTACCCGCTGCGCCTGCATGCCTTCACCACCCTGGCGCTGGGCGATGGCGGCAATGCCAACCAGCCGTTCCTGCAGGAGATCATCGCGCCCCACCTGAGCGAGGCCTGGGGCTCGTGGGCGGAGCTGAATCCGGCCACGGCGGCGCGCCTGGGCGTCGCCGAGGGCGACATCGTCTGGGTCGAGTCGCCCGTGGGCCGCGTGCGCGTACGGGCCCGCCTGTTCGCCGGCGTCATGCCCGACGTGCTCGCCATCGTGCTGGGCCAGGGGCACCAGCAGCTCGGGCGCTATGCCCGCGGCAAGGGCGTCAACGCCGCCGCGCTGCTCTCCGCTACTCCCGACCCCGTCAGCGGCGCCCCGCTGTACCTGACTCGCGTCAAGGTCTACACGGCCTAGCACGGAGCGACGATGACCGAAGAGAGGCGCCCCCGCTGGGGCATGGTGATCGACCTGGACCGCTGCAGCGGCTGCCAGGCCTGTGTGGTGGCCTGCAAGCAGGAGAACAACGTCCCCTTCTCCGACGAGGAGGAGGCGGCGGGCGGGCGCGAGATCTCCTGGATGCGGGTCATGGCCGCCACCGAGGGGGACTACCCCCACGTGAAGACCCGCTTCCTGCCGCTGCTCTGCCAGCAGTGCGACCAGCCGCCCTGCACCCGGGTCTGTCCCACGCGGGCCACGTTCCAGAGTCCCTCGGGGATCGTCGGGCAGATCTACCCGCGCTGCATCGGCTGCCGCTACTGCGCCAATGCCTGCCCCTACCAGGTCAAGTTCTTCAACTGGTACAACTGGTCGAAGTTCCGCTGGCCGGAGGAGATGCGCAGCTCGCTCAACCCCGACGTCTCCCTGCGCCCCAAGGGCGTCATCGAGAAGTGCACCTTCTGCCATCACCGGCTGCAGAAGGCCCGGGAGCAGGCCGCCATCGAGGGCCGGGCCGTGCGAGGCGAGGGCGACTTCGTGCCGGCCTGCGTGGAAGGCTGTCCCGCGACGGCCATGTTCTTCGGCGACCTCGACGACCCCGACACCACGGTCCACAAGCTGGCCGCCAGCTCGCGCGCCTTCCGCCTGCTCGAGGAGCTCGGCACCGAGCCCAAGGTCATCTATCTGAAGGAAGGCGAGTGGAATGCCCAGGCCCAGGCCTGACGGAGGCGCAGCATGGCACGAGCGGTGACCCTCCCGCACACCCCGTCGCACGCCGATGCGGCGCCGGCGACCCGCGCCTACCAGTGGCTGGCGCTCGCCCTGGGCGCGCTCGTCTTCTGGGCGCTCTACATGTACTCCACCCAGTTCGTCGACGGACTCGGCGTTACCGGCTTGAACCGGCCCGTCTTCTGGGGCCTCTACATCGCCAACTTCATCTTCTGCGTCGGGTTGAGCGCGGGCGGCATCGGCGTCTCCGCCCTGGTGCACCTGCTCGAGCGCACCGACATGAAGCCGGTGGCCATCCTGGCCGAGGTGCTGGCCACGAGCTTCCTGTTCCTCGCCGCCAGCTTCATCATTATGGACCTCGGGCAGCCCACCCGCTTCTTCTTCGTCTTCCTCAGTCCCAACTTCTCCTCGCCCCTGCTCTGGGACGTCACCGCCATCACGTCCTACATGTTCCTCTGCGTGGCGCTGCTCTACTTCAGCGCCCGCGGCGAGCTCGTGCGCCGCCGCGGCCAGGGCCGCTGGCGCCCCCTGGTCCAGCTCTTCACGCTCGGCCACACCAGCCTCTCCGAGCGCGCCCTGCGTTGGGACCACCGTTTCCTCCGCACCCTGGCCATCATCTCCATCCCCGGCGCGGTCGCGCTCCACTCCGTGACTGCGTGGATCCTCGGCCTGGTGAAAGGGCAGCCGGGCTGGAACACGCCCATCCTCGCCCCGCTCTTCATCGCGTCGGCACTGGTGTCCGGCCTCGCCGGCGTCATCCTGGCCGTGCTCGTCAGCCGGCGTTTCTTCAAGCTCGAGGTCGCCGACGAGGTCGTGCAGTCCCTGGCCGGCTACCTCCTCGCGCTCATACCGGTGCTCCTCTACCTGCTCTTCAGCGAATTCCTCACGGTGGGCTACTCCGGCACTCCCGCGCACCTCCAGGTCTTCCACGAGATCCTCTTCGGCCGCTTCGCCCGGATCTTCTGGTTCGACATCGTCGTGGGCGTGCTCGTCCCGCTCGCGCTGCTGGCGCTGCCCTGGACGCGCACCCCCAGGGGAATCGCGCTCGCCTGCCTCCTCGTCATCGTGGGCGTCTTCGCCGAGCGCACCTACGTGCTGCTGCCCTCGCTCATGCGCCAGGCGCTCATCCCCGGCCTCGTCGCCTACCACCCCACGGCCGTCGAGTGGTCGCTCATGGCCGGCGCCTATGCTGGCGGGCTCCTGTTCTTCCTCGGGCTCATGGCCTTCCTCTTCGGCCTCCGCTCCGAGGGTCGGCCCCCGCGCCCACGCTACGTCCGCTGACCCAAGGCGAAACCCATGGCCAACGTCTTCATCGGCATCGTCGCCGCGCTCCTCATCATCGTCCTCCTCGTCCTGGCGACCCGGGTCGTCCGCCAGTACGAGGGCGGCGTCGTGCTGCGCTTCGGACGACTGCGCGAGCTCCGCGAGCCCGGGCTCAACTTCATCATCCCCTTCGTCGACCGCATGTACCGCATCGACACCCGCACCGTCGCCCTCACGGTCGAGCCGCAGGAGATCATCACCCGCGACAACGTCACCATCAAAGTCGATGCCGTCGTCTACCTCGCCGTCGTCGATCCCATCCGGGCGCTCCTCCAGGTCGTCGACTACGTCAAGGCGACGACCCAGATCGGACTCACCACCCTGCGCAGCGTCCTCGGCCAGTCCGACCTGGACGAGCTGCTCACGCACCGCGAGAGCATCAACCAGAAGCTCCAGCAGATCATCGACCAGCACACCGAGCCCTGGGGCGTCAAGGTCTCCGTCGTCGAGGTCAAGGACGTCATCCTGCCCGAGACCATGCAGCGCTCCATGGCCAAGCAGGCCGAGGCCGAGCGCGAGAAGCGCGCGAAGGTCATCCTCGCCGACGGCGAGCTCCTCGCCGCCGAGACCCTCGCCAAGGCCGCCCACATCATCCGCGGCGAGCCACCCGCGCTCCAGCTCCGCTACCTGCAGACGCTTTCCGAGATCGCCGGCGAGCGCAACAGCACCATCATCCCCTTCCCCCTCGAGGTGCTCGACGGTCTGCGCTCCATCGGCCTGGCCCGCGCCGGCGCCGAGGCGGAGCGGCCCGCGCCCTAGTCGGCGAGAGCCGTTGATATCCCCCACTCGCCGGCAGACCCGGGCCATCCGGCCGGGGGATATCCCCCACCGGGCGCGCCGGCCAGGACCGGTGACATGCGGGATAAGTCGTTTGCGAAAAAGGAGTTAGTACCTGCGGCCCACCCGGGCATGTCCGTTGCCCTGAAAGCGGGCAGAGTCGCCCGCCCCCGGGCGGCGCGGAACGGGCCGGAGTCCAACGCCTGACCAGGGAGTAGTCACGATGAGGTACTTGAAGACAGCCCTGCTGGGGTTGTCCCTGGGGCTCGTGTGCCTCGCCCCGCCGCGCGGGAGCGCGGCCCAGGGCGCGCAGGCAAAGAAGCTGGAGTACGTGGGGACGGAGGTGTGCCAGGGGTGCCACCCGGACCAGTACGACCGCTTCTCGGCCACGTCCATGGGACGCCTGTTCCTCAAGGCACCGAAGGACGAGACGCAGAAGCTCGGCTGCGAGGGCTGTCACGGCCCGGGCAGTGCGCACGTGGATACCAACGGCAAGAAGCCGGGGCTGCTGCTCGGCTTCTCGTCAAAGGACCCGCGCCCGGTGGCGGAGCGCAACGCGCCCTGCCTGCAGTGCCACGATCGGACGGCGCGCATGTACTGGCAGGGGAGCCCGCACGAAGGCCGGGACCTGGCCTGCACCAGTTGCCACACGATCATGCAGCAGGTGTCGGAGCGCGGGCAGCTCAAGCGGGCCACGGTGCTGGAGACGTGCGGGCAGTGCCACCAGCAGCGCACGGCCCAGCTCGCGCGCTTCTCCCACATGCCGCTGCGCGAGGGCAAGCTGGACTGCGCCAGCTGCCACAATCCGCATGGATCGCCCACGGAGAAGCTGTTGAAGGGCAACTCCATGAACGACGTCTGCTACTCCTGCCACGCGGAGAAGCGCGGGCCCTTCCTCTACGAGCATGCGCCGGTGGAGGAGAGCTGCGGCAACTGCCACGACCCCCACGGCTCGAACAACGAGAAGATGCTCAAGGTGGCCAAGCCGCGCCTCTGCCAGCGCTGCCACGACACCAGCGGGCACCCGGCGCGGCCGCTGAACATCGCGGCGGTGCCATCGTCCGCCACGTTCCTGCTGAACCGTCAGTGCGTGAACTGTCACTTCGCCATCCACGGCTCGAACCATCCGTCCGGTTCGACCTTCACGCGCTAGGAGGCGCTTCATGACGAGCGTTAAGCGCGGCGGCAGTCTGCTGCTGCTGGCGGGGGCGCTGCTGGCGAACCCGGGCGCGGGGCGGGCACAGACCCCCGACTCGATCCTGTCGGGCTCCGCTGAGCTGGGCTGGCGCAGCTTCACCAACAAGCCCAGCGCGCAGCAGATGGCGAAGTTCGAGGAGTACCGCGACATGGGCACCGGGCCCGTGCTGCAGAACCTGCGCATCAACTATCAGCCGGGCGATGGCCGCAGGAAGTACGAGCTGACGGCGGCGGACGCCTTCCGGCTGGACCAGGCGCTGGCCGGGCGGGCGCAGCAACCCGGGCTCTTCGACCTGCGCCTGGGCTGGGACCGGATCCCGCACACCTTCTCCACGGATGCGCGCCTGGTGGCGGGCTCGGGCACGAGCTCGCCCTTCTCCCTGCCCTCCACCCTTCTGCGCACCCTCGCGGACACCACCGCCTGGAGGGCCGCGCCCTTCATCGGGCCGGTGCGCACGGGCTGGGACGTCGCCCAGGCGGTGCTCACGGTGACGCCCGATGCGCACCACGACATCACGGCGGATTTCACCAACATCGCCAAGAGCGGCAGTCGCCCGATGAGCATGTCGCTGAACGCCACCAGCCTTTACCGCGAGTTCCTGGAGCCGGTGGACCAGAACGTGCGCGACCTGAAGTTGTCCGAGAGCTACGTGCGGCGGCGCTACCAGGTGCAGCTGGCCTACGACCTGAATGCCTTCGACAACTCCAACGCGTCGGTGAGCGTGACCAACCCCCTGCTGGCCACCAGCTCGCCCACGGCAGGCTCGTCGGTCGGGCGCGCCGCGCTGGCGCCCAGCAACCTGGCCCAGACCTTCACCGTCGCGGGCGGGCTGAACCTGCCCTTCCGCACCCGCGTGAACAGCACGCTCTCCTACGGCGTGCGCAGTCAGAACGAGCCCTTCATCCCCTATACCTCGAACTCCGCGCTCACGGACTCCCGGCTGGCCACGGAGCCGACCAGCCTGAACGGCGACGTGCGCACGTTGCTCGCCAACTTCACGGCCACCACGCGCCCCTTCCGGGCCGTCAGCCTCACGGCGCGCTACCGCTACTGGGACTTCGACGACCGCACCCAGCTGTTCACGGGCAAGCAGATACCGCTGGAGGTGATCACCGACCGCTCCATCACCGCTTTCGCCGACACCACCGTCGTCACCGAGCGCTTCCCCTACAGGAAGCAGAACGCCGGTCTCGAGCTGCGCTGGAGCCCGATCCGACTGGTGGGCGTGCAGGCCGGCTACGCCTGGGAGCGCTGGAACCGGGCGGAGGGGCTGGAGGTCGCCACCACCAACGAGTACACGCCTCGCCTGGCCCTGGACGTGACGCCGGCGGACTGGATCTCCCTGCGGGCATCCGTGTCCCACTCCAACCGGCTCAACGACGGCTACGCCGACGGCACCGCCAACGACAACTTCAACGGCTTCCGCCGGTTCAACATGGCCGACCGCGACCGGAACGCCGGGGACCTGCTGGCGCAGATCTCCGCCTCCGATCGGCTGGCGTTCAGCGCCAACTACAGCATCGGGCACGACAACTACCCGAACTCGGCCTACGGCGTCCAGAGCGATCGCAATACCGTGCTGGGCGGCGACGTCTCCTACCTGGTCGGCACGCGCCTGACCGTCTTCGCCAGCTATACCTATGAGCTGTACCGGATGGGGGAGCTCAACAAGTACCGGGACGGGACGAACCCCAACAACGGTACCTTCGATTACCAGATCGACGAGCGGGACCTCATGCAGACGGGCGGCGTCGGCCTCACGGGCACGCTCGTCCCCAAACGGCTGGACGTCGAGTTCCGCTGGGACCGCTCCCGCGGTGCGACTCTGCTCCAGACCAGGAACCCGCGGGCGCCCAGCGCCACGACCGCGGCCTCCATCGCCAACGCCACCGCGACGGACTTCCCGGAGATCAGCCACACCTGGAACCCCGTCCACGTGTCGTTCCGCTACGACGTCAACCCCAACTGGTCCGCGTCCCTGGGCTTCAGCCACGAGAGCTGGGACAGCTACGACTTCCGCACGGCGGGGCTCGGCACCCTCGTCTATAGCAGCGCCAGTCCGGCGGCGGTTTCCGGCGTGCCCCTCGGCAACGACCTGCTCCCGTACAAGGCCGACTACCTGACCTTCAGCATCGGCTTCCGGCCGCACCTGAGCCGGGCCGCTCGCCCTATCCTGTAGCCCCGGACGCCGCTGGGCGGCGCCCGTTCACGCAACCCGGCCGGTCGAGACAGCGCCGGCCTGACTGAAGACGGAGAGTACTTACATGAAGATGCTGCGCTGGACCCTGGCCTTCGCCGCCCTCGCCTTGCTCGGTGGCGCCGCCGGCGCGTCCGCCCAGAGCCCCAATGGCCAGGCCCTCTATCTCAAGTTCTGCAAGAACTGCCACGGGCCCGCCGGCGGCGTGCCCACGCCCGTCATGAAGGCGCACCTGAACCCGCCCGCCCTCTTCGATGCGGCCTTCCTGGCCAAGACGGACGACGCCAGGTTCATGAAGTCGATGCAGAAGGGCGGCGAGAAGATGAAGCCGCTCGAGGACAAGATGACGGCGGCGGAGATGCAGGCGGTCATGAAGTACGTGCGGGGCTTCCCCAAGGCTGGCAGCTAGCGGCCGCGGCGCCTGCTCGCCCCCTGCTGACGCGAACGCCCCGGCTGGCCGGCCGGGGCGTTCCTTTTCGGCAGGTGGTGTCGCCGCTGTCTCAGTTCGCCGCGCCCGGCAGCGGCGCCGCCCCCGCCCCCTCGTCCGCTTCCTCCGGCCGGGGGCGGCCCGCGCCCAGGCCGTGCTTCTCCAGCCGGTAGCGCAGGGTATCACGGGAGAGACCCAGCAGCCGGGCCGCGCCCGTCTTGTTGCCGTCCATGCGGTCCAGCGCCTGGCAGATCAGCTCGCGCTCCAGCGCATCCAGGCTGACGCCGGCCGGGGGCAGCACGAAGATCCTGCCCGCGCCGGCGGCGGCGCTGGGACGCACCTCGGGCGGCAGGCTCGCGGGCGTGATCAGGCTGGCGTCCTCGAGGAAGAGGATGCGCTCGAGCACGTTCTTGAGCTGGCGTGCGTTGCCCGGCCACTCGTACTGCTCCAGCGCGACCAGCGCGTCGGAGGAGAAATGGCGAGGCGGCAGCCGCAGCTCGCGGCAGAGCATGTCCACGAAGTGCAGAGCCAGCGGCGCGATGTCTTCCGGCCGGTCCCGCAGCGGCGGCAGCTCCAGGGGAAACACGTTCAGGCGGTAAAACAGGTCCTCGCGGAAGTCGCCCTGCGCCACCGCCGCCTCGAGGTTGCGGTTCGTGGCGGCGATCACGTGCGTGTCCACCTCGATGTCGCGCACCCCGCCCACCCGTCGCAGGGAATGCGTTTCCAGGAATCCCAGCAGCTTGGCCTGGGCGGCCCGGGGCATGTCGCCGATCTCGTCCAGGAAGGCCGTGCCCCCGTGGGCCAGCTCCAGCAGTCCTTTCTTGGCCTCGCGCGCGTCCGTGAAGGCGCCCGCCTCGTGGCCGAAGAGCTCGCTCTCCACCAGGTGCTCCGGCAGGGCCGTGCAGTTCACCTTGATGAAGGGGTGGGCGTGGCGCGGCCCGCGGGCGTGCATCGCCCGGGCCACCACGTCCTTGCCCGTGCCGCTCTCGCCCCGGATCAGCACGTTCGGTCCCCCCGCGCGTCCGCCCATGCGCGCCACGAACTCGGCCACCTTGCGCATGGCGTAGGAGCGCCCGACCAGCGCCACGTCCGCGAACTGCCAGCGGTGCCCGTCCCGGTACTGCTCCAGCTCCCGGTGCAGCGCCCGCCGCTCCAGGCTCTGCTCGATGAGCAGCTGCAGCTCCTCCAGCCGGATCGGCTTTTCCAGGAAGTGCTCCGCCCCCGCGCGCACGGCCGCCACGGCGGTGCCGATCTCGCCGTAGGCCGTCATCATGATCACGGGCAGTCCGGGATCGAGCGCGTGCATGCGCGGCAGCAGCTCCACGCCCGAGCCATCCGGCAGGCGCACGTCCAGCAGCACCAGGTCCACGGGCTCGCGCTCCAGCCGCGCCAGCAGCTCGCTCCCGTCCGCGACCCCCTCCGCCGCGTGCCCCGCCTCGCGCAGGTGCTCCACCAGCCAGAGACGGATGAGCATCTCGTCGTCACAGACGAGGATCCGCGCGCCTTTCATGCGGGCACCTCCAGGGACTTGTGGGCCGCAGCCGCGGCCACGGGCTGCACCGGCAGCACGACGGTGAAGCTCGCGCCGCGGCCCAGCTTGCTCTCCACCTCGATCCGGCCACCGTGCCGCTCCACGATCTCCTGTGAGATCGAGAGCCCCAGGCCCGTACCGCTGTGTCGTGTCGTGTAGAACGGCTTGAAGATCTGCTGCAGGTCGTCGGGCGTGATCCCGCGACCCGTGTCCTTCACCTCGGTCTCCAGCACCCCGTCGTGCACGCGCGTGCTCACCGTGATCCGTCCGCCGGCCGGGGTGGCCTGCACCGCGTTCATCACCAGGTTCACCAGCGCCTGGCGCAGCTGCTCTTCGTCCAGCAGCAGCTCGGGCAGCGACGGCTCCAGCCGGAAATCGATGCTCACGCCCGCGTGCTCCGCCGCCGGCAGCACCAGCCGCGCCGCCCGTCGCACGATCTCGTTGGCGTCCGCCGGCGCCAGCGTGGGCGTGGCCGGCCGCGCGAAGGTCAGCAGGTCCCGTACGGCGCCCTCGATCCGCCTCAGCTGCCGGCTCATCTCGTCCATGATCGGATCGACCGCCGGATCCGGCGCGATCCGCCGCCGCACCAGGTCCAGCCCGTTCGAGATGCCCACCAGCGGGTTCTTGATCTCGTGCGCCACTCCGCTCGCCAGCTCGCCCACCGTCGCCAGGTGCTGCGCCCGCTCGATCTCCCGCCGATGCAGCTCCCGCACGCGCTCCGACGCCTGCGCCAGCTCCGCCGCCATCTCGTTGAAGGCGTGCGCCAGCTCGCCGATCTCGTCCGAGCTCCGAACCACCACCCGCGCCCCCAGGTCCCCCTGCGCCACCCGCCGCGTCGCCGCCACCAGACGCCGGATCGGCGCCACCATCTCCCGCGATACGAACCACGCCGCCGCCACCAGTACCGCCAGCAACAACGCCTCCAGCAGGCTCGACAGCCAGCGCAGCAGCCAGAGCGGGCCCAGGGCGTCCGAGGCCGGTACCTGCGTCACGTACCGCCAGGGCAGACCCGGGATCGACACCGACGTCCCCACCACCTCCTGGCCCTCGGCATCCGGGTAGTGCGCGTGCGCGCCCGGCGCCGCCCGCGTAAGCGGCGTGGCCAGCGCCCGCGCGTAGTCCACCGGACCGTGTGGGTGCGACACGAAGACCGGGCGCCCCCGATCGTCCAAGATGAAGCTCTCCACCGTGCCCGCCAGGTGGCGCGGAATCCCCAGGAACGTGGCCAGCGAGGAGCGGCCCACCACGCCCGCCAGCAGCCCCGCGGGCCGGCCCTGATCCCAGACCACCACCGCCAGCCGGAAGCGCGCGCTCCCGTCGGGACCATCCGCCAGCGGCGCGAATCCCGGCACCGTGCCAGCCCCCCCTCCCCCGGCCGGACCCCGCGGCTTCAGTGAGCCGGCGTCCACGTGCCCCACCGCCAGCAACACCGTCCCGTCCGGACCCTCCAGGTACAGCCCCTCCAGCCCCGCCGACCCCTCCAGCTTCTCCTCCAGGTACTCCTGCAGCACCGACCGCCCCACCACTCGCCCCATGTCGTTCGTCGTCGGCTGCCCCTCCAGCCGCTCCAGCCCCGCCGCCAGGAACTGGTTCCCCGCCGCCAGCATCTCCAGCGACGACAGATGCCGCTCCACCTCATCCGACACGTGCCGCGCTTCCACTTCCGCCACCGCCGCCAGGTAGCGGTCCACCAGGCGCTCGATGATCTCCCGCGCCTTCAGGTAGCCGATCGTGTTCGAGGCGAACAGCGGCACCAGCGAGAAGAGCAGGAACCAGCCCAGCAGCCGCCGGCTCAGCCGGCCCGAGAATCTCGAGCCCGCCGCTTCGGGTCGTGGCGTCTCGTGGCTGGCGGCGCCGGGCATGGTCCCTCCAGTCCAGGGGGGAATCCCCCGGTGACTGGGGGAGACCGGGGCAAAACGGAGGCCCGCGGCAGTTTTTCCCTAACTCACGTCCACGCCAGCACTTGTGCCCAGGGCCGCCCACGGAGCCGGGTCTTTTCACCCACTTGTGGGTCGTTTTGCCCCGCACCGCCCGGGCATTTGACCCGCTCCCCACCCGACGACTTTCGGCAGGAAAATAGGGCTAACGTTTTGGCATGGCCGCAGATGGCAATCCAGGGCCCCGGAGGAACACGCTTTGCCCGAACGGGCGATCGTCCGGGCTCAGGCAACGTTCGCGAAGCGGGAGTCCGCCGGCTGCGGCGGGACCGCTGATGGTTGATGCCCCGCGCCGGGGTGGGGGAGGCGACACTGCCTCTGCCCGGCTGGCGTGGGTGCGAATGGTCGGGCGACGAGGGCGCGCGGACCGGTCGGTCCGGGCGCTGCGCCGTCCCCAGCCCGGGAGGCCCGCCATGCGTCGCGCTCGCCCCTTCGCCGCGGTCGCGCAGGTCGCGCCTGTCGCCTCGTGCACGCCGCACGCCCCGCGCGCCTCGTTCGCTCGGACGGCCCCCCGCTGGATCGAGACGCTTGCCTGGCGCTGCGCCGCGCTGGCGCTGGCCGGCCTGCTGGCGGTGGCGGGGCAGTCTGGCGTCCGGGCGCAGGAGCGCGCGACGAGTGTGGCGAGCACCGTGGCGCCGGTGCGGCCCTCGACGGCGGACGAGCCGGCCACGGCGTGGCTGCCCACGACGGACCCGAACCTGACGGTGCTTTTCTCGTTGAGCCGCGACGAGGAGGGCTGCGTGGTGAGCTGCGAGCGCTACAAGTTCTTCCTGCGCTATGCTGAGCCGGCCGTGGGCCCGACGCCGACCGCGCAATGGGTCGATGCCTCGCACACGAGCTGCGTGGACTACTGGGTGGATGGCCGGCCGGACGTGGCGTGCTCGACGTTTGGCGAGATGGCGGGCCGGGATCGGCACGGCAGGGATTACGTGCTACTGCAGCTCTACTCCAGCCGGGCGCAGCTGGACCGGATGCGCCGGGCGCACGGGCTCATCTTCCAGTTCGGCGACAACACCTTCCATCTCACGGCCGCGGGCCGCTCGGCGCTGGAGCGCTTCCTGGCGGAGTCCGGCGGCCGCTGAGAGCGGCCG
>JADGQX010000123.1 GCA_017881445.1 Gemmatimonadota bacterium | reverse complement strand
ACGAAAACAAACCCTGCCTCGACGAAGAAGCTGAGGAATGCAAAAGTTGCCTCGTTAGGAATGCCCATTCGCTCGCGGAACTTCGTTCGCAGCCTCAACGAGGCGATCAAGTACGTTCTAGAATTTTCTCTCCCCCAAGGGGAGGAACAGTTGAAGGATCTAGAACGCTGCAAGCAGGAGTGGGACTTTGACGTTTTGGTCAGCAGCGACATGGTTCTTGGCGCCTCCCTTTTTGCGGAGAGAAGCAACTGCATTTGGGCAACGCTCGGAGCATTCCTGAGTTGCCCGCTTCCAGGACCCGCCATCCCCCCTTGGAGCTTTGGACTGAAGCCCCCAAAGAATTTTCTAAGCAGGCTATGGGTCGGGACAGTTTCCTATCTCTATAGGCAATCCTTTCGCCTTCTTTCTATTCGCTGGAACAGGATTCGCCGGCATTTCCGGACGCCCCCTCTGCGGCTCTGCGGCTCTGCGTGAGATAGTCCGTTGACGTTCGCTCGGCCGCGAGCGACGTTTATTGGCTCCGCGTGAGACCTCCCGCGACGTCGACGCGACGCGCGTGGGCTGTCCCGGCGCGCGGTTTGCGCGTTATGTTGCACATGGCCGGCCCCCCCGGAGCCGGCGGAACAGGAGCGCGGAGCGGGCATGCAGAACCAGGACGATCGCGCGTTCTCGAATCTCGCGATCAAGATCGGCGTGGCGAGCGTCATCGGGTTGGGCGCATTGGCCAGCGGGCTGTTCATCTCACGCCGCGGGCGGCACCTGATCAAGGAAGCGATGGAGGGCCGGCGGCGCACGCGCCTCGAGGACCGGGCGCTGGACGCGCTCTGGGGCGATCGCGTGCTCGGCCGCCGGGAGATCGACGTGGACGAGCTGGAGAGCGGGACCCTGGCGGTCCTGGGCGTGGTCCGCACCGAGGACGAGCGCCGCCGCGCCCTGGCCATCGCCGCCCGGACCCCGGGCATCAACACCGTCGTGGACCGGCTGCAGATCGACGCCCCGCGGCGGCGCACCCCGCCGGTCAGCTCGCGTGACGTGCGCGAGGGCGCCGAGCGCATGCTGCGCCACGTCCGCCGGCCGGCCAAGCACCCCGCCGGTCGCGAGGCGCCGCCCCGCTGAGCGCCCTCTCAGTCCAGCGCTAGCCGGCCTCGCCGGAAGCGCGCCAGCGCCAGCAGCACGATGCCGATGTCCAGCGCCAGCAGACCCGCACCGACGGCCAGGCCGACCTGTGCGGGCGAATGGCCGTTGAGGAGCGCCACGAGCCGCGTCACCCACGCCCGGGGGAAGACCTGGGTGACGATCAGGGGCAGGAAGACCAGGCCCATGACGAAGAGGCTGAGCATCTGCGCCGCCTTGCGCACCGTGTTCGCGTGCATGGACGCGTTCACGCCGATCGCCGCCATGAGCCCCGGGATGAGCACGATGGCGGCCAGCGTCGTGGCCACGCTCCAGAACGGCGGCAGCAGCAGCTGTCCGTGGCCGAACTCGATGTTGGTCGCGACGATCGCCACGGCGTAGACGAGGGTCGTGGCCGCACAGACCGGCGCCAGCACGCCCAGGAGCTTCCCCAGCACGATCGAGCTGTCGTCGAGGCGCGTCGAGAGCAGCGTCTCGAGCGTGTGGCGCTCCCGCTCGCCGGCGAAGACGTCCGCGATCGGCTGCATGAGCAGCACCATGCCGATGAACGCGTAGGAGAGCACGGCCGAGCCGTCGGTGAACCAGGCGGCGCCCCGGCGCATGGGCGAGATGACGCCGAAGAAGACGCCCACGAACGCCAGCACGACGAGCTGTGCCCGCGATCCGCCCGTGAGCGCATCTCCCAGCTCCCGCAGCTCCTTCCACATGACCGTCCGCACGTCCCCGGGCCTCATCACGCCTCCATCAGCTCCAGGTACACGCTTTCCAGCGACGGCGTGACCCGCCGCACCTCGTCCACCCCGGCGCCGCCGGCGACCAGCAGCGCCACCACGGCCGCGGGGCGGCCGCCCTCGCGCAGCGCCAGCTCCAGCACGCCATCCGGGCGCGTGCTCGCCGACTCCACCTCCGGGCGCGCGGCGACCGCCGCGCGCAGCTCCTCCGTCAAACCCGTGGCCACGATCTCGACCCTGCGACCCGCCGCGCCCGTGCCCGCCTGCGTCCGCAGCGCCGCCGGCGCGCCCAGCGCCTGCATCTTCCCCGCCCGGATGACTCCGACCAGCCCGCAGACGCGCTCGGCCTCGTCCAGGTTGTGAGTGGTCAGGAAGATCGTGACCTCCTCGTGCGCCACCAGCGCCAGCAGGTCATCGCGCAGCGCCGCGGCGGAGGCGGGGTCCAGCCCCGCCGTAGGCTCGTCCAGGAAGAGTAGCTTCGGCCGGTGCAGCATGGCCCGCGCGATCGCCAGCTTCTGCTTCATGCCACGGCTGAACTCACCCGCCCGCTTCGCCCGCTGCTCCCACAGCCCGAAGTGCTCGAGCAGCTCGCGCGAGCGCGCCGCGATCTCCACCCGGCCCAGCCCGTAGATCCGCCCGTAGTACTCGAGATTCCGCTCCGCCGTCAGGCGCTCGTAGACCCCCGGGTGCTCCAGCAGCGCGCCCGCCGCCGCCCGCACCCGGTCGCCCGCCGTCGCGACGTCGTGGCCGAGAATCTCGGCCGAGCCCGAGGTCGGCTCCAGCAGCCCCAGCAGCAGCCGGATCGTCGTCGTCTTCCCCGCCCCGTTCGGTCCGAGGAAGCCGAAGATGCTCCCCGCCGGGACCTCCAGCTCCAGGCCGTCCAGGGCGCGCAGCTTGCCGAAATCGCGCGTCAGTCCCTGCGTGCGAATCGCGCTCTGCATTAGAGATCCATGATTTCCACGCTCTCGCCCGCCAGGGAAAGCGTCAGGATGGCAACGGAGGGCACCAGCTTGAAGCGGGCGGGGCCTGCCGCCCCGGGGTTCACGACCAGCGTCCGTCCCACCCGCTCCACCCGCGCCTGGTGCGTGTGCCCGTAGACGACCACGTCCGCCTCGGGGTAAGCCGCGGCCAGCTTCGCCGGCGTGGGCGAGCCTATCGCGTCGCCGTGCGTGACCACCAGGCGCCGCCCGGCCTCCTCCACCCGCGCCGTCTGCGGCAGCCGACGCCGCAGCTGCCAGCCGTCCGTGTTGCCGTAGACCGCCGTGACCGGCGCGATCGTTTCCAGCTCCAGCAGAATGTGCTCGCCGCCCACGTCCCCGGCGTGCAGGATGCGCAGCACTCCCGCCAGTCGCTCGAACACCTCGGGTCGCAGCTTCCCGTGCGTGTCGCTGAGCAGGCCAATGCGGATCGCGCCCTCGCTACTCATGCCGGGTCAGGCGCTTCCGCGCAGGCCGACAGATGGGGCGATGGGGCGATGGGGGGAATCCGGACGGCGCGGGCGACCCGGGAACCCGACGACACCCGGCGCCGCGGGGTTCGCCGGCGACGGGCGGGCGCCCGGTCTCACCATCGCCCCATCTCCCCATCCGCAGTTGAGCGCCAGGACCCCCGCGCATCCGCGCCTATCACTCTCCGGACCGCCACACCGGTCCCACCTCGTGGCGCAGGCCCAGCTGGGAGAGCACGCGGCCCACGACGAAGTCCACCAGCTCGCCGATCCCCTTGGGGCGGTGGTAGAAGCCGGGTGAGGCCGGCAGCACGACGGCGCCCGCCCGGGTCAGGCGCAGCATGTTCTCCAGGTGGATGGCCGAGTAGGGTGTCTCCCGCGGCACCAGGATCAGCGGGCGCCGCTCCTTCAGGCAGACATCCGCCGCACGCTCGATGAGCGAGCGCGTCGTCCCCTGCGCGATGCTGGCCAGCGTGCCCATGGAGCAGGGGCAGATCACCATCCCCCGCGAGGCCGCCGAGCCGGACGCGGGCGTCGCCCCCCGGTCCATGTCGTCGTAGAGGAGCACGTCGGACCAGTCGCCGGTCCATTCCCGCAGCGAATCGGGGGTGGTGAGCCCCAGCTCCTCGTCCAGCAGGCGCCAACCCGTGCTGGAGATCACCAGCCGCACCGGCACCCGCAGCGCGTTGAGCGCCTCCAACAGGCGGACGGCATAGGGTGCGCCCGAGGCGCCCGTGATCGCCAACGTGACCGGGGCGCCGGCACCCTGCCCGTGCTCGGACCCGCCGACGTCGCTCATCCCTGCAGCAGCCGGTCGAGCAGCGTGAACACGAAGAACATGGAGGACACCGCCACGTTGGCGTGGAAGAAGGCGCGGTCGATCAGCTTCAGGTCGAGCCGCTGCGGGTCCTGCTTCGCCACCATCCGGTGTTCGCGGAACAGGATCACCGCCGTGATCGCGACGCCCAGCAGGTAGAACGAGTGCAGCGGGAAACGGTGCAGCACGCCCAGCACGATGAAGAAGACGATGGCGTGGGCGTGGAACACCCGCGCGATCAGCAGCGAGCGCTGCACCCCCTTGCGCGCGGGGAGCGAGTAGAGGCCGTGGGCCCGGTCGAATTCCACGTCCTGCAACGAGTAGATGATGTCGAACCCCGCCACCCAGAACATCACCGCGCTCGCCAGCGTCACCAGCGAGTACCAGGGCCGGCTCCAGTGCCCGGCCACCGCCAGGTACGCCCCCACCGGTGCGATCGCCAGCGAGAAGCCGAGAACGTTGTGCGCCCAGTGGGTGAATCGCTTGGTGTAGGAGTAGAAGAACACCCACGCCAGCGCCACGGGCGAGAGCCAGCCGCAGAGCGGGTTCAGCTGCCAGGCCGCCAGCACGAACAGCGTCGAGGCCACGGCCACGCCCGCCCATGCCTGCACCGGGGACAGCCGCCCCGCCGGCAGCTCCCGCGCCGCGGTGCGGGGGTTCAGCGCGTCCCAGCGCCGGTCCACGATCCGGTTGAAGCCCATGGCCGCGAAGCGCGCCGCCGCGAAGGCCACCACGATCCAGAGCGCCGCACGCCAGGTCACGCCCGCGGGATTCACGGTGGAGCCCAGGATCGCGCCCACCCCGGCGAAGGGCAGCGCGAACAGCGTGTGCGGCAGCTTCACGAACGACGCATAGCGCGCCAGCAGCGAGCCACCTGCGAACGTCTGCCCCTCGCGCGGCCCGCCCGGCGGCGGATCGCCCGCTCCCAGCTCCATTTCCCCAGCGGTCCCGCTCAAGCGATTCCCCCCGGCGGCTGCGGCGACGGCGACTCGCCGGCGACCACCGGCAGCGCGAAAACTAACACCAGCCGCCGTTTCGCGTCGAGAGAGCGCCCCCAAGGCAAAACCGATTTCACCACAGAGTCGCAGAGGACACGGAGACCCCGTGGTCTGCCGGCAACCGGGAGGACGCGCGAAACAAACCAACAGATCTGTTTGTCCGTTCTCGGCGTCCTCTGTGCCTCTGTGGTGAAATAGCCGTTATGGATCCCTCGGACGCCCGGAGCGCGGACAATGGCCCGGAATGTCAGCGCCCGCTCCCCCGCTCTCCCGCTCTCCCGCTCTGCAGTATCCGCTCCCAGACCTCGCCCATGCGCGCCTTCACCGCCGGGTCCATGCGCACGACCTCGGGCCAGGGCTGGTTGCGGGTCACGCCCTCCTCGGGCCACTTGCGCGTGCCGTCGATGCCCATCTTGGAGCCGAAGGCCGGGCCGCGCGCGGCGTGGTCCAGGTCGTCCACGGGGCCCATGGTGAAGCGGATGTCACGCTCCGGGTCGATGTTGTTGAGCGCGAACCACCAGACCTGCTGCGGGTTGTGCACGTCGATGTCGTGGTCCACGACCACGATGACCTTGGCCAGCGACATCAGCCCCTGCCCCCACAGCCCGTTCATCACCTTGTAGGCGTGACCCGGGTACTGCTTGCGGATGCCGACCAGCACCAGGTTGTGGAAGATGCCCTCCGGCGGCATGTGGTAGTCCACGATCTCCGGCATGGTCATGCGGATGAGCGGCAGGAAGATCCGCTCGGTCGCGCCGCCGAAGTAGACGTCCTCCATCGGCGGGATGCCGACGATGGTCGCGGGGTAGATCGCGTCGCGACGCATGGTGATGCGCTCGACGTGGAAGACGGGGAAGAGGTCCTGCGGCGTGTAGAAGCCGGTGTGGTCGCCGAACGGGCCTTCCATGCCGAGCGGCTCCGCCGGATCGACGTATCCCTCCAGCACGATCTCGGACTCCGCCGGGACCCGGAGGTCCGACAGCGTCGCCTCCCCCACGTGCAGTGGCTCCCGGCGCAGGAAGCCGCTGAACAGGTACTCGTCGATCCCCGGCGGCAGCGGCGCCGTGGGCGTGTACATGGTCGCCGGGTCGGCCCCGAGCGCAACGGCCACGGGCATGCGCTCGCCCGGGCGCTGCTCCTTCCAGGCGCGGAAGTGCGCGGCCCCACCCTTGTGGCGCTGCCAGTGCATGAAGGTCGTGCGCGGCCCCGTCACCTGCATCCGGTACGTGCCGACGTTCTGGACCCCGTTCTCCGGGTCCTTCGTGATCACCATGGGCAGCGTGACGAACGGCCCCGGGTCCTTCGGCCAGGACGTGAGGATCGGCAGCCGGGCGAGGTCCACGGCGTCGCCTTCGAGGATCACTTCCTGGCAGGCGACGCGGCCCTTCACCATGTGCGGCGGTACCTTGCGCAGCTCGGCGAACTTCGGGATCATCTGCACCTTCGCCCAGAAGCCCTTGGGGATGTCGGGTTGCAGCAGCTCGGCGATGCGCGCGCCGTGCTCGGCGACGTCGCTCACCCCCAGCGCCATCGCCATCCGCTTCCAGGAGCCGAAGATGTTGATCGCCACTGGCAGCGCGCTCACCGAGCCGTCGTCCAGCAGCGGCTTCTCGAAGAGCAGCGCCGGACCGCCGCCCGGGCTCTTCATGGCCCGGTCGGCCAGCTCCGCGATCTCCAGCCGCGCGGCCACGGGCTCCGTCACGCGCACCAGCTCGCCGGCCCGCTCCAGGTCGTCCAGGAACGACCGCAGGTTCTTTGGGTTCGCCATGCGCGCCAATGTACGCGGGGGCAGGTTGTTGCGCGACCTCGCCCGCGCCCGGGCGCACCGAGGCGGATGGGGCGATGGGGTGATGGGAAGAACCGGGCGGCTGCGGCCTTCGCCGCAAAACCCTCGGCGCCCCGTGACCGTAGGGACGACGGGTCCGTGAGGCGACGAGTCGCCCCATCTCCCCATCGCCCCATCCCCCCCTCGGCCGTTCGCGGACCCGCGCCCGGGCTCCGCGGTAATATCAGTTCGCGTCCGCACCCAGGAGAAGCCCTTGTTCACCCGCTGTCTCTTCTGCCACCGCGAGCTGCCGGCGAACGAATCGCTGGAGCAGTTCCCCATCGGCCGGCGCGTGGCCTATGACCCCGTGCGCGGTCGCCTCTGGGCCGTGTGTCCGTCCTGCCGGCGCTGGAACCTGGCGCCGATCGAGGAGCGCTGGGAGGCACTGGAGGAGCTGGAGAAGACGGTCCAGGACCGGGCCCGCCTGCTCTCGCAGACCGACAACATCGCGCTCCTGCGCTCCGGTGAGCTGGAGATCGTCCGCGTCGGCCGCGCCAACCTGACGGAAGAGGCGTGGTGGCGCTACGGCACCGAGCTGGTCCGGCGGCGGCGCACGTACCAGGCGCTTACCGTGGTGGGTGTGGGCGGAGTGCTCGCGCTCATGGCGGGCGGCCTGGCCGGGGGCGCGGGTATCTTCGGCGGCTGGTGGCTGCTCGGCCGCGCCGGGCGCCAGCTCCCCAGGGCCACGCGCACGCTGAAGTTCGGCCGCACCGCCTGGCAGGGTCGGGCGCTGTGCCCGCGCTGCGGCACCGAGCTGGTGCGCATTCCGTTCAAGACCCGCGGTGCGCTGATCGCCCTGCCCGACGACCAGGGCGAGCTCGCCATCTCGCTGCGCTGCCTCAACTGCGAGTATGGTAGCGGCGATCATGGCGTGCGCGCTGCCCTCATCGCCTCCATGCCCGCCTCCACCTGGTCCATGCTCGGGACCGGCATGGCGCGGCGTGACGAGAAAGGCCGCGTCACCGCCAGGATCTGGATGCCCTCGTGGGAGCGCACGGTGCGGCGCGACGCCGCGCCCGGCAACGCCGATGCGCCCTCCGGCTACCGCATCACCGGCGTCGAGGCCCAGCACCTGCTCCGGCGCGTGCTCGCCTTCCAGAACTTCGCCGGCGCCCGGGAAGCGGACGTCCGCCGGGCGACCACCCTCATCCAGCAGGCGGGCTCCGCGACCTCGTTGACGCAGCAGCTGGCGCGCACCGGGCGCCCGCTTTCCGACATGTTCCCGACGGAGGCCATTGCCCTCGAGATCGCCGTGAACGAGGACCACGAGCGCCGCCTGCTCGAGCTGGAGCTCGCCGCCCTCGAGCAGCGCTGGCAGGAAGAGGAAGAGATCGCCGCCATCGTGGATCGCGAGCTGACCTGACCGCGCGTCGGAACCGGGCGCGAAATCGCGGACGCCCGGGCGCGTCAAGGAGATGGCGGGATAGCGGGATAGCAGGACCCGTGACGTCACGGATCCGCAAACCCGAAGGCTGCCGGCTACGTAGGGAGATGCCAGAGGGCCGAAGGTACCGGGATCCTGCCATCCCGCTATCCTGCCATCCCGCCACCGGCTGTAAGGGACGTCGCCACTCGGCCGCGGCGTATTGTGGTTCCCGGTCCGCACACTGGAGAAGCCATGCTGACCCGCTGCCTCTTCTGTCACCGCGACCTCCCGGCCAATGAGGCGCTGGAGCAGTTCCCCGTGGGACGCCGGGTCGCCTATGATCCCGCCCGGGGTCGTCTCTGGGCGGTCTGCCCCTCCTGCCGGCGCTGGAACCTGGCGCCGATCGAGGAGCGCTGGGAGGCACTGGAGGAGCTGGAGAAGACGGTCAAGGACCGGGCGCGCCTGCTCTCGCAGACCGACAACATCGCGCTGCTCCGCACCCCCGAGCTGGAGATCGTCCGCGTCGGCCACGCCAACCTGACCGAGGAGGCGTGGTGGCGCTACGGCATCGAGCTGGTCCGGCGCCGGCGCATGTACCAGATCCTCACCGCCGCCGGGATCGCCGCCACGGTGGGGCTGCTGGCCGGGGGCGCCGCCGCCGGCGCCGGCGTGGTCGGCGGCTGGTGGGGGATGACGCAGCTCGGGAGGCAGCTGCCCAAGCTCGGCCGCACCTTGAAGTTCGGCCGCACCGCCTGGCGCGGCCACGCCGTGTGCGAGCGCTGCGGCGGGGAGCTGACCCGCATCCCGTTCAAGGACAGGGGAGCGCTCGTGGCCGCGCCCGGCGCCGACCAGTCGCTCGGCCTGCATCTGCGCTGCATGGCCTGCGAGCGCGCCACGGGCAACATCGTGACAAGCTCAATGAGGGTCGCGCGCGCCGAGAGGTGGATCGGACCCGGCGACGGCCGGCGCGGCCGGAGGAGCGCGCGCCGCGCCCTGGGCGCAGCCCCGCTGCCGCCGCCCCGGGAAGGCAGCGGCTTCCTGATCACCGGCGTCGAGGCCGAGCACGTCTTGCGCCGGGTCCTCGCCTACCAGAACTTCGCCGGCGGCAAGGAGTCCCAGGTGCGCGACGCCACCAACCTGATCCAGCAGGCCGGCTCGGCGCCCTCGCTGGCGCACAGCCTGGCGCTGCCGGGCAGGAGGCTGGCGTCCATTGACGCGACATCGGCCATTGCCCTGGAAATCGCCGTGAACGAGGATCGCGAGCGCCGGTTGCTGGAGCTGGAGCTGACCGCCCTGGAGGAGCAGTGGCGGGAAGAGGAGGAGATCGCCGCCATCGTGGACAATGAGCTGACCTGGCTGCCGGGCGGCGTCGCCCGCGCCTTCAACCGCTGAGCGGCGGGGGGGCACCCGGATGCTGCGCTCGCCCCTCGCCCTGGTCGCGGCCCTGGCCCTCGGCGCCTGCGCGCCCCGTTGCCGCAACGAGGTCGTGCGGCGCGTTCCCGCGCCCGACGGCACGCGCGACGCCGTGCTCTACCACCGGAGCTGCGGTGCGGCCGACGACACCAGCTCCGCGGTGGCGGTGATCCCTCACGACGCGGATCTCCCGGACCTGCCGACGAACGTGCTGGGGCTCTCCCGGCGGGTGGATGTGACGCCCAGCTGGACTGCGCCGGCCGAGCTGCGGCTGGTGTACCCGCAGGCCGCCGGCGTGATCGGCCGGATCGACCGGACGGCGGAGGGCGTGACGGTCCGCTTCGATCCGCGCTGAGTCGCGACTTGTTCCGCCGCGCGCCGGCGACGCATAGGTTGAGGCGTACGTCTTGACCGCCTCGCCCCTGGAGGAACCGCCATGCGCCGGTTGATGCCGATGCTAGCCCTGTTGGCGGCGTGCGCGCCCGCGAGCGCCCCGCCCATCGAGACGCCCGCCCATGTGCCTCCGCGCGTCCAGGCCACGAACAGTGGCTACGACGTGACGCTGAACCCCAATTCCGAGGCGATGGGCACGAATTTCGACCAGCCGGTGGACCGGATATGGCCCCTCGCCGTCGAGGCGTTCATCCGCGTCGGGCTCAAGGTCAACGCCAGTGACCTGGCCACGCACCAGGTCCGTGGCAGGATCACGCTCCGCCGGCAGCTCAATGGCCGGTCGCTCTCGAACTACTTCGACTGCGGCAACGAGATGACCGGCTCCATCGCCGACAACTGGCGCGTGAGCGTGGATGCCCGCATGGGCGTGGGACCGGGGAGTACGTCCGCGACCTCCGTCGTCGCCACGATGCTGACCGTGACCGCGACGCCCGTGGAAGGCACCAGCACCACCGTCACGCAGTGCTCCAGCAAGGGACAGCTCGAGGCCATGCTCGCCTCGACCATCCGCAAGCTGCTGGCGGCCACGTAAGCGCCGGGCCCCGACGGAAGCGGGAGGGGCCCCGGACGTCCGCCGTCCGGGGCCCCTCTGGCTTTTCACGCGCCCCGCCCCAACGGCGGGCTAGCGCCAGCGGAACATGGCCAGCGCGGCGGTGAAGCTGGCCAGGCACCAGGCCAGCGCGATCCCGAGCGGCAGCGCCAGCGCCGCCAGGGAGGCGCCATCGATCATGATCCCCCGGAGCGCGTCCACCACAGCCGTGAGCGGCAACGCCCGGATGAGGGGCTGGATCACGGCCGGGAAGCGGTCCGCCGAGAAGAAGACTCCCGAGAGGATCCACATCGGCAGCGACACGACGTTCATCAGCCCCATCACGCCTTCCTGCGTGCGGGCGCGGCTCGCCACCAGCAGTCCGAGGCCGCCGAAGGTGAGCGCGCCCAGCACGGCCACGGCGAAGAGCGCCACGATGGAGCCGTTCACCACCACGTCGAAGGCGAAGCGCGCGAAGAGCAGCAGCACCGTGACTTCCACGGCGAGGAACGCGAGGCGGGCCAGGATGAAGGAGAGCAGGAACTCGCTCTTGCGCATGGGCGTCGCCAGGAAGCGCTTCAGCAGCTTGCCCGTGCGCATGCGAACCAGGGCGAAGCCGATCCCCCAGAGCCCCGTCCCCAGCAGGTTCATCCCCAGCAGCCCCGGGATGAGGAAGTCGATGTAGCGCGACCCGCGCTGCGTGACCTTCTCCACCCGCGCCGGCCCCGCCGGCGGTCGCCCCGACGCCCGGCTCAGAGCCTCGTTCGCCGCCATCTGCGCCACCCGGCTCTCCGGGCGCGTCGGATCGTAGCGGTACGCCACGCCACCCGCCTTGCCGCCCGCGGGCAGGATCACCAGCGCCACGTCGCCCCGCCGCAACGCTGCGTTCGCCTCCGCCGCCGGGACCCTGCGGACGACGACGTCGCCCTCGGCGGCCAGCGCCGTCGCCAGCGGCGTCGCCTGCGGAGAATCCATCAGCCCGATGTAGACCTTGTCCGGCCCCTTGTTGCGGAACGCGATCCCCAGTCCCACCGCCATGAGGATGGGGAATACGAAGGTCCAGAAGATCGCTTCCTTCTCGCGGGTGAACTCGCGGAAGCGCGCCAGCGCCAGCTGGTGCAGCGGCGAGTGTTCCAGCCGCCGGGCCACGCTATTCATCTCTCAGGTGCCTTCCCGTCCGGGCGACGAACACGTCTTCCAGCGTCGCGTAGTGCGTCGAGAGGCCGGCCAGGGCCACGCCCCGGCGCTCCAGCTCCGCCAGCAGCGCCGGCACCGCCACGTGCGGCTCCGTCACCGTGAGCTGGGTCGAGCCGCCGCCGTGGCTCACGCGGGTCACTCCCTCCAGCGCCAGCAGCGCCTCGCTGTCCGGCGGCTCGACGCCCTCGGCCAGTGAGAACTCCACGATGTGCTCGGCGTCGAGGGAGGCGATCAGCTCCGCCGGCGTGCCCAGCGCGATGATCTTGCCCTGGTCCATGATGCCCACGCGGTCGCAGAGCCTCTCGGCCTCCTCCATGTAGTGCGTGGTCAACAGCACCGTCCCACCGCCGGCCCGGTACCGCTCCACCAGCTCCCAGAGCGACCGCCGCGATTGCGGGTCCAGGCCCGTCGTGGGCTCGTCCAGGAAGAGCAGGTCCGGGTCGCCCACCAGCGCGCACGCCACCGACAGCCGCTGCTTCTGGCCCCCCGACAGCTTGCCCACCCACGTGCTCCGCTTTTCCTGGAGCTGCACCGCCTGCAGGACCTGCTCGACTTCCTTGCCCTCGTGGAAGAAGGAGCGGAACAGGCGGATCGTCTCCTCCACCGTCAGCTTCTCCGCCAGGTAGGTCTCCTGCAGCTGCACACCCAGCCGCTCGCGCAGCTTCCGCTCGTCGTGCTCCCAG
>JADGQX010000346.1 GCA_017881445.1 Gemmatimonadota bacterium | reverse complement strand
AGAGGAGGCCATTGGCCGCGGCGCCGATCCGGGGCGCGTGCTGGTGAACCCCAACGGCGTGGATGTCGCCCGCTACGCCCCGGACGTGAGTGGCGCAGACGTGAGACGGCGCTACGGCCTCGAGGACGCCTTCGTGGTGGGCTTCATCGGCACGTTCGGTCCCTGGCACGGTGCCGAGAAGCTGGTGGAGGCCGCGGCGGCGGCGTGCGCCGAGGCGGGCCAGGACCCGCGGCCGCGTCGTCGCCTGCGCTTCCTGCTCATCGGCGACGGCGTGCGCATGCCCGAGGTGCGGGCGCTCGTCGAGCGCCACGGGCTCCAGGACGTGGTGACGCTCACCGGCCTCGTGCCGCAGGCCGACGGCCCCGCCCACCTGGCCGCCTGCGATGTGCTGACCGCGCCGCACGTGCCCAATCCGGACGATTCGCCCTTCTTCGGCTCGCCCACGAAGCTGTTCGAGTACATGGCCATGGGTCGCGCCATCGTGGCCAGCGACCTGGGTCAGATGGGCGAGGTGCTGCAGGACGGTGCCACGGCGCTGCTCGTGCCCCCCGGCAACGTCCACGCCCTGGCCTCGGCCATCCTGCGCCTGGCCGCGGACGAGCCGCTGCGCCTGCGCCTGGGCGCCGCCGCCCGCGAGTGCGCCGTGCGCGAGCACACCTGGGACGTGCACACGCGCCGGATCACGAGCGCTCTCGCGGCGCTGACGCTCGCGGAAGCGCCGCCGGCGCAGGTGCTCGCG
Source organism: Gemmatimonadota bacterium (assembly GCA_017881445.1). Classification (GTDB taxonomy): domain Bacteria; phylum Gemmatimonadota; class Gemmatimonadetes; order Longimicrobiales; family RSA9; genus JADGQX01. Next base: position 3,060 of record JADGQX010000346.1, on the reverse strand, counting down.
TGAGCCGCCTGGTCATGGGCTCGGCCAACTACTGGGGCGGTCCGGTCACCACCGGCTCCCAGCACTACGCCCGCCAATTCGCGGAAAAGGGCTGGGACGTCGCCTACCTGTCGGACCAGATCTCGCCGCTTCATCCCTTGCGCTGGAAGTCGCGCGTCTACACCCGGGACAAGCTGCGGCTCTGGGCCCGGGGCGGCCTGCGGGACCTGGGCGGGCGGCTCTTTGCCTACAACCACTTCACGCTGCTCCCCATCTTCGACGCGCCGCTCCTGCGCAGCGAGCTGGCCGCCCGCCACTCGCTGGACCTGACCGTGCCGCCGCTCCGGCGCGTGCTCGAGCGCGAGGGCTTCGAGGCGGCGGACCTGCTCTGGATCGACCACCTGGTGTTCGAGGGGCTCCTCGACCGGGTACCGCATGCCCGCTCGATATACCGCCTGGCGGACGATCCCCGCCTGTTCCCGGAGCCGTACCCGCCGTCGATGCTGCGGCGCTACCCGGCGCTGGTCGAGCGGGTGGACCTGCTCGTGGCCACATCGCAGCGGCTGGCCGAGCGCGTGGCGGCGACCCGGTCGGGCCCGGTGCTCTGGCTTCCCAACGGCGTGGACTACCAGCGCTTCGCCGCGGCCGTGCCGCCGCCGCCGGAGTACGCGGGAATCCCGGAGCCCCGCGTCGTCTACGTCGGCTCCCTCGAGCCATGGTTCGACGACGTCCTGCTGGCGGAGGTGGCGCGGCGGCGGCCCCGGGTCTCGTTCGTCGTCGTCGGCCCGGTGCGCATTCCCATGCCCGGCCTGCGGGCGCTCCCCAACGTGCACGTGCTCGGACCGCGGCCGTATGCCGCCGTGCCCGGCTACATGGCCCATGCCCAGGTCGGGATCATCCCCTTCCGGCGGTCGCCTGAAGTGGACGCGGTCAACCCCATCAAGGTGTACGAATACCTGGCCGCGGGGCTGCCGGTCGTGGCGACCGCCTGGGACGAGCTGGAGCGCATGCGCACGCCCGCGGTGCTGGCGGAGGGCCCCGCCGCCTTCGGCGCCGCCCTGGACGCCGCCCTGGCCGACCCGGGCGACGCCGCCGCCCGCCGCGAGTACGCGCGGGAGAACTCGTGGGCTGCCCGCTTCCAGCGGCTGCTGGCGGCGCTCGAGGCGACTCCGGTGGGCGCGCCATGAAGCTGCTCCTGTCCGCTCACGGCGCGGGACTCTACGGCGGCGAACGCGTGCTTCTGGCCCTTGCCCGCGGCCTGGCCGAGCGCGGCCACCACATCGTGCTCGAGATCCCGCACGAGGGGCCCGCGCTCGAGCCCGCTCGCTCCATTCCCGGCGTCGAGGTCTGGATGAGCGACCGGCCCCGCCTCCCCCGCAATGTGCTGGAGCTGCTCCGCTGGCTGGGCGGCGCCGCGGGCGCCCGCCGCGCCCTGGAGACGCGGCTGCGCGACGGCGGCTTCGACGCGCTCTGGGTTTCCTCCATCTACAACGCGGTCGCCGCCTGGGCCGGCGCCCGCGCCGGCGCGCCCGTGTTGTGGCACCTGCACGAGCGCGACTTCCGCGGTCCGGGCGGCCGCGCCATGGCCCGCGCGGTCGCCGCCTGGGGCACCGTGCCCGTCGCGGTCTCCGCCTACGTCGCCGCCAGCTTCGAGGCGCACCGAGTCCTGGAGGGGCGGGTGCGCGTGCTGCCGAACGCGCTGCTGCGGCCGCCCGCGCCTCCTCGCGAAGAGGGGGACCCCGGGCGACGTCCCTTCGTCGTCGGCTGCGTCGGGCAGCTCGAGCCACGCAAGCGCGTCAACGACGTCGTCGCCGCCCTGGCCCTGGTTCCCGGCGTCCGGGGGCTGATCGTGGGCGATGGCAAGTCGCGGGGACGGGTGCTTCACTCCATCGCGCGCCTGGGCCTGGCGGAGCGCATCGAGCTGGCGGGGTTCCGGCCGGACCCCGCCGCCCTGTACCACGAGATGAGCTGTGTCGTGATGCCGTCCGTGCGTGAGCCCTTCGGGCTGGTCGCGCTGGAAGCCATGGCCGCGGGCCGCCCCGTCATCGCCGCACGCAGCGGCGCGCTGCCGGAAGTGCTGGGCGACGCGGCCCTGTTCTACCAGCCCGGCGATACCGCCGCGCTGGCCGCATGCATCCGCCGGCTGCGCGACGAGCCCGGCCTGGCCGAACGGCTGCGGCGGCTCGGGCTCGAGCGCGTTCGCGCCTTCGACCCGGAGCGGTGGCTGGACGCGGCCGAGACGCTCGTCGGCGCCGCCTCCGGTCTCGAGGTGCCCGCATGAGGCGACTTTCGCCGCGCGCCGCCCCGGCGCTCTGGTTGGCGATCGGCGCCGTCGCGCTGCGCCTGCTGCTCTTCCTCGGCCGGGGCGACTACGTGGCCTTCGACGAGGCCTGGTACCTGATCCTCGGGCGCAACCTCTGGTCGGGGCACGGCTTCACCCTGTCGGGGCTACGACACGTCGCGCTGTCGCCGCTCTTTCCCATCCTGGCCGGGGCCGCGGGCCGCGCGCTGGGCGACGCGGTCTGGGGCGGTCGGCTTGTTGCCGCGCTCGCGTCGGGGCTCCTGGTGCTGCCGTGCTGGACCGTGTTCTCCCGCCTGGGCGGCCGGCGCACCGCGCTGCTCGGCTGCGCCTTCGTCGCCGTGCTGCCCTCTCTGGCTCCCTTCGTGGTGCCCGAGCTCGTGGGCTGGGACCTGTGGGTCGGCGCCGGGCCACTGTTCCATCTCTGCCTCTTCAGCGGGATGGCCCTGCTGCTGGGCGCGCTTCCGGTCCGTTCCCGGCCGGGAGAGCGACTCCTGCGCTGGGCCCTGGCCGGTGCGGCCTTCGGGCTGGCCTTCCTCGACCGCCCGGAGGCCGTCCTGGCCGCGTCCCTGGTCGTGGCCGCCGCCGTCGCGCTCTATCCGGGCCGGCTGCGGCGGCTTCCGGGCGCCGCCCTCTGTGCGCTCGGTTTCCTCCTGGTCACGGCTCCCTACTTCCTCTACCTGCACGACGCGCTCGGCCACTGGGCGCTCACGGGGCGGGGCGTCGTGGTCGGCGCCCGGGGGGTGAGCCGGGTGGCGCGCACCGGTCATTCCGGCGGGGAC
>JADGQX010000345.1 GCA_017881445.1 Gemmatimonadota bacterium | reverse complement strand
ACCGCTCGCTCCGCCCCGTGCGGGGGGACCGCATGGCGGCCTGGTTCACGGCCGGCACGCTGCTGGCGGCGGCGCTGACCTTCGGCGGCTGGTGGCTGGGCGCGGGCGCCGCCGCCGCCCTGGCGCCCACCGTGGCCGTGTTGGTCGTGGCCTGTCCCTGCGCCCTGGCGCTCTCCCGCCCGCTGGCGGCGGCGGCGGGGCTGGGCGCGGCCGCGCGCCGGGGCCTCCTGCTCCGCTCCGGCGACGCGCTGCTCGACCTGGCGGAGGTGGACCTGGTCGCCCTGGACAAGACCGGGACCGTGACCGTCGGCGCGCTCACGGTGGTGGAGGCGGAGGACGAGGCGCTGCGGGTGGCCGCCGGCCTCGAGCGCTACAGCGCGCACCCCATCGCCCGGGCCATCGTGGAGGAGGGCGGCCGCCGGGGCATCCCGCTCCCCCGGGGCGAGGACGTGCGCGAGACGGCCGGCGAAGGCATCGCCGGTCGCGTGGATGGCCGCCTCTGGAGCCTGGCGTCGGGCGGGCCGGGCGAGGTCCTGCTGCTGGACGACGCGGGTGAGACGGCGCACATCCGGCTGGCGGACGCGCTGCGGCCGGACGCGCGTGCGACCGTGGCCGCCCTGGAGGCCGGAGGACTGGACGTCGCCCTGTTGACGGGCGATCATGCCTCAGCCGCGGAGCGCATCGCCCGGGCGGCGGGGATCCGGGAGTTCGTGGCGCGGGTGGACCCCGCCGGCAAGGCGCGCTGGGTGGAGGCGCGCCAGCGGCAGGGCCGGCGGGTGCTCTTCGGCGGCGATGGCCTGAACGACGGGCCCGCGCTGGCGGTGGCGGACGTGGGCATTGCCATGGCCACGGGCGCCGCCAGCAGCCTGCTGGTGGCGGACGGCGTGGTGACCACGGCCGCGGTGGCGCCCATCCTGGCGGGCCGGCGCGCGGCGCTGGCTGCCCGGCGCATGATGCGCGCGACCCGGCGCTGGTCCATCGTCTACAACGGGGTGGCCGTGGCCGCGGCCATGGCCGGGGTGGTCAATCCGCTGGTCGCGGCGGTGCTCATGCCGCTTTCCAGCGGCATGGTGATCTGGGGCGCATCGCGGGTGGAATCGCTGCTGCGATGGGAGGAGCGATGGGGGCAATCCTGATCCTGATCCCGGCAGCCCTGCTGCTGGGCGGCATCTTCGCGGTCCTCTTCGTGGTCGCGGCGCGGAAGGGGCAGTTCGACGACCTGGACGACCCTCCGCGCCGGATGCTGCAGGACTGATGCGAACCTCCGGGAGCGGTGAAGGTCGCCGACTGCGCAGGGCGGCGTGCGCCGTCGCCTGCGCGCTGCTGTGGCTCGCCCCCGCCCCCCGGCCCGCCCGGGCCCAGTCCGCCAGCTGCCCGCCCCGCCTGGCGCTGGTGCTCTCCGGCGGCGGCGCCAAGGGCTTCGCGCACATCGGCGTCATCGAGGCGCTCGACAGCCTGGGCATCCTGCCGGACCTGGTGGTGGGCACCAGCATGGGCGCGCTCATCGGCGCCCTCTACGCCAGCGGCATGAGCGGCGCCGAGATCGAGTCGCTGGTCCACGCCATCCCGCTGGAGGACATCTTCCGCCGGGGCCGGAACCCCGCGGTCTCGCGACTCGGCGGCCAGATCGAGACCGTGGAGTGGCTCGATCCGTTGCTGGTCTGGGAGCGGCGCGAGCGCTCGCTGCAGCTGCGCAGCCCGGCGGTGGTCGAGGACGCGGTGAACGCGCTGCTCACGCGCTCGCTGCTGGCGGGCAACCTGCAGGCGGGCGGTGACTTCGATCGCCTGCCCATCCCCTTCCGGGCCGTGGCCACCGACCTGCGCAACCGCCAGACCGTGGTGCTCGGCACGGGCGACCTGGCGCACGCAGTGCGCGCCAGCGTGGCCATCCCGGGCGTCTTCGCCCCCGTGCTCATCGACGGACGGCCGTTGGTGGACGGCGGCTTCTCCCAGAACCTGCCGCTCGCCGCGGCGCGCGCCCTGGGCGCCGAGCGGCTGCTCGTCTCCGACGTCATCGCGCGGCCGGGCGAGTCCTACCTGACCGGTTCCGCCGTGGCCGTGCTGGACCAGGTCTTCGACCTGATGCTGCACGAGGCCGACGACTCGCTCCGGCCCGGCGACATCGAGATCCGCCCCAGCACCACGGGCGTGGGCATCCTGGACTTCACCCCGGCAGCCGCCACCCGGCTGGCAGCGGTGGGCCGGACCGCCGCCGGCGACAGCCTGCGCAACATCCGGGGACTGCCCGGCGTGCCTGTCGTCTGCCGCCGGGCACCGATGGGCAAGCAGCCCGAGCCCGCGCTGCTGACGGAGCTGCGGACCCGCCTGCAGGCGCTGCAGGTGCTCTCCCCCGAAGCCGTGTGGCTCTACCCCCGCCAGATCGGCGACTCCCTCGCCTTCGACCCCGTGGCCGAGCTCACGGCCCCCGGACGCATCGCCGCGGGGGTGGGCTACGACAACGAGCGCGGCGGCCACGCCTGGGCGGAGATGCAGGATTTCGGCGTGCTCCCCGGCACCGCCCGCGCCTCCGCCCTGCTCTACTTCGGCGAGCTGCGCCGCGCGGCCGTGCTTCGCCTGCTGGGCCCCGGCCTGCGCCGGGCGGCGCTCCGCCCCGAGAACAACCGCGAGCAGTTGCCCGATCCCCGCACCGACTCACCACCCTGGCGCATGATCTCCGGGCTGCGGCTGAGTCCCTCGGTGGTGCTGCACGCCCTCGAGGAGGACATGCGCCACTTCGATGGCGCGGGGCACATCACCGGGACCACGGTGTTCCGGGACGCACTGGGCTACTTCGGTGTGGAGCTGGGCACGGGTGGAGCGTGGTACGTCACCACCGGCCCTGTCGCCCAGACCTGGTCCGGCCGCGACTCCAGCTGGTCCTCCTCGCCCGCGTCCGCCCGCTCCGTCGGCTGGTTCGCCCGGGCCGGCCGGTTGCTCGGATTCCGCGCCGGCGCCACCGATGAGCCGTCGTCGGCCGATGGCATCGTCGCCGAGGGGCTCTGGACCACGACATACCACCGGCTGCTTCTGAGCGGGAGCGCGCCCGGACGCCTGGGCACGGTGGAGCTGCGCGGACGGACCATGACGGGTTGGGGCGACCGGCTGCCCCCGGGCCAGACCTTCCTCTTCGGCGGGGCCGAGGGCTTCCCCGGCTTCGTCGCCGGCGAGCGGCGCGGCGACCGCGTCGCCAGCGCGGCGCTGGCGGGAACACGCTGGATCCAGGGGCCGCTCTATGCCCGGGCGGAGATCGCCACGGGCGCCTCCGCGCGGGGCGGGCCCGTGCTGCCGACCCGGGGCTGGACCACGGGGGCGAGCCTGGGCCTGCTCGTGAGCACGCCCCTGGGCTCGGGCACCCTCTCCTACGGCCGCAACAGCGCCGGCCGCGGCTCCGTGGTGGTGCAGATCGGGGAGCGCTGAGCTCTTCGGCGCCTCAGACGTCCGCGACCGCCTCCGCCAGCGCGCCGTCGAAGAGCACGCGCGCACCCGTGCGCAACCGGGCGACGACGTCCGCCGCCAGCTCTCCGGGCGCCACCACCACCGTGCGACCCAGCCACTTCCGCGCCGGGGCCCGCGCCAGCTCGCGCAACGTTTCCGCCTGCAGCGCACCCGGCGCCAGCACCAGCAGGTCCACGGGAACCGCCTGGCGCCGCCAGTACCACGCCATGGCCACCGCCGCCGCCAGCGGCTCCGGCGCCTCGCCCCACCCCAGCGCCAGCGGCGCGCCACCCTCGAGCCCCGCCTGCCGCTGCGCCGCCAGTGCCGCGGGCGCGTCCGCGCCCCCGGCCCCCGCACCGAACAGGA
>JADGQX010000344.1 GCA_017881445.1 Gemmatimonadota bacterium | reverse complement strand
GCACTGTCCACGACGTTCGGCCCCGGGTGATCGCCTGCCACCCCGCGGCGGCCGGCGCGGTCCGGACCCATTCATGCAGTAGTGGCGTACCTCCATCGGGCAGCCAACTGGAGTGACGCCATGCGGATACGGATCACCATCGGCCTCGTCGTCGGGGGGATCGCGTTCGGCACCGCCGCCAGGGCCCAGGCGCCGGCAGGCGCGCTGGAGATCACGGGAACGTCCACGATACGCGACTGGACGTGCCGGGAGACGGGCATCGAATCGACGCCCACGGCTCCGACCGGCTTGGCCGACCGCGTGCGGCCGGGACCGAAGGCGGCGAGCGGAGTGACGCTGACCTTCCCGGTGGGCAGGATCGACTGCGGCGGCGGCGCCATGAACGATCGCATGCGCAAGGCGCTGGGGGCGCAGCGATATCCGACCATTGCCTTGGGGCTGACGTCCTCCGAGATCGGGCGGGCACTGGCGGCGGGTGCGGCGCCGATCAGGCTCGACGGCCAGCTGACGATCGCGGGCCAGACGAGGCCGGTGCAGACGCAGGTGACGGTCACGGAGTCGCCCGACCACGGCGTGCGGCTGCAGGGCGAGCAGTCGCTCCTGATGTCGGACTACGGCGTGAAGCCGCCGGCTCTGCTCTTCGGCATGCTCAAGGCGCGGGACCTCGTGCACGTGGCGTTCAGCATCGTGCTGCGCGCCTCCACGCTGGCGCGGCTCGGCCTGGGAAGCGCGCGCTGAGGGCGCGCGGCGGAGCCCGGCGAGCGCCGCCGGGGATGCATGGCCCGCTCACCTCGACCGACCGCGGCCCAAGCGGCCCAATGGTCCTGTCTACCTCCCGGCGGGTGCGCGCCCGGCTACTTCCGCCGGGTCGTTGGCGGCCACCGGCTCCGCCGTGGCGAGGCGGGAGAAACGGCGGTTGGAATCGGGCGCGTCCACGCCCATGGCGGCGCCGGCGAGCAGCCCGAAGAGCAGGCTCGCGCCCAGGGTCAGCGGCGCCGTGACGAGGTGCGCCGGCGGCGCGCCCGGCGCCGCCAGCGTCGTGACCAGGGCGCCGGCCGCCACCGAGCCGACGGCCAGCCACTGGTAGATGTGCAGGCCGGCGACGAGGGCGGTCTGCGGCTCGCCGCGGTAGCCCTCCTCCACGAAGCGGGCCAGGCCGTTGCCGATCAGATAGACGCCCACCACGATCGTGACCGCCGCACCGAGGTACCACAGCCGCAGCAGCAGCAGGCCGAGCACCATATTGGACGCGATGGAATAGACCTGCGTGGGGTGCAGCGGCCGCCCCGCGAGTGCGGCGAGGTAGGACACCCGGGAGCGGGGGTGCCGGTACACGATGCCCACGCCCTCGGAGGCGGGCGCGCCGTGACAGCACCCCTGGACGAGGCAGCGCAGCCGCCCGATCGCCTGGATCCAGGGCGCCGCCAGGGCCGTGGCGGCGACGAGTGCCAGCGCACTGGCGCCCAGGGCGCTGGCGAGGACCGCGCCCACCACGCCTCCCACGACCGCGCCGTAGTAGCCGAAGGGGCGCAGCAGACCCGAGGAGGATTCCAGCAGCTGGGCCCAGATCCCCGCGCCCAGCAGTGCCGAGAGCACCACGACCGGCACGGCCCAGCGGGGCTCCCCGGCGGTGGCCGCCGCGATCATCCAGTACCCCAGCCCGCCCGCCACGCCCGCATACACGCCGTGGTTGATCACGCGGATGCGGCCGAATCGCCACTCGTGCCATGAGTTGGCCAGCGCTTCCGCGCCCGCGCGCACGGCCGCCCAGACCTGATCGGGCGCGCGCAAGAGCGGGAAGAGCGCCGCCGCCGCGACGACGTCGGCGAGCGCATGCATGCCGGCCGTGACGGCGCTGGCCGAGATGGCCAGCGCCCAGGTCCAGCCCGCCCATTTCCACGCCCGCGAGCGGGCGGCCAGAGCATCGGCCGCGATCAGCGCCCAGAGGACGTGGAAGGACGGGAACGCGGCCATGCCGGTGGAGGCGGCCCGCTCCTGCAGCAGCAGTCGCCCCAGCCAGCCTTGCGGCTCGAAGGGGCGGTGCGGCGCGACTACGGGCAGCAGCAGCCAGAGCAGCCCCACCACGGCGGTCGCCACCAGCCCGCGGATGGCGAAGCGCCGCAGCTCTGCGCGGGTCTGCAGCACGAGCGGGACCAGCGGCACGAGCAGGTAGCAGCTGGCGTAAACGGCCTCGCTCCACTCGAGCACGGGCCAGCGCGCCTCCAGGGCCAGCTCCATGGAGAACGCGTCGGGCGGCAATCCGAGGAGCTGCACGGCGCCGTACGTCGCCAGCCAGGGGAGCAGCACGAGCACGTAGACGGCGACGCGGTCCCGGAGGCGCGCCGCGTCGTCCGAGTCGGGCGGCAGCGAGAGCAGGGGCCGTTCAGGGGATGGGCCCAGGCGCCGCTCCAGCGCGGCGCGCTCGTAGCCGAGCACCAGCGCCACCATGCCCAGCACCAGCGTGGGCAGCACCAGCCAGAGCCCGCTGGCGGAGCCGGTCGCCACCACCACGCCCAGGGCGGCGAGGGCCGCGCCCAGGTAGATCGGGTGCGCCGCCAGCCGGTACGCACCCGTGGCGACGCGCACCGGCGGCGGGTAAGCGTTCATCGGCAGCCCCCGGCCGCGCAGCACCAGCTCACGCACACCGGCCAGCCAGAGCGCGAGACCGAGCGCCAGGATGCCGAGGCCCGCCGGCAGCGAATGCAGCGCCGGCAGCGGCACGGCGCCGCGGGTGGCGCGCGCCCAGAGCACCAGCGCCGCGGGCAGGACCACGACGAAGAGCGCGCCGTAGAGCACCGGCCCGAGCGGCCGGCGCCCCGCCGTCACGGGAACCAGACCACCTCGTGGATCGCCCAGCCCGAAACCGGCGGCGTCCCGGGCATCTCGAGTCGGCCCCGACTGAGCCATTTGTCCTCCCGGGCCAAGAGGAAGCTCCCGGGCAGCCGCCTCGCCAGCCCCGGCAGCGAGCGCAGCGCGGCGGAAACCACGGGCGCGCTTCGCAGCACGCGTGACCTCGCCAGCTCCAGGGTTCCGCCGTCCGCGAGCACGATCCTGCAGGGCGAGAACTCCGCGGTCTCACACGGACGCGAGTCGCGATAGACGTGGCGGGCGCCCTCGTCGCCTTCCCAGACGATCCAGACCAGCGACGCGCCGCCGGCCAGGAACCGCCCCCAGTGCAGCGTCCTGAACGGCAGCGACCACGGCTCGAGCGTCAGCGTCAGGCACTCCGCGTAGCCCAGGCCGCCCAGCGTGCCTTTCGGCGTGTGGATACGTGCCGCCGCGTGCGGCGCCACGCAAGCCCAGTCGATCCCACCCGCGCCGGTCTGCAGCAGGCAGCGCTCGATGGGCGCGCTTCGTGCCCGCCAGACACCCGCCAGCCCGAGACGGCGACAGCGCCAGCGCACGCCGTTCGCCGAGCGAGACGGGCCACGTCCGGGCAGGAACGTGTGCGTCTCGACCACGTCGCCCGGCTCCGGGGCCACCAGCGCGGCGGCGTAGCCGAGGCGCACGCCGTTCCACCGCAACCGGGCCGAGTAGCCGATGAAGGCGTCGCCCCGGGCGGTCACGCAGTCGAGGTACCATTTCCGCAGCCTGAACACGCTCCCTCCAGCAGGCCTTCGAACGACTCGCCCGGCGCCCTGTCTGCCCACAATCATCCTATTCGCCGGTCAACCGCGCCTCAAGCGGCGGTCAAGCGCACAGACGGCGACGCCCGGGCGGGCAATCGTGCCCGCGGGTCCGGGGGCGTCCCCTTTCTTCATTCCACGCGAAGTGTCGAAGGGCCGAAGGGGCCAAGAACGACTCCGGTTTCCGCCGGTGGCCAGCGG
>JADGQX010000343.1 GCA_017881445.1 Gemmatimonadota bacterium | reverse complement strand
GACCGAGTGGCACCGGCTCACGCTCTGGGACAAGCTGGCGCAGCTGGCGGAGGAGTACGTTCACAAGGGCGACCGGCTCTACGTCGAAGGTCGCATGGAATATGACACCTACGAGAAGAACGGGGTCACCATCCCTACGGCGCAGGTGCACGTCCGGGAGCTGGTGATGCTGGGCGCGCCCACGGGCCGCGCGGTGGAGGCGGAGGGGGCCGAGGAAGAGGAGGAGGAGACGGTGGAGGCGTAGCGGCCCGGGCGGCCGGATGCGCAGGCGTAGGCGATGAACGTTAACGGGTTCGGGCCGGTCAACGTGAACGTCTGCGCCTGCGCCTGCGGTTGTTGCCGTCGCGCTTGCCCATGGCCGCGACCGTCAGGAAGCGGTTCCCGGGCTAGGGCGACGCACGCAGCTTGCGGGCGGGTGCGCGCCGCGTGGCCAGGACGCCGAAGCCAATCAGGTTCGCGCCCAGCAGCACGGCCAGGATCTTGGCCGCGAAGACGTGCCAGCTGGCGACGTCGATGATGGGGAAGACCGCCAGGACGGTGTAGAGCAGCGACGTCGCCAGGCCGGCGACGGCGGCGGCGCGCAGCCAGAGCGGCGGCCGCACGCCCAGCCTGGCCCCGCCCAGGATGGGGATGGCGAAGAGCGCGGCGTAGGTCAGCGCGTAGAAGATGCCGGCGGCGTTGTCCAGGAGCTGGAACGCCTCCTGGATGCCGACGCCCGCCTGCCCCGCCAGCGAGAGCACGACGGTCACAACACCGACGAAGAGGATGGAGTTGCGCGGGGTGCGCCAGCGCGGATCGAGTCGCGTGAACCACGCCGGCAGTAGCCCGTCCCAGCCGGCGACCATGGGCAGCCGCGTGTTGCCGGCGAAGATGAGCGTCGAGTTGCCGATCTGGCGCAGGACCAGCAGGAAGATGAGCACCGGGACGATGAGCCTGGCGAAGGAGAGCCCGGCGTAGCCGATGCTGAGCGTCTGGGGGATCGGGCTGACCAGGTCGATCCGGCCGCTTGGGACGAGCGCCAGCACGCTGTCGGTGCCCAGGATGAACATCACGGCGATGACGGGGACCGCCAGCATCACCGAGCGCCCGATGGTGCGCGCCGGGTTGCGGCACTCGCCCGCCAGCAGGGCCACGTACTCGAAGCCGCTGAACGCGCCCAGCGCCATCTTGCTGAAGATGTTGAGGCTATAAGCGGAGAACGCGGGCGCTGCCGGCGTCAGCGGATGGAACACGTGCAGCGTGCCGCGTCGCAGGGCGACGAAGGGCACGGCCAGCAGCGCGACGTAGGTCAGGATCTGCGCCACCCCCCCGATGTTCTGCACCCATTTGCCCAGGCTCAGACCCCGCAGCGCCACCGCCGTCACTCCCGCGAGCAGCAGTATGGTGACCGCAGGTGCGTACCAGCGTGAAGCCGTGAGGGCCGGCAGCGCCGGCCCGAGGATGTAGGCCACGTTCTGCGAAACCATGACGCCGAACGTCGCCAGGATCAGGAGCGTGTACGCCCACAGGTTCCAGGCCACCAGGAAGCCCGCAGCACTGCCGAACGCCGCCGTCGCCCACTGGTAGATCCCGCCCTCCAGCGGCATGAGCCGGTTGAGGTAGATCACCACGGCCGCCTGCGGCAGGTAGAACGTCGCGATGGCCAGCAGCCAGAACGCGAGGTGCGCGTGCCCCAGCTTCGCCGCCGTGCCGACCCAGCCGGAGCCGACGACGTAGAGGATCTGGGCCAGCACGAGGTCCACCACGCCCAGCTCCTTGCGGAGCGAGCCGCTGCGGGCCTGGATCTCGGTGACGCGGGTTGCCAAGGCACTCTCACGATCGAGGGTTCACGAGGATGCCCTGGATCGCGTGGAGACGGAAGGGGAGAGGTGCGAGCGCGGGGCCGTCCACCGGCGTCCCGCGCCGGCCCTGTGGGGGAGCGCGCGGGGAACGTCCCCGGCGCCGGCGGGGTTCAGGCTGTGTGGATCGCCATGACCGACACCTGTAACCTGACGTGCCATGCACATCTACACCTTCTTCCCCCGCCGTTCCCGCGCACCCCTGGTCCTGGGGCTCGTGTTGCTCCTGCACCTGCTCGCCCCCGGGGGTGTCGCGGCGCAGGACGCGGGCGGCATCGCGCCCGGAGCCCGCGCGCCCGTGGTGAGCGCCCAGGACCTGACCGGGCGGACCGTGCCGGTGGGGCCCGTGGCGGGCGTGCCGGTGCTGATCGAGTTCTGGGCGACCTGGTGCCCCTACTGCGAGCGGCTGGAGCCGCGCATGAAGGCGGCGCACGCGAAGTACGGCCGGCAGGTGCGCTTCTACGCGGTCGCCGTGAACGTGAACGAGTCCGTGGCCCGGGTCGCGCGGCACGTGGCGTCCCGCGGGCTGCGCTATCCCGTGCTCTACGACGCCAGCGGCGCCGCCACGCGGGAATACGACGTACCGGCGACGTCGTTCGTCGTCATCATCGACGCGGACGGCCGCGTCGCCTACACGGGTATGGGGGACGGCCAGGACCTGGCCGCCGCCCTGGCCCGCGTGCTCGCATCAACTCGCCCCGGAGGTAGAACATGACCCTGATCCGCCCTGTCCGGACCTCGCTCGGCGCCGTAGTGCTGGCGGCGGTCGCCGCTTCCGCGCTGGTCGCGCAGACCCCCGCGCCGCAGCCCCAGCCCCAGAACGCCGCGATGGCGGCGGCGCCTATGGCGCCGCCCGCGCCGGCCGTGGGCGACTGGGCGCCGGACTTCACGGCGCCCTATGCCGACGCGAACGGTCCGGGGGCGGCGCCGCTGGCACTGAGCTCCCTGCGCGGCAAGGTGGTAGTGCTGGCGTTCTACCCGAAGGACCGCACCAGTGGCTGCACGGCGGAGATGACGAAGTTCCGCGACGAGAACACGTCGCTTTTCGGCAGCGACGTGGTGGTGCTGCCGATCTCGCTGGACGACATCGACTCGCACGTGGGTTGGGTGAAGGACATGCACTTCCCCTTCGCCCTGGTCAGTGACGCGGGCGGGCAGATCGCGCAGAGCTACGGCTCGATCGTGCCCGGTCGCTCGTACGCCAACCGCACCGTGTTCGTGATCGGTAAGGACGGGCGCATCCGCTACGAGGAGCTGCATTTCGGCGCGCTGGACCAGCACGCGTACGACGCGCTGGCCGCGGCCATCCGCGACGCCCGCTCCGGCAGCTGAGCCAGCCTTAGCGCCCGCCGTGCTGAGCGCCACGTCCGCTCTGTCCTCGAACCCGCTGGTCGCGATACCGCTGCTCTTCCTGGGCGGCATCGCGACCAGTCTCTCGCCGTGCATCTACCCGATGATCCCCATCACGGCAAGCATCATCGGGGGGTTGTCCGCGTCCACGCCCGAGCTGCGCCGGCCGCACCCCGTGGCGCTGACGCTGGCGTACGTGGGCGGGCTGTCGGCCGTCTATGCCACGCTGGGACTGCTGGCGGGGCTCACGGGCTCGATCTTCGGGACCGTGAGCTCCAGCTGGTGGGCCTCGCTGGTGGTGGCGAACCTGCTGCTGCTGGCGGCGCTCGCCACCCTGGACGCGCTGCCCCTGCGGCTGCCCCAGGCGGTCGCGGGCCGCGTGGCGACGCTGGGGCACGGCCGGCACGCCGGCGGCGCGCTGCTCCTGGGCGCCGCCTCCGGCCTGGTCGTCGCCCCCTGCTCCGCGCCCGTCATGGCGGCCGTGCTCACCTGGGTGGGCACCAGCCGCAGCGCCGTGCTCGGATTCGTCTACCTCTTCGTCTTCTCGCTGGGCATGTGCGCCGTGCTGGTCGCCGTGGGGCTATCCGGCTCGCTGCTGGCCCGCCTGCCCCGCTCCGGCCCCTGGATGGTCGCGGTCAAGCGGCTCCTGGCCGTCATCATGATCGTCGCCGCCGAGTACTACCTCGTCCAGGCCGGCAA
>JADGQX010000122.1 GCA_017881445.1 Gemmatimonadota bacterium | reverse complement strand
GGCTGATGCGCAGGTCCAGGTGGTTCGCGCCCGAGACCGCGAAGTTGCGCCCCGCCCCCGCGTGGCACTTCGCCTGGCCGCAGGTCTTCGTCAGGTTGGCCGCCGCGATGGTCGAGCGCGGGTCCCCCGGGCGCAGCACGATGTGCGCGGTGTGACAGTCACTGCACACCGCCGTGCGCTTGCCGCCCCCCCCGAAACGGATCGCCTTGTAGTGGAAGCTACGCCGGTACGACGCCACCATGTCGACCGGCACGTCGTGCTTCGCCATCAGCTTGCGGTCCTCGTGACAGCGGGCGCAGAGCGCCATCTTCGCACGCGGCGCCAACTTCGATGGCGTTACGATGGCGTGGGCATCGCCCGCAGCGGCCGTGACGGGCGCCGCAGTGGCAGCGGCCGCCCCGGTCGCCCCGTGGCAGGTCAGGCAGGTGGGATGGTCGGGGTCCGGCTTGGCCCCGTGCACGCTGGCGGCGAGATCCGCCGCCTCCCGCCGGTGCGTGTACGGCTGACCCTTCGAATCCGTGGCGTGGCAGTCCTGGTCGCACGAGACCCGCTTCCGCGCCGCGGCATGCGGGTAGACGTCGATGTCGGCGTGGCACTGGACGCAGGTCAGCTTGCCGTGGACCGAGGCGTGGAAGGCGTTCGGCTCCACCGTGAAGCGCTTCACCGGGCCCGCCGCCGACTCGCGGTAGCCCAGGTTCGCCAGCGAATGGCAGCGCACGCACTCGGTGGCCGTGACAGCCGTACGCGGGGCGGGAGCGCCGGCGGACCGGGCCGAGGCACCCTCCGGGAGCCCCGCCCGGGCGGCGGGAGCGCCCGTGGTCTGGGCCGAGGCGCCTGCCGCCGTCGTGCAGGCCAGGACCAGCGCCAGCAGGAGCAGGCCGCCGGACGACCGCGCCCTGCCGCGGGGCGGCCGACGCCTTTCCTTCCGCCATCCAGGTGAGACCCCAGGCATCCGCATCCCGACTCCGTCGTCGCTCACCAGCGGCTCCCCGGCCGCGCCCTTCCGGCACTCGCGTTCCCGTGCCCGCCTCGCCCGGGTCCGGGAGGCATCTCGTCCCCCGGAGTTATATACCCAAGTAGTTATATGCGTGCGGAGGAAGGAAGGCCAGTCGGGGATTCTCCTACAGCCCGTTTCAGGCTGAGCCGCGGAGTCGGTTGTCGGGGGTGAAGCCGACGGCGGGCGTCCGGGGTGCGGTCAGGGAAGAGCATGAGGGCGAGCATGAGCATGAGGAAGGGCCATCCCCGGGCGGCCTGCCTTCCTCATGCTCATGCTCATGCTCTGCCCTCAGAAGCCCGGACCCACCAGCCCGAAGAGCAGCAGCGCGAGCACCAGGGCGGTCATGACCATATAGGTCCGGTCCCGCTGCAGGGCGAAGGAAACGAGGGAGAGCGCCACGCGCGCCACGGGCGTGGCGATCAGCAGCAGCAGTCCCAGCTGCATGACCCAGCGGCTGCGCAGCGCCAGGGCGCCGCGCAGCACGCCGCCCACGCTGTCCAACCCGGGGGGCACGCGGTGGAAGGTGGCGTAGCTCACGTGGCTGCCTCCGTAGCGGGCGACGTAGACCAGCGCGCCCAGGCTGGCGACCGCCGCCGACAGCATCACGCCCCAGCGCAGGAGCATGCCGATCCACTGCTCGACCCGCTCGTCGGTCCAGCGGGCGCGACCCGAAGGCATGCTCAGATCCCTCCCGTGAGCCCCTTGTACAGCATCTCGACGGCGATGAGCACCAGCACCACGGTGAAGACTTTCCGCAGCGTGGCCGTGCGCGCGCCCGTGAGCAGCCGGGCCCCCAGGAGCGCTCCGGCCAGTACCCCGATCATCACCGGGAAGGCTAGGGCCGGGTCGATGTAGCCCCGGTGCAGGTAGACGCCCGCGCTGGCCGCGGCGGTCACCCCGATCATGAAGTTGCTCGTCGTCGTCGAGACCTTGAACGGCAGCCCCATGGCCTGGTCCATGGCCAGCACCTTGACCACTCCCGAGCCGATCCCCAGCAGCCCCGATATGCCGCCCGCCACCGCCATGAGCGCCAGTCCGCCCGGGACGTGCCGCACCGTGTAAGCCCGCTCGCCCTGCAGCGAGGGGTAGGTCCCGTTCAGTCGCAGCCGCGTCGCCAGCCGGTCGGGTGGATCGCTCGTCACGTGCTCCGCGATGGGCCGCGCCCCGCGCCACGCCGAGAAGAGCAGCACCCCCCCGAAGATGACCGCGACGACGCTGGTCGAGACGTAGCCCGCGACGATGGCGCCCAGGATCGCGCCCGACGTCGTCGCCACCTCCAGCAGCATGCCCACCCGCACGTTGGTGTAGCCCTCGCGCACGTACGCCGCCGCCGCCCCCGACGACGTCGCGATCACCGACACCAGCGACGCCCCGATGGCGTAGCGGATGTCCACGTGGAAGAGCAGCGTCAGCATGGGCACGATCACGATGCCGCCGCCCAGCCCCGTAAGCGCTCCCAGCAGCCCCGCCGCCACCGCGCCCAGCGCCTCCAGCAGCATCATGGCTCCGATGGTCATGCCGTTCTCCCGCTTGACTGCAATGGCCGCCTTGAACGCAATGCCCAGGATCGGGCCGCGGTCGAGGCGGGGGCCGGGGCCAGGGCCAGGGCCAGGGCCCGGCCAGGCCAGGCCAGGCCCGGCCAGGGCCAGGCCAGGCCAGGCCGGGGTCGGCAAAGCTAATGGCGGGACGCCCCGGCCGCACCGGGCGCGCCCCCACCCGTTTCGCCGCCTTTGCCCTCCCTCACCCGCACCCTTGCCCTTGCCCCTGCCCCCGCCCCTGCCCCTGCCCCTGCCCTTGCCCCTGCCGTCCGCCGCTCCCGCCGGCCCACCGCTTCACCCGGCGCGCGCGGCGGCATATATTACCGCATGGACATAATGGAAGGAAGACCGTGAGCCGGCGACGCACTCTGCTCCGGACGCTGGAGGCCATCGCCTGGGCGGGCCTGCTCGGCTTCGTCGGCGTGCGACTCTGGCCGGAGCTGGCGGCGGCGGCGGGCGTGGGCGGGGTGAACACGCTGGCGCCCGAGCTGAGGCTGCGGACGGTGCGAGGCGACTCGCTGCTGCCGGACTCGCTGGCGGGCCGCGTGCTGCTGGTGAACTTCTGGGCGACGTGGTGCCCGCCCTGCCGGGTGGAGATGCCGGGCTTCGAGAAGGTGTGGCGCAGCCGTGCCGCCCGGGGGTTCACCATCGTGGGCGTGGCTGCGGACGCGGGTGGGGAAGAGAAGGTGCGCGCGTTCCTGGAGCAGCGCGGGATCACGTACCCGGTGGCGATGTCGGACCCGGCGCTGGACCGGGCCTTCGGCTCGCCCAACGTGCTGCCGACGTCGTTCCTGATCGACCGGTCCGGTCGGATCCGTTACGTCGTGCGCGGGTTCTTCGCCCCACCGGCGCTGGCGCTGGCGGTGGACCGGCTGCTGGCGGAGGGGGCGGCCGGGCGGCCAACACCCCCGTAGCGTCGCGGTTACTCCCATATGAGGGTGGCCACCCCACGACCGGATCATGAGGCCGACATAGGGAGGATGCGATGAGGTGGAATCGAGGAGCGTTCATGCTGGCGCTGCTGCTGGCGCCGGCTTCGGCCATGGCTCAGCAGGGCACCCCCGCCGCTCTGCGGGCGGGCGCGGGCGTGAGCCCGCTGGAGCGGGTGCTGCAGCATCGCGCGGATCTGGCGCTCACGCCGGCGCAGGTGCAGAAATTGGAGGCAATCCGGCAGGCGTCGGCCGAGCAGGAGCGCGTGCTGTGGGCGAAGATCGTGGAGGCGCGCGGCGTGGCCATGGGGGTGCCGCTGCGCACGCAGGCAGCGACGCCGGCCGATCGGCAGGCACTGCGCGCACGGATGGTCGCCGCGCGGCCGCACATGAACGAGCTGCGGCAGATCCACCTGCGCCAGATGCAGGAAGCGCGGGCGGTGCTCACAGCGGACCAGAACGCCCGGGCCTGGGTCGGGACCGCCCCGTGCGGTGGCATGGGTCCGGGCGCGCGGGCGGGTCGGGGCGGGCGTGGGACCATGCGCGGGACCACGCGCGGGCAGGGCGCGGGGCTGGGGCCCTGCGCCGGCTGGTAGCGCGACAGGTGTGCCGGGAGGCGTGGGGCCGTCCGCCCGGACGCGTGGCGGGCCGCCCTGGCGGGCCGCCGGCCCTGGCGGGCCGCGGGCCCGGGCAGCTCATCGATTCACGAGGCGCGATCATGAGGCACGGCGCTCGCTTCTCCGGGCCATCCGTCGGCCCGCTCCTGGTCCTGGTCCTGCTGGCGCTGCTGGCGCCGGCCTGGGCCCGGGCGCAGGGGCCGCGCTTCCTGCGGGACACGATCCCACCGGGGGACCCGATCCAGGTGCTGCTCGCCCGGGGCCAGGATCTGAAGCTGAGCCGCGAGCAGGTGGCCCGCCTCGAGGGCATCCAGCGCCGGCTGCAGGGCGTGAACGCACCGCTGGTGACGGAGCTGGTGCAGATCCGACACGACGCCCGGGGCGGGCGGTTCACGCATCCGCGCCAGATGACGCCGCAGCAACGGGCGGACTTCCGGGCCGCGGTCGATCGGGCGCGGCCGCTCATGCAGTCCATCGCCGGCAACAACGTGCGGGCGATGGAGGAGGTCGGAACGACGCTCACGCCCGAGCAGAAGCAGGCCGTGCGGGACTGGATCGAGCACGCGCCCCGGGGCCCGGGGCGCCCGGCCATGCCCGGCGGTCCGGGGCCGGGCCGCCGGGGCCGGGGGCCAGCCGGCGCCGGCAGCGGTGGCTGACGTGGCGCTGGGGGCGAAGGCCTTGAGCGACCAGGCAGAGCACCACGCGGAGGAAGCCGGCCTGCTGGAGCGGGCGCGCGCGGGCGACCTCGCCGCCTTCGACGCCATCGTCGTCCGCAACATGCGCCGGGCATTCGCGGTGGCGCTTCGCCTGATGCGGCAGCGGGAGGACGCGGAGGACCTGGTGCAGGACGCGTTTCTCATCGCCCTGCAGAAGCTCGATCGCTTCCAGAGCGGCCGCCCTTTCCTCCCCTGGTTCTACCGGATCCTGGTGAACCGTGGGCTCAACCTGCGCCGCGCCAGGGCACGCCGGACCACGGACCCGCTCCCGGAGGACATGCCCGCGGCCGGTGATTCGCCGGCCCGCCTCCTGGAACGCGCCGAGATGGGCCAGGGCATCCGCGGCGCACTGGACGCGCTGCCCGACACCGAGAGGACCATCGTGGAGCTGTTCGAGCTTCAGGGGTTTGATAGCGGCGAGATCGCGGAGATCCTGGACATGCCGCGCGGCACCGTGCGCTGGCATCTGCACCAGGCGCGGCGGGCGCTTCGCCTGAAGCTGGCCGCACTTCACGGGAGGGACGTATGAGATGGGAGATCGAAGCCCGCGAGCCCGAGCGCGATCCTGCGCTCGCCGACGCACTGCGGGAGATCCCCGGCGACGCCCAGCTCTCCGACGCCGACTTCGAGAGGCTGCGCCTCCGCATCCGCGCCGGCGCGGAATCCATCGACCGTAGCAACACTTACGTTCAGTCGCCCGGCCCAGCCACCCCCGCCCGGCGGCGCTTCCTGCGGCCGGTCGTCGCCCTGCCGGCGCTGCTCGCCGCCGCCCTCGCCGGCATCCTGCTGGTCCGCGGCCAGGGTCAGCCCCCGGTTCCGCCCTCCCCGGCGCCGGTCGTCCAGGCCGCGCCCACCGCCGAGCAGGCGCTCCAGGTGGACGTCTCCGACGCGGAGTTCGCGCGCCTGGTCTCCGGGGCCGACGATCCGGCCGCGCTCCTGCGCATTGCCGTCGCGGAGGGGAGCGCGCCCGCCCGCCGCTGACGCGGCGCGCCTTGGCCGCGCCTTCACGATCCTCGGCCGTGCGCCCTGGGCACGCATCGCGACCCGGCGGCCGTGCGCCGGCGCCCGTTCTCGCACCCGTTTCGCCCTCGCGGAGGGTCTTGACACGGGGTATATATTCCTAGTAGATCATATAGTGATTAAGATGACGAGCGGGAGGGGTCCGTGGCGGACGCGACACGCAGCCTGGATACCGTGCGGCCCGGCGAGCTGGTGACGGTGCGACGGATCCTCTTCGATCTCGTGCGCGACCAGTGCTCGGAGTGCGGGGTGAGCGAGGGCTCGCGCCTCTGCGGCCGGAGCGAGGGCGCCGAGACGGTGGTGGTGGATGCGACGTCGGGCCGGCGGATCCCATGCGACAGTCGGCACGCCCGCTTCATCGAGGTCGTGGGCGATGAGGCGGGAGCGGACAGAGCGGACGGTCCCGCCTGAAGGGCGTGAGGGCGGCCAGCGATACGCGGAAGGAACAGGTCATGGAAGCACAGTACGGGCAGCGAGAGACGCTGGTGATCGTGGGCTCGGGGCCGGCGGCCTGGACGGCGGCCGTCTATGGCGCCCGGGCGAGCCTGGAGCCGGTGGTGTTCGAGGGCGAGCCGGCGCGGGAGATGATCCCGGGCGGCCAGCTCATGACCACGACGGAGGTGGAGAATTTCCCCGGCTTCCCCGAGGGTGTCACGGGTCCGGAGCTGGTGGAGCGGATGAAGGCGCAGGCGCTGCGCTTCGGCACGCGCGTGGTGTCCGAGAAGATCGCCGAGGTGGACTTCGGCGGTCGGCCCTTCCGACTGATGCCGAGCTACGGCACGCCCCTGGAGGCGCGGGCGGTGATCGTGGCCACGGGCGCGCGGGCCAACTGGCTGGGGGTCCCGGGGGAGGAGCGGCTGGCGCAGAGCGGCGGCGGGGTGTCGGCCTGCGCGGTCTGCGACGGTGCGCTGCCGCACTACCGGGGCAAGACGGTGGCGGTGGTCGGTGGCGGCGACTCGGCCATGGAGGAGTCGCTCTACCTGACGAAGTTCGTGGGGGAGGTGTTGCTGCTGCACCGGCGCGACGAGTTCCGGGCCTCGAAGGTCATGGTGGAGCGCGTGCTGTCGCATCCGAAGATCCGGCCGGTCTGGAACACGCGCGTGCTGGAGGTGCTGGGCGAGGACGTGATCCGGGCGCTGCTGGTAGAGGACACGGTCACGGGTGAGCGCCGCACGCTGGAGGTGGGCGGGCTGTTCGCGGCCATCGGGCACACGCCCAACACGGCCTTCCTGCGCGACAGCCTGGAGCTGGACCCGAAGGGCTACATCGCGGTGCGGTCCTGGCGCACGGCCACGAGCGTGGAGGGCGTCTTCGCAGCCGGCGACGTCATGGACAGCTACTACCGCCAGGCGATCACCGCCGCGGGCACCGGCGCCATGGCGGCGCTGGAGGCGGAGCGCTGGCTGGCACACCAGGACGACGAGGCGACGACGCCCTCCCGGCTCGCGGCGAGCCCGCGCTCGCCGGCGTCGTCCATACCGAAGCCTGAGATGATGGAGAGCCGCACATGAGAAGCAAGCGACGGTCGGGGTCCGGGCGGGCGGGGCGCCCCGCGTCCGGGAAGCAGGGAAGCGCGCGCCCGGCCCGGGCCGCGGCCGCGAAGGCGCCGCGGCGCGGCGCGCGCAGGCATGGCTGGAGCCCGCTCCACTGGTCGGCGCTGGCGCTGCTCACCGTGCTGGGGCTGCTGGCCTGGCGCGCCGCGCCCGGCAGCGGCACGGGCACGGGACAGCCCCCGCGCGTCGGCGCGCACGCGCCCGACCTGAGCGTGAAGACGCTGGACGGGGACCGGGTCTCGCTGGAGCAGCTGCGCGGCAAGGTCGTGCTGGTGAACTTCTGGGCCACCTGGTGCCCGCCCTGCCGGGCGGAGATGCCCGGCTTCGAGCGCGTCTGGCGCGAGCGGGGCAAGGACGGCTTCGTGGTGGTGGGGCTCTCGGAGGACGAGGGCGCCGGGGGCGACGTCGCCGCCTTCCTGCAGCAGCACGGCATCACCTACCCCGTGGCCATGGCCACTGCCTCGGCCCGGCGCGCCTTCGGCGGCGTGAGCGCCCTGCCCGCCTCGTTCCTGGTGGACCGCAAGGGCGTGGTCCGGCGCACGATCACGGGCGAGTTCGAGGAGCGGCTGCTGCAGCAGGACGTCAACCGCCTTCTGCAGGAATAGGCGTAGTCGGAACGCCTGCGACCCCGCCCGGCTCAGTGCCGTTGCGTAGACGCTGCGCCCCGAGCCGAAAGCTGCGCGCCGCCTGACGCTGATTACACCCTTATTGACAAGAACCCATTGAGATTAGCACCCGCGTTTTATCGTCGTTGAAGGGGCCGCTTGCCTGCAGTCTCTGCCAGAGTTCCGCACAGTAACTGGCATTGAGCTTACGGACATTTACCGCGTAAGACTTGTCTTTCTGGAATGGCCCAAGCGAACCAACCTGTACAGCACCAGATGTTGCCGTCTGACTGACGGTAACAACGCTAGCGCCCTCTGTCACATAAATGTTTTCTGTCGAACAGCCGTCCCCGCAGTAGCTACCGTTGTCAGTAAGATATTTAACAGTGTTGTAGCTAAGGTTCTTAGTGAATGTGATATTCCCTACGTTCACATGATCGATGCGGCCGCCCGAATTGTTCACCACTTCGGCTGAAGGTGAGTTGCCAGAGGTTGGATCTGTTATCGTACCCTTATCTCCCTTTTCGCATCCTGCTAAGAATGCGCCGAGCAGGAATAGCACAAAACCCGCTTTGAGATGTGAAGCCGTCGTGTCCATCATTTGTTCCTCCTTTGTCCTGACTCGATCTTTGACAAATTCGGCAAACGATCTTTGTATCGCAGAGACGCAGAGGCCGCAGAGGAAACCGTCGGCCCGGAAAATGGATCAGGAATCGTTATCGTAGTCAGTGACATAAGGGGACAGGTAATTCAAGCGCCACTTCGGTGCTCGCTGCAAGGTCGGCGCGGCGAAGGGGCTGGTCAAGCATCACGATGGATCGAGGCCCTGCCTCGGCCTGGCGGGATCGGGTGCTTGTCGCGGCGGGTAGGCGCTGGATGCGCAGGCGCGCGAGCGCAAGAGGGGGCGGGCGCAGCAGCGCAGCAGGCGCTCTCCGCCGGCGGACTCGGAGGCGTGGATGCGGACGGAGGCGTGCCGGCCGCCGCGACCTCACCCCGGTGGGCGCGGCAGCGCGACCACCAGCGCCGCCAGCACGCTGCCGCGAAACCACAGCCCTGGAGGCGAGAGTCGATTGACGTCCTTCGGGCCGTTGAGCGTGACGCCCAGCGCGATGTCGAAGCGAGAACGGCTGCGTCGTCGCCGCCGCGACCAAGCTGAGCATGCAGCCAATGCCGGCTCGAAAGCGTCGCGGCAACCTCGCCGCGCGGCTCAGTAGATCAGCTCGTAGTTCAGCCGGAACCCGCGCGCAGGCTGCGGCACGAAGTCCTTGATCACCGACAGGTTGTCGCGGTATACCCGGTCGAACACGTTGTCGCAGTGGAGGCTGATCCGGGACACCAGCCCCTGGTGCACGAGCCGCACGCCCAGGCCCAGGTTCATCACGGCGTAGCCGGCGGTGGGCGTGTCGCCGTCGCCCAGCCGGTCCTGGCGCGCGGCCAGACGCCACTCGACCATCCCCGTCCACGCGCTCTCCCGGTACGTCGCCCGCAGGAGTCCCCGCAGTGGCGGGATGAACGGCAGCGGCACGTCGCGCCGGGTGTCCTGGGCGTTCACGTAGTCGACGCTGGCCCGGAGCCCCAGCGACGGCAGGGGCGCGGCCGTGACGCTCGCCTCGATGCCCGCCAGGCGCGCGTCGGTGGCGGCGAACTGGCGCACGGGGAAGCCCTGGATCGTGTCGCCCCGCAGGAAGCCGTAGAGGTAATGGCTGATCACGTTGAGGTAGGGCGAGACCTCGAAGGCCGCCGCCCCGAGCTCGCCCCGGAGCGACGCATCCACGCCCAGCCCCGTCTCGGGGCCCAGGCTCGCCGTGCCGACGGAGTACGTGCCGCTCGCGGCATCGAGCCCGTTGGCGAACAGCTCCTGCACGGTGGGCGCGCGGAACGAGCGGCCCACGCTGAGCGAGGCCGTGATCCCGGGAGTGATCTGCCGGAGGGCGCCCAGCGAGGCCGTGACGGCGTTCGACGTACGCGACACGTCGAGCGTCTGGAACACGGAATCGCTGGACTGCGGATACGGGTGGGTCTGGATGCCGTTGTAGTCGAGCCGGAGCGCGGCCTGGAAGCGCGTGACAGGCGTGGCCAGGTACTCCTCGTAAGCGTATGCGGCGAGGCCGGTCGTCACGGAATTCGGCCCCAGCGGCTGGTCCCCCTCGATGGTCAGGCTCTGAATGTCCGTCCACAGTCCCACGGTCCCGCTGAGCCTGCCGGCGGACCGCTGCTGGAGCTGCAGCACCCCGTTGAACTCCCGCTTGTGGAAGTGATTGGCCTGCGGATCGGACACGCCCGTGGAATCCTGGGCGGTCGGGAACTCGGAGTGACTGTAATCGTTGTAGCTCGCGTCCAGCCTCAGGCGATCCACCCGGGCGCCGCCCAGGCTGACCAGGCTCCGGAGCTCCACTGTGTTACGCTGCTGGGCGATGCGCGACGTGGTGGGCGGGACGTTCAGCCAATCGGGGTTGGGCGGCACGCCGGGGATGCCGTAGTTCATCTCGTAGTGGTTGCCGCCGATCCCGATAGTCACCCGGCGGCCCTGGTACGCATAGCCGAGGCCTCCCTCGGCGCGGTGGTCGAAGGTCTGCGGCATGCGGTCGAGGGTGAACGCCGCGCCCGTGGCAGGGTCGCTGTACGTGCCCAGGGGGATGCGCGTGGACCCGGTATGCATCCCGCCGGCCGACGCCTGCAAGGCCGAGTGGCCGCTGCTGTAAACGACGTTGGAGTAACCCGCGAATTCGTCGCTGACGCTGTTGCCCTCCAACGCGACCGTGCCGGACAGCGGACGGTCGGCCACCGCGGGGACGAGGTTGGTGATCACGTTGACCACGCCCCCGATGGTGTTGGGGCCATAGAGGATCGTGGCCGGGCCCCGCACCACGTCGATCTGCGCGATGCCCAGGGCGTCGATGGGCGTGGCGTGCGCCGGATCGTAGGTCGCGATGTCGCCCATGCGCAGGCCGTCCTCGAGGACCAGCACCTCGTTGTCACCCAGGCCGCGCAGGATGGGGCGCGAAGGCGCGGAGCCGTTCCCGCGCACGCTCACGCCGGGAAGGTCGGAGATCTTCTCGGCGAAGCTCGACCCCGGCCTGTCGTCGAGCCCGAGGCGCGAGCGGGATTCCGCCGGCTGGAACAGTTCGTGGGCGGGGCGGGCCGTGGGCGAGGCCGAGACCACGATCCCCCGCAGCGGAACGGCCGACGGCCTGAGGTCGAACGACACCCTGGCCGGCGCCGTGGCGACCAGGACCGTGTCGGCGGCCGGCGCATATCCGAGGATCTCCACGAAGACCCGGTACGTCCCGCCCGGCACATCCGCGAAGCGGAAATCCCCGTGCGCTCCGGTGAGCTGGATGCGGTCGAGCTCCGGCAGTCGCACGGTCGCACCCACGACCGGGTGGCCGCCGCTCTGCACGGTGCCCGCGATGCTCTGGGCCCATGCGGGTGCCGCCCCCAGCGTCAACGCGAGGGCGGCTGCGGTCATCAGGGGTCGAATCCGTCTCGGCACGGAGCCTTTCCTTGTCAGTTCGCGAGCGACGCGTGCAACCGCCGGAGGATCGCGGTGCCGCGCCCGGACTGCCAGTGGCGGTACGCGGGCGCCGCCCAGCGCTCGCCGCCGCCCCCCGGGCGGCCGCGCCACGCCGGTTGACGCATCAACGTACGTTGTTATACGCTTCGACTGAGCCGGTTGCACTGACCCCCCCCGAGCTGGAGCGTCCGCCTTCATGCGCTTTGCCCTGATCTCGGACATTCACGCGAACCTGCCGGCGCTGGAGGCGGTGCTGGCGGACCTCGACGCCCGGCCCGACGTGGATGCGGTGTACCACCTGGGCGATCTGGTGGGCTATGCGCCCTGGCCGGACGAGGTGGTGGCGCTGCTGCGGGGGAGGGGGATCGCCGGCGTCGCAGGCAACTACGACAGCACGACGGCCACGGACTACAAGCACTGCGGCTGCAAGTACGAGGACCCGCGCCAGGAGGAGCTTTCGCACCTGTCCTACGGGTGGACGCGCGCGCACATGTCCGCGGGGACGAAGCACTTCCTGGGCACCCTCCCCTTCAGCATCGACCTGCGCCCTCTCGGGGGCCACCTGGCCGGGCCGAAGCTGGTGCTGGTGCACGGCAACCCGGTGCTGAACACGGTCTACTGGACGGAGGACCGGCCGGATCGTTTCTGCCTGCAGATGGCGGAGAGCGCCGGCGTGAAGGCGGGCGACGTCATCGCCTTCGGCCACACGCACAGGCCGTGGACGCGTACGATCGAGGGCATCCACTTCGTCAACACGGGCTCCGTCGGACGGCCGAAGGACGGCGATTGGCGCGCCGGCTACGTGCTGCTGGACCTGGGCGAGGGCGAGCCGTCCGTCGCGATCGTGCGGGTGGAGTACGACGTCGAGCGCGCGGCCCGGGCCATTCTCGAAAGCGAGCTGCCGGACGAATTCGCCGACTACCTCAGGACCGGCGGAAAACCCCCTGCCGGGGTGTCCGGGCCAGCCGTCAGGCCAGCCCGGCCGGTTCCGCGACCATGACGATGGACGAGACCGGGCACAGCTCCCGGAACTCCCGCGACTGGCGCACCGCCTCCGACGCCTCTTCCCTGGGGATGCGCCGGAAGCCGTGCCGCGGGAAGTAGCCTTCGGCCGTGTCCGTCAGCAGGTAGACCCGGCCGATCCCCGCCGCGTGCGCTCCGGCCAGCAGCTCCGCCGTCAAGGCCGAGCCGAGACCCCGACCGCGCCAGGCGGGGTCCACCACCACCGAGCGCAGCAGCGCGTCGGCGCCGTACAGCTCCAGCCCCGCGGCGGCCACCAGCGCTCCCGCCGCCTCGGCCACCCGGAAGCCGTCCAGCCACTCCGCCACCCCCGCGCCCGGCAGTCCCGC
>JADGQX010000342.1 GCA_017881445.1 Gemmatimonadota bacterium | reverse complement strand
CACAATGACTACAGGCACACCCGGCCCCTGCTCGACGCGCTCGACCGCGGCTTCGATGCCGTGGAAGCCGACGTGCACCTGGTGGGAGGCCGGCTCCGGGTCGCCCACGACTCCACGGCGCTGGCGGCGGCGCCGACCCTCGAGCGGCTCTACCTGGATCCACTGCTGGAACGCGTGCGCCGCAACGGCGGCCAGGTCCAGCCGGGGATGCCGCCCTTCCTGCTGCTGGTGGACGTGAAATCGGAGGCCGGACCGGCGTATGCGGCGCTGGAGCCGCTGCTGGCTCGCTATGCGGGAATGCTGACCCGCTTCACGCCCGGGGGCGTGGTACCGGGCCCGGTGCTGGTCGTGGTCTCGGGTCGGCGCGCGCGAGCCGCCATGGAAAGTGCGTCCACGCGCCTGGCGGCCTTCGACGGGCGGTTGGACGACCTCGATGGCACGCCCCCGTCGCCCGCCTTCATGCCGCTGGTGAGCGACGAGTGGAAGAAGGTGAGCCGCTGGAAGGGCGGTGGCCCCTTCCCGGAGCGCGACCGCCAGGCGCTGGAGCGGCTGGTGCGGCGCGTCCATGGCCAGGGGCGCAAGCTCCGGCTGTGGGGCGGGCCCGACGTGGAGGCGGCGTGGAAAGTGATGCTCGATGCCGGCGTCGATTACATCAACACGGACGACCTGGACGGCCTGCGCTCATTCCTGCTGCGGGGCGGCTGAGGGCTCACCGGCCAGCCCCTGGTCCGGCGCGGCGGGAGCCTCCGCCGGGCCCGGCGCGGCGGGAGGCGTCCCGGCCGGAGGATCAGGCTGGTCCGGATGGGCGGTGGGGCGCGGGGCGGGATGGTGCTCGCGCAGCACGTCGAGCAGCTCGTCCTGGTGCGGCTGGATCAGCTCCTCGAAGCACGAGGGGCACAGGTAGAAATACCCGCCAACCAGCGCCAGGCCGGCGGGTGCCGCGAACCAGCGGCTCATGAGTCCGATCATCTGCAGGGGATCCGTCTCCCCGCATCGGTGGCAAGGCTCCATGACATCGACCATCGCTGGGACTCGGCGCAGGGCCGGGCCGTCATCGGCTCCGTGCCGCTGCGCCACTTCGCCAATGTAAGCGCTCGGGCCCGCCCGCCCAACGGGTGAGGGTCGTTGCGGGTGACCGCCGGACCGGTGCGCGAGCCGACGGGCCGACCCGGAGTGGGTGGGCGGACTCGTTGACATGGCCGGCCGTTTCGCCCTATGCTGAAATCCTGCTGCACGCCCCCGTCGTCTCATAGACTTTCACCACGGCGCGCTGGCCCCGCGGCGCCGGTCGAAGTCCTGGTAGCCCTGTGCTCAGTATGCCCGATCCGATCGCCATTGCGGGCGCGACACGGCCCGTGCTCTGGAACATCACGCCGGCCATGGTCGTGTGGCTGTACGCCAGCTCGGCCATCGGCCTGGGCGTTTTCGCCTGGGGCATAGCCCGACGGGTGCGCGTCTGGCGCATTGGCCTTCCGGAGCGGCGCACCGACCAGTGGCGGCGGCGGGTGCGGCGGCTGGCGCTGGACGCCCTGGCCCAGCGCAAAGTGCTGCGCGAGCTCGGCGGGGGCC
Organism: Gemmatimonadota bacterium; assembly: GCA_017881445.1. Classification (GTDB taxonomy): domain Bacteria; phylum Gemmatimonadota; class Gemmatimonadetes; order Longimicrobiales; family RSA9; genus JADGQX01. The sequence continues at coordinate 2,344 of JADGQX010000342.1, read as the reverse complement.
TGCCGCACGCCCTGCTCTTCTTCGGCTTCCTGGCGCTGATCGTGGCCACGACGGTGCTGATGGTGCACCAGGATTTCGGGCTGCACATCATGATCGGGCGCTACTACCTCTGGTTCCAGAGCCTGGCGGCGAACGTGCTGGGGCTGTTCGCGCTGCTGGCGCTGCTGGCGGCTGCCGCCCGGAGGTACCTGCTCCGGCCACAGGGGCTGGAGCGGCGCGAGCCGCAGGATGGCCTGCTGCTGGCCGCCCTGTTCCTGCTGCTGGCCACGGGCTTCGCGGTCTCGGGACTGCGCATCGTCCTGAGCGGGGATCCGTGGGCGGCCTGGAGGCCCGTGGCGCGGGCGACGGGGCAGGCGCTGGCGGCCGTGCTGCCCGCGTCCTCGCTCGCGGGGATGCATCGCGTGCTCTGGCTCACGCACGTGACGCTCTGGGTCGGGGTGCTCGCGGCCTGGCCTTTCACCAAGCTGGGACACGCGGTTTTCGCGCCGCTGGCCCTCTACTTCGGCTCCCTCGAGCGGGCACCGGAGCTGCCCCGGATCGACTTCGAGGCCGATAAGCCGGCGCTGGGGGCGAAGGACCCCTTCGACCTCACCTGGAAGCAGCTGCTGGACCTGGACGCCTGCACGGAGTGCGGCCGTTGCGAGCGGGCGTGCCCGGCGCGGACGGCGGGCTTCGCGATCTCGCCCAAGCGCATGGTGCTGGCGCTGCGCGACCACGTGCGCGCGAACGCCGCCTCACTGCTCGCCGCCCACGCCCTGCGGCGGACGGACCCGGCCCGCTTCCAGCAGCTGCGCGCCGAGATGCCGGTCCTGGCCGGGGTCGTGATCGCGGGCGACGCCATCTGGGCCTGCACGACCTGCCGCGGCTGCGAGGCGGCGTGCCCCGTCGGCATCGAGCACATGCGGCTCATGGTGCAGCTCAGGCAGAACCTGGCCATGGAGCAGGCCGCGCTGCCGGATGGCCTGGCCCAGCTACCCAGGCAGCTCGAGCTGCGCGAGCATCCCTTCTGCGGGGTCCCGGTCGATCGCCATGCCTGGTTCGCACCGGCGCTCACGGCCGGTGGCCGCGAGGTGGCCCCATGATCGCGACCCCGGTCGTGAGGCTGCGCTCCGAAGTGGAGCGCCCGGAGGACATCGAGTTCCTCTACTGGGTCGGCTGCTGCGTGTCGGCCGACGACCGCGTCTCCGGCATTGCCAGGGCGCTGGCCCGCATCCTGGACGCCGCGGGCGTCCGCTTCGCCGTGCTGGGCGGGGAGGAGCGCTGCTGCGGCGATCCCGCCCGGTGCACGGGGAACGAGTTCCAGTTCGAGATGCTGGCGCAGGAGAACATCGAGACGTTCCGGCGCTACGGCGTCACGCGCATCGTGGTCCACTGCCCGCACTGCCTGAACACGCTGCGCAACGAATACCCGCGCCTGGGCGGCAGCTTCGAGGTGCTGCACCACACCCAGCTGATCCAGCAGCTGCTGGACAACGGACGGCTCAAGCTGGCGCGGCGGCTGCCGGAGAAGGTGACCTTCCACGATCCCTGCTACCTCGCGCGTTACAATGGGGAGGTGGAGGCTCCGCGGCGCGTGCTCGATGCCGCCGTGGCGGGCCGCGCCGAGATGGCGCGCTCACGCGAGAATGCCTTCTGCTGCGGGGGCGGCGGTGGGCACTCCTTCTTCGAGGCGGAGGGCGGCGAGCGCATCAACCGCCTGCGCGCGCGCCAGGCGCTGGCCACCGCCGCCCCCGTGCTCTGTACCGCCTGCCCCTACTGCCTTACCATGCTGCAGGATGGCGTGCTCTCGGAGGGAGGCGCCGACATGCGCGTGCGCGATGTCGCCGAGATCGTGGCGGAGCTGATCTGATGAGGACGAGCCGAAGACTCACCACGCTGGTGCTGCTGGGGAGCACCCTGGCCATGGGCGCGTGCCGCGACCCGGCCGGGCCGGAGCTGGACCAGCCCTTCCAGATCGGGGTCGGCCAGACCGTGACCGTGGACGCGGTCACCCTCCGCTTCCTGGAGGTCTCGCAGGACAGCCGCTGCCCCAGGGGCGTAACCTGCATCTGGGCGGGAGACGCCGTGGTCCGCCTGCGCGCGCTGCTCGCCTCCGACTCCAGCGACATCGAGCTGCACGCCAACGGGGCCGCCGGCCCGGCGAGCTTCGCCTTCCGGGGCTACCAGCTGGAGCTCGTCTCGCTGGCGCCCGATGCCGTCGCGAACACACCGATCCCGGCCAGCGGATACAGCGCGACTCTGCGCCTGAGGAAGCCGTAGCCGCGGCGCGGGATCCATGCGGCGGCGGTTCATCCAGCCACCGCTTTCACGTTCTTCCGGATGACCGAATGAACCGCTATGCCCC
>JADGQX010000341.1 GCA_017881445.1 Gemmatimonadota bacterium | reverse complement strand
TCGTGATCGGGGACAAGGTCATCGTCGGATACCGGGAACTCGAGATCCTGGAGGCTCTGGGTCTGTGATGGACGCTCAAGAACTATACGAGCGGCTTGAACCGGTCAACGAGCGCAAAGGCTACTTCTTCAGCAACGCGTTAGACATCGCGTCCGAACGTCGTATCTTGAGGGGAGGGAGGACCAGCGAATCGCTTCCGGAGGATGGCCATGAGAGCGCTGTCACTTCTGAGTCTCGTCTTTCTGCTGGCTTTTGCGGGCTGCGGCACCTCGGACGTGGGGCCGACGGTGACGGAGGGGGGGCTGGACGGAAACTGGGTGACCCCCAACGGTGACGTGGGCGCGGGCAAGTCTCTGGTGCTTACCTCGTCCCAGGGTGAGGTCGAAGGCACGGGCCAGGACTTCGATGACCAGCACCACATCATCGGCAACTACACGATCATCGGCACGTACGATAGCGCCGGGATCAACCTGTCGATGTCCTACGGCGACGGCTCGAGCGCGACCTTCAAGGGGAACTTCGTGGGCACCAACACCATGAAGGGGACCTGGACCGGGCCCAACGGCGGTCAGGTCACCCTGGTGCGCGCGAGCTAGCCGGGACCGAAATCCCTCGCAACACCTCGGTCAGCGCCCGCGCGTTGTCTGCACCACAGGTGAGCCCGACGGCGCGGGCGACAACCCCATCACCCGCAACATCAATGGTCTCTCGCTCGGCGATCTCGTGCACCAGGAGGTCGGCGTCCGTGGCCGCCGCAATCACCGCCTCTGAGAACCGCGTGTCACCGGACAGCACCACCCAATGGCCCGCATAATCGATGCGGTAGCCGTACACGGGCCGGACGGGGCTGTGGTCCACCTCGATCGTGGTCACGCGGACGCCGTTCCGGTCGAGCACGAATCCGGGGCGGATCTCGTGCACGATCATGCGACTGCCGGCCTCGGGCGCGGCGTCGTCGCTCAGGCGGAACTGGCGGTCGGCCGAGAACGCTGCCTCGAGGTGCGAGGCCATGTCGCGGGTGCCCGGCGGCCTGTCGACAGGCAACGCGCGGCGGTCAGGAAAAGAATCGCCAAAAACATCGAACGCATCGGGCCTCCATGCCGGATCGAGGCAAATGTCGCAGTCGGATGCGCGCTCTTCACGTGGCGTGGGATGAGAGCGGAGTCGCGGGCGACGGCCATCCCGGGCAGGGCCTGCGACGGGTCCTGCATCCCGGCGCACCAGCGAAGTGCTTGATGATTCGAGCCCGGTCGGGGCCAAAGCAAAGGCGCCGCGGCGGGTCTGCCGCCGCGGCGCCCTGGCGCCCGTGGGAATCGCCTGCCGCCTAGCGGGCCGACCCGAAGGCGGCGTCGTTCCAGCGGATCTCGTTGCGGAGCTGGCGGAGCGAAGTGTCCTCGTCGATGAGCAGATACTCGATCCCCGCCATGGTGGCGAAGTCCTCGAGGTGCTCGGGCGTCAGCGCCAGCGACAGCGCCGTGTGGTGCGCGCCGCCCGCGTAGATCCAGCCGGCGGCGGCAGTCTCGAGGCTCGGCCGGGGCTTCCAGACGGCCCGCGCGACCGGCAGCTTCGGCAGCGCTTGGATCGGTTCCACCAGGTCGACCACGTTGACGACCATGCGGAAGCGGTCGCCCATGTCGATCAGGCTGGCGTTGACCGCCGGACCGGTGGCGGCGTCGAAGACGAGCCGCACGGGATCGGCCTTGCCGCCGATGCCCAGCGGGTGGACCTCGCAGGAGGGCTGGCCCGCGGCCAGGCTCGGGCAGACCTCGAGCATGTGCGCGCCGAGGACCGCCGGCTGGTCGGGGTCGAGGTGATAGGTGTAGTCCTCCATGAAGCTGGTCCCGCCGGGCAGGCCGTGCGCCATGACCTTGAAGGAGCGGACGAGCGCGGCGTGCTTCCAGTCGCCCTCGGCGCCGAAGCCATACCCCTCCGCCATCAGGCGCTGCGTGGCGATCCCGGGAAGCTGGGCCAGGCCCTTCAGGTCCTCGAAGGTGTCGGTGTACGCCGTGAAGCCGCCCTCGTCGAGGAAGGAGCGCAGCCCGAGCTCGATGCGGGCGGCCTCCCGGAGCGAGTCATGCTTGGCGCCGCCGGGGGCGAGGACATCCATCATGCGATACGTGGACGCGTACTGGTCGCAGAGGCGATCGATCTGGCCATCGCCCACCGCGCGGACGTGCTCCACCAGGTCGCCAATGCCGTAACCGTTGACGGCGTAACCGAGCTGGCGCTCGGCCTCGACCTTGTCACCCTCGGTGACCGCCACCTGGCGCATGTTGTCGCCGATGCGAGCCACCTTCATGGACTGGCTGTCGTGCCACGCGGCTGCCGCGCGGAGCCAGGTGGCGATCCTGCCCTGCACCGCCGGCTCCTTCCAGTGTCCCACCACGACTTTCCGCCGAACGTGCAAGCGGGCGCAGATGTAGCCGAACTCGCGATCCCCGTGCGCCGACTGGTTCAGGTTCATGAAGTCCATGTCGATGGACGACCAGGGGATGTCGCGATTGAACTGGGTGTTCAGGTGCAGCAGCGGCTTGCGGAGCCGGGTCAGCCCGCCGATCCACATCTTCGCGGGGCTGAACGTGTGCATCCACGCGATGACACCGATGCAGTTACGGGATGCCTCGGCGTCCCGGAGGGCGGCGCTGATCTCGTCCGGGGTCTTCAGGGCCGGCTTGAAGACGATCTTGACGGGCAGATTGCCGGCGGCGTTGAGGCCGTCGACGATGGCGCGCGAGTCCTCGTCCACCTGCTGGAGGGTCTCCGGTCCGTACAGGTGCTGGCTGCCGGTGAGGAACCAGGCCTCCAAACGGCCGAAGTCGATCATCTCGTCCATCGATTTCAAAATGACAGCTCCTTGTGAGCGAACGCGGTTATCGTGCAGGGCTCGAAAGGCCGGAAGCTCATCGTACCGCGTCGCCCCGGACCATCCGGAGACCGAAAACGGTGGCGATCTGGCTACCCTCCGCCGCCTGGAACCGCACTGTCAGCTGATCCTTGCCCTTCAGCAGCCCGGCAGGGATCGCATACTCGACGTCGTAGAAGCGACCCGGCCGAGCGCGCTCGAGCCGCACGGGCCCGAGGCTCTGGCCATCGACGACTATGTCAAAGGACGCGGGCAGGCGCCGGTCATCGCTGAAATACGTGACCACCAGCGTCATCGGGTGCGTCCGTTCAATGGGAACCGTGTACGAGAACCAGCTCCTCCCTGAGCGCCCCGCCCGCTCGCGCAGGCGCAGCACGGCTGAATCATCGCCAGCCCTGTACGCGAAGCGATTCTCCGACTCCGGGTCGCCGGGGGCGACGAAGGCGACCGTGGCCGCTTCCAGCTTGCGGAGCCGCTCCGCTTCCGCCTGGTACTCCGCCTTGCGCGCTGCCCAGTCCTCGGGCGAGAGCAGGTCCCAGTACGTCGAGTACGTGCGGCGGTGCAAACGATAGAACGGCACGAACTCCACGTCGTGTTCCCGGCCGTCGGCATCGGGCTCCCGCCCCACACCGTCCGTCCGGAACGTTCCGGCAGCGCCAGCCGGCTCGAGCCAGTCGCCAACGGGGCTAACGCGGCGATCGGGGCGGTCGGCCACGACGAACACGGGCACCTTGACCGGAGCGGCACCGCGGCGCGCGGGCACCGGGTCGGGGGCGTGGCGGCCGGTCTCGGGCCCGAGATCGCCGGCCAGCACCAGCGGACCCCAGAGCAGGGAAACGCGGCCAGGGTTGTCCGGCGTCGGCTCGATCCTGAGCGACTTCGGCAGCTTCACTTCGACCAGATCGCCACTGCGCCAGGTGCGGGTCAGCTCCACGTACGAGCTGACGTTCGGCATTCCGTCCGCGTACTGGCTGGGCCCGACCAGCGCCACCTGCGCCGTCGGCGCCGGCGGCGGTATCAGCTCGCCGTTCACGGAGACGGTGAAGCCCTC
>JADGQX010000340.1 GCA_017881445.1 Gemmatimonadota bacterium | reverse complement strand
CCGCGGCCAGCGTTAGCGGACCCGCGGCAGCGGGCACCACCACCGCGGCAGGGCGCTCGCGCGCGTCCGCCTCCGCCGCGCTGCGCCCCCGGCACCCCGCGGCCACGCTCGCCGCGGCCAGGCTGGTGACGAAGGTGATGCGCGCGCACCGGGACACGGGGGCCATGGCACCTCTTTGAGTTTGAGATTCGTTCTCAATCACTCTAGCACGCGCCAGGGCCTCGGTCAAGACAGGGAAGAGGACGGCAGGAGCCGGGCTGCAGCATGCTCCTGGGAGGACACCCGCGGGAGCGGGTCGTCCGACCTGCTGCGTCGCGGCTTTCGCCGCGCGCTGGAGCTCACCAGGAGATGAACCGCTCCACGGCGCCGAGCGTGGCCAGGGCGGCCGCCTCCTCGATGGAGCGGGCGCCGTCGAGAGCCAGGATGCCGGAGAGGACCACGAAGCGGCGGGCGGCCGTCGCCTCGATGGACACGACCACGTACCTGCGGCCGAACAGCTCGGCCATGTGGGCGCCCTCGAGGCCGAGGGCGGAAGGAGAGGTCTGCTCCGCGGCGGCGAGGGTTGCGCGGGCGGAGGCGCGGGCGCGCCCGAGGTCGGTGTCGAGCTCGGTGCAGGAGGCCTCGAAACGCTCGTCCAGGCGGACGAGCCTGATGTGGCAGGTCACGTGGTTGTCGGCGCGCTCGACGCTCAGGTTGTCGAGCAGAAGGAAGCGCCCCGGCCAGTGCGCCGGGGGTGCTCCGTCGAGTCCAGGCGCGGCCGGGGCTGGATTGGCGACCGAGCCGACGCGGAGGGTGGCGGGCCGCACCACGAGGCCGGCGCGGCGCAGCACGTCGGTGGCCGCCTCACGGATGGCGGGAATGGCCGTCCCCTCGGCAGCGGCAATGTAGACGTCGCGGATCTCGGACCCCTCACCCAGGTGCACGGCGGCGGCGAGCACGCCGCCGAGGCGCTCGATCTCCTCGGCCAACTGACTCTCGCTGGCGCGGGGTGCCTCGTGACGCAGCTCGCGCGTCTCACTCATGGAGTCGGCGGGGGCAAGCGCAGCACGAAACGGGCGCCCGTGCCCGGCTCCATGCTGTCGCTCGAAAGGGAGCCGCCCATGCGCTCCGCCAGCGCGCGTGAGAGGCGGAGCCCGAGGCCGAAGCCGCCGCCCGGGGCGGGACGACCCCCGGGTGGCAGGCTCTGGAAGACGTCGTCGGGAACGCCGGGCCCCGTGTCCTCCACCTCGACGCGGGGCCCGTCGTCGTCGGAGACGGAGATGCAGATCGAGCCGCCGGGGGGCGTGGCGCTCACGGCGTTGCGCAGCAGGTTCTGCAGGATCTGGAGCACGCGATCGTGGTCGGCGAGGGCGTGGACCGGGGCGCCGGGCCCGGGCGTCGCGGCGGCGAGGCTGATGTTGCGGGCGTCGGCGGCGGGGCGGATGCTCTCCAGGGCCTCGCGCGCGGCCGCTACGAGCTCGATCGTGGCGAGCCGGACCGTGAAGCTCATGGCCTCGGCGTTTCGCGGGTCGAGCGCCTCCTCCGCCCGCCTGAGCACGGCTTCGGCGGAACGCACGAGGGGGGCGAACCAGGGCGTGTCCTTCAGCTCGGAGCGCCGCAGGACGAAGCCCCAGGACATGAAGGCGTGCGCCGCGTTGCGCAGCTCGTGGATCGCCTCCCGCCAATAGCGCTCCCGGGCCGCGGCCCGCTCCCGCAAGGTGGCGTGGGCGAGCTGGGTGCGCCCGAGGCGGTCGGTGAGGGCGACGATGGCCGCCGAGCGGACGTCGTCGTCCGCTGGCATCGCCGCGACGGGCTGCGGTCGCGCTGCCGCCGGGGGCCGGCGGCCGTGGGTGCTGGTCGTGCCGGTCGCCGGCAGGGACTCGCCCGGGGGTTGGACCTGGATGGAGGTCGTCAGCCAGAGGTTCGCCAGCCGGGCCGCGCGCCGGATGTGCGGTCGTAGCACGTCCGCCTCGCCCGCGGCGAAGGGGGCGTCGGCGTGCCGGGCGAGCTGGCTCAGCTCACCAGCGAGAGCGCGGGTCAGCTGCTTCGACGCCGTCGGCTCCGCCTCGTCCTCCAGCTCGACCGGCCGGGCTGCCGCCGCTCTGGCCTCCGCCGACGTGTCCTCGGCGGACTCTTCGGGCCCGATCTCCCCGGCGAAGGCCTCGAGGGCGGACTCCTCGAAGCGCGAGAGACGCGCCGCGATCTCGGCGGCGGCGGCGGCGATGGCATCCGCGGCCGCGCACGTCTCCGGATCCGGGGACCCGGCGAGCCGGCTCGTCTCCTGGAGCATCACCTCGAGCGCCCGGTGCATGTCCTCGCGCATGCGCATGCCCAGGCGCCGGATGCCCTGCCTGACGGAGGGCGCCGCGGTACCCGGGACGATCTCGGGGCTCATGGAGTCGATGTCGGTCACCAGAGCAAAAGCCTGGATGCGGGGCGATTACGAGGGCAGCTCAGCCCAGCGATTCGTCGCCTGCAGCGAGGCGAGAATCGCGGCTTCTTCCGGAGAGCGCCCCAGGGCGGCCGCGCCCGTGAGTGGCACTGTCTGCCGGCCGGCCAGCGCGTGGGCCGACACCAGTACGAAGGTGCGCCCGAGCGTTTCCAGCAGGGTGGCGCCCTCCAGGGCGAGGTCGTCGCGACCGCGGCTGGCGGCCAGGGCGGCAAAGAGGGCGCGGGCGGCTGCCTCGGCGCGCCCCTGCGTCGTATTCGTGCCCTCGCCCGCCCCGGAAAACTCCTGTTCCCCCCGCCGGAGCACGACCCGGCAGTGCATTTCCTGCACGCCGTGGCTGCGGGTGTCGTAGCGCGCCAGGACGAGTCGCTCCTGGACCTCGGCGGCGGCTGCGGCCGCCCCGGTTTCGTCGGCGACGTCGGCTCCGGACCCCGCATAGTCGGCCTCGCGTACCTGGGCGACGCTGACGATCCGGCGATCCACCTCCAGCCTGAGGCCCGCGTACAGCGCCGACTCCACGTTCCGGACCACCTGCTTGGGGTGCAGCTCGGCGGTGGAGAGGACGTGGATCTCCTCCAGCCGGCCGTCGGCGCCGGCCACGGCGCGCACCGACACCACCCCGGCCAGCGACGCAAGAAGGCGCTCGACCTGGCTCTCGAGTACCGAGGATGCCGGGACGCTCATGGGCAACTGTGTCGCGGAAGCATGCGGCATTGTAGCACCGAAAACGGCCCGAACGCCAGATGCTTGCGTCCCTGCGAGACGTGAAAGCCCGGTATCTGACAGGGGTGAATGGGGGATAGGCAGGGTGGCGTCCGCCGCCGGGAGCGGCGCGATTGCCGCCCCGGCCGGAGGCTGCCTATCTTGCGAGCCCGGCACCACGGGCCCGTGGGGACACGGCCGGGGCCGAGACTCGGGCGAGGGGTTCCGATGATGGCATCGTGCACCAGGGAAACACTCGTGATCATCGGTTCCGGACCGGCGGCCTGGACGGCGGCGATCTACGGGGCGCGTGCCAACCTGAACCCGTTCGTGCTCGAAGGCGAGCCCCTCGGGATCATGCTTCCGGGTGGACAGCTGATGACCACCACGGATGTGGAGAACTACCCGGGCTTCCCGGAGGGCGTGACCGGTCCCGAGCTGATGGAGAAGATGAAGGCGCAGGCGGTCCGCTTCGGCACGCGCGTGCTGAGCGAGAACGTGGCCTCCGTGGATTTCGGCGTGCACCCCTTCGTGCTGCGGCCCAACTATTCGGCCGAGATCGAGGCGCTGGCGGTGATCGTGGCCACGGGAGCCAACGCCCAGTGGATGGGCGTCCCCAACGAGGAGCGGCTGGCGCAGACGGGCGGCGGTGTCTCGGCGTGCGCGGTCTGCGATGGCGCGCTCCCGTTCTACCGCAACAAGGTCGTCGCCGTGGTGGGCGGGGGCGACACCGCCATGGAGGAGTCGCTCTATCTCACGAAGTTCGCCGGCGAGGTCGTGATCATCCACCGGCG
>JADGQX010000339.1 GCA_017881445.1 Gemmatimonadota bacterium | reverse complement strand
GAGCGCATGGGGCACCTCTGGCTGGGCTTCTCCGCCACCCAGCTGGAGCCCTGGCTGACCGGCGCCGGCCTCGAGGCGCTGCGCTACGTCGCGCTGCCGGCCGACCCCCGGGCCAAGGGCCCCCGGTTGTTTGCGGCTTCGGGAGAGAAGAAGGAGAAGTAACCGCTGGATTCGAAGTCGGATGGGTCGAGAGCCACGAGCACGCGCAAGGAGAGTAGCATGTCGACACGGCTGGATACGCCCGCACGCAGCGCTGCATCGGACGCCCGTCCCGCGTTCAGGGTGAAGGACCTCTCCCTGGCGGAGTGGGGTCGCAAGGAGATCGAGCTGGCCGAGCAGGAGATGCCCGGTCTCATGTCGCTGCGGGCCGAGTTCCGGGGCGCGCAGCCGCTGGCGGGCACCCGCGTCATGGGCTCGCTGCACATGACCGTGCAGACGGCCGTGCTGATCGAGACGCTGGCGGACCTGGGCGCCGACGTGCGCTGGTGCTCGTGCAACATCTTCTCCACCCAGGACCACGCCGCCGCGGCCGTCGCCGTCGGCCCGGCCGGCACGCCCGAATCACCGCGGGGGATCCCGGTCTTCGCCTGGAAGGGGGAGACGCTGGAGGAATACTGGTGGTGCACCGAGCAGGCGCTCACCTGGCCGGACGGGGCGGGCGGCGGCGGGCCCTCCCAGATCGTGGACGACGGCGGCGATGCCACGTTGCTGGTGCACAAGGGGCTGGAGTTCGAGAAGGCCGGGCGCGTGCCCGCCTTCGACGTCGGGAGCGATCCCGAGGAGTGGGGCGTGATCCTGGAGCTGCTGCGCCGCATGCAGCAGGCGGACCCGCAGCGCTGGCAGCGCGTGGCCCCCGCGATCCGCGGCGTCTCCGAGGAGACCACCACGGGCGTGCACCGCCTTTACGAGATGGAGAAGGCGGGCACGCTGCTCTTCCCCGCCATCAACGTGAACGACTCGGTCACCAAGTCGAAGTTCGACAACATTTACGGCTGCCGGCACTCGGTGATCGACGGCCTGAACCGGGCCACGGACGTCATGCTCGCGGGCAAGGTGGCCGTGGTTTGCGGCTACGGCGAGGTGGGGAAGGGCTGCGCCCAGGCGCTGAAGGGCCAGGGCGCCCGGGTCGTCGTCACCGAGATCGACCCGATCTGCGCGCTGCAGGCCACGATGGAGGGGTTCGAGGTGAACACGGTCGAGGACGTCGTCGCCTACGCCGACGTCTTCGTCACCACCACCGGCAACCTCAACATCATCACGGCCGACCACATGACCCGCATGAAGGACAAGGCCATCGTGGGCAACATCGGCCATTTCGACAACGAGATCGACATGGCCGGTCTCAAGCGCGTGCCGGGGATCCGCAAGATCAACATCAAGCCGCAGTACGACCAGTGGCTCTTCCCCGACGGCCATTCCGTCATGATCCTGGCCGAGGGCCGGCTGCTCAACCTCGGCTGCGCCACCGGCCACCCCAGCTTCGTCATGTCCGCGTCCTTCACCAACCAGGTGATGGCGCAGATCGAGATCCGCGAGAACGGCGACAGCTACCAGAAGCGCGTCTACGTCCTGCCCAAGAAGCTGGACGAGAAGGTCGCGCGCCTGCACCTGGAGAAGCTGGGCGTCAAGCTGACGGTCCTCTCGCAGAAGCAGGCGGACTACATCGGCGTCCCCGTCGAGGGGCCGTACAAGCCCGAGCATTACCGCTACTGACCGACCGTTTTCCCCGCGCCGGGGTACATGAACGCCGTGGCTCAACCGAAAACGCCGGGCAGGTTCATGAGACGGACACGGACGACATTGCTCCTGGTGGTGCCGGTGCTGGCCGCCATGCCCCTGCGGCTGGCGGCCAGTCCGCAGGCCCCCGCGCAGCCGACCCCGCCCGCGGTGCGCCTGGTCACCCGCGCCATCGCCGTCGTCGTCGCGCCGGGCGAGATCCTGCACGTGGAGTCCACCGGCTCGGGCGATGCGGTGGTGATCCTGCCGGGGCTGCTGGGCTCCGCCTTCGGCTTCCGCAACGTGATCACTCCCATTGCCCAGGCCGGGCACCGGGTGGTGGTCGTCGAGCCGCTCGGCGTCGGCTGGTCGGCCCGCCCGAAGAAGGCCGACTACTCGCTGGAAGCCCAGGCCCGGCGGGTGGGAGCGGTCATGGACTCGCTGCACATCCCCAGCGCCGTAGTGCTGGCCCACTCCGTGGGATCGTCCATGGCCCTCCGCCTCGCCCTCGCCCGCCCCGGCCTGGTCCGGGGCATCGTATCCATCGAGGGCGGCATCGCCGAAGCCGCCGGCACCCCCGGGCTGACCAATGCCCTCTCCCTCGCCGGGTTCCTCGGCCATTTCGGCCTGCAGGGCATGGTCATGGGCAAGATGCGCAGCAAGTTCCGCGACTCCTCCGGCGACCCGACCTGGGTCACCGACCCCGTCATGGCCGGCTACCTCGCGCCCCTCAAGGACCGCTACCAGGACGTCATCGCTGGCTACAAGGCCATGGCCTCGGCCCCGGAGCGGCTGACCCTCGCCCCCCGACTCCCCCGGGTGCACATCCCGGTCGAGCTGCTGCTGGGCGCCGCACCCCACGAGGGCGGCCCCGGCGACAACGAGGTGGGCAGCATGCGCACCCGACTGCCGGAGCTGCGCGTCGTGGCCGTCGCCGGCGCCGGCCACTGGATCCAGGAAGAGCGGCCCCAGGCCGTCATCGACGCCGTGAACCGCATGGCCCGCTGAGGCACGGCCGGGCCGGGCCGGCCGCGGCGTCGCGCTGAACGCACAGGAGGCGCGGGCTCCCGGCAGAGAGCCCGCGCCTCTTGCATCCGCCACCGGCCCGTGGGAGGATTCTCCCGCCCGCGACGCGAGCATCCGACCCGCCGCTCGCCCCGGCCCCCCCACCCCCCCCCGGGAGTCAGCCATGCCCAGCTGGAAAGGCATCGTCGGACAGGGCCTCACCGCCGAGCAGCTCGAGCGCTATGTCAGCACCCTCGCCTTCGGCGCCTGGCGCCCCCAGTTCGTGGTCCTACACAACACCCAGGTGCCCCGCTTCTCCGAGTGGCACTCCGTCCCCGGCCAGCAGCGCATGGATGGCCTGCAGCGCTACTACCGCGACGAGGTCAAGTGGTCCGCCGGCCCCCACCTTTTCGTGGCCGACGACGTCATCTGGCTCTTCACTCCCCTCACCACCCCCGGCGTCCACTCTCCCTCCTGGAACGCCATCTCCTGGGGTGTCGAGGTGGTCGGCGACTACGACGCCGAGCCGCTCTCCCCCGGGGTGCGCGCCAACGTCGTCAGCGCCCTGGCCACGCTCCATGCCGCCGCCGGCCTCGACCCCCAGTCGCTCCGGCTCCACAAGCAGGACCCGAAGACCACCCACACCTTCTGCCCCGGGAAGAACCTCGCGGACCAGCGCGATGCCATCGTCGCCGACGTCGCCGCCGAGATCGAGGGTCGCAACCAGGGCGAGCACGTCCCGCCCGCCACCGACCCGGAGGCGATTCCGGCGCCCATCCACTGAAGGCGGGACGGATTCGAGCGCGAGCGCGAGTGCGACCGGGCCGCCCCCCGCCTACTTCGCCGGGTGCAGCACCGTCAGGATATAGGACGATACCGCGTCGATGTCCCGCGGCTCGATGTGCCTCAGCCCCCAGTGCGGCATCCCCTGGACGTTCCCCGTGTACACCTTCCGCCGCACCGCCTCCCGGTCCCCGGCCAGGCGCCAGCCCGCATCGTGGAAGTTCGGCGGCCGCAGCGTGTCCCCCTTGGGCGTCACCTTCTTGCCGTCGCCGTACCCCTGCGGCCCATGGCACTCGGCGCACGCCCACTTGAAGACGTCCGCGCCCCGCGCCAGCCGCACACTGTCGCTCGCCCAGCGCACCGTGTCGAACATGGCCGCGTTGTACCGGGTCGCCGCCACCGCCACCGTGTCCGCCACCGTGGG
>JADGQX010000121.1 GCA_017881445.1 Gemmatimonadota bacterium | reverse complement strand
TCCGCCACCACGCCCGCCGCCTCCTGTCCCGGCGTAAAGGGCAGCGGCACCTTGTACATCCCCATGCGCTGGTAGATGTCGATGAAGTTCACCCCTGCGGCCTGCACCCGGACCAGGGCTTCGCCCCGACCCGGTTGTGGACGCTCAACTTCCTCGAAATGAAGCACTTCGGGACCACCGACCTCGTGGACCCGTACCGCGTGCATGGCCTCGCCCGGCATCCCCCGCCTCCGCGCTCGCTCGCTCTGCGGCGCCCACCCGGCGCCGATCCCTGCAATTGCGGGGAGGATCCCTCCCGGCGCAACACACGGCCGCGAGGCCGGGACGGCAGTGCCCGGGTCGCGATGACCAGAGCCACCACGGCCAGCGTCATGCCCACGGTCGGCGCGCCTACACGCCGTCGTTGGAGAATCGCTCCAGGCGGGTGTCCTCGAAGGAGGCCGGGTCTTCGACGGGCTCCAGGTGGGTGAAGACGGTGCAATGGGGGATGGCGGCGCGGATGCGGTCCTCGATGCGCTCGAGCCGGTCGTGGCCGGCCTGCACCGTCCAGCCGCCCGGCACGAGGATGTGGAAGGAGACGAAGCGGCGGGCGCCCGCCTGCCGCGTGCGCAAGGCATGGAACTCGACCCCGTGGGCGCGCTCTTCCTCCAGGATGCGGAGGATCTCCCGGCGCATCTCGGCGGGCAGCGCGGTGTCGAGCAGCCCGAGGGCGGAGCGTCGCAGCAGGTCGAAGCCGATGCGGACGATGTTGGCCGCGACCAGCATGGCGACCACGGGGTCGAGCCAGTGGATGCCCGTGAGGGCGGTGGCTCCGACGCCCACGATCACTCCGGCGGTGGTGACGACGTCGGCCACCAGGTGGCTGGCGTCGGCCTCCAGGGTGATGGAGTCGAAGCGTCGCCCCGCTCGCTGCAGTACGATGGCCACGACCAGGTTGATGACCCCGGCTACCGCCGAGACGACCATGCCCAGGAGCGGATCCCGGATGGGCGCGGGGTGGCGCAGCCGGGTGGTGGCCGTCCAGGCGATGCTGGCGGCGGCGACGAGGATGAGCGCGCCCTCGAAGCCGCTGGAGAGGTACTCCGCCTTGCTGTGGCCGTAGGCATGCTCCTCGTCGGCGGGAAGCGCGGCCAGCCAGAGGGCCGCCAGCGCCACCACTGCCGCCGCCACGTTGACGAGCGACTCCAGCGCGTCCGAGAGAATGGCCACCGAGTCCGTGGCCGCGTAGGCGCCCAGTTTGAGGCCGATCGTGGCCAGCGCCGCCGCGATGGATGCGACGGCGTAGCGCTTGAGCGCGGGCGGGGCGGGGTAGGAGGCGGCGACTCCGTGGGTCAGATCTGCCAAGGCTGCTGTCGGCTGCGGCGCCTGGGGCGCCGGTGGATCGCTCCGGCGCCACGCGCGCCGGTCGCGTCACTGCGGCACGTCTCGGGCCGCCGCGCCGCGGCTCGGCCCGTGAGACTCAAGGCGCCGGGGGCGAGGCGCGCCCGCGGGCGGCCGGGTGGGCCAGGTCGCCTGCGGCGCCGCCCGGGAAGTAGAGCGAGATCACGAGCGCCAGCACAGCCACGATCACGAAGCCGATGAAGATCCGATGTAGCCCCTGCTCCAGCCCGCCCACCAGCGCATGCAGCTGCGCCGGGTCCAGCCGGGCCCGGCGGGCCGGCTCCAGCGTCGAGTTGGCGTCCATGCCCGCCCCGATCACGGGCGCGAGCGCCGTGTTGAGCATGGCCCCGAAGATGGCCACGGCGATGGCGCCCCCGATCGTGCGGAAGAACTGCGTGGCGCTGGTGGCCACGCCCCGCCGGCTCCAGGGCACCGCGTTCTGCACGGCCACCAGGTAAGGCGTGGCCATGAAGCCCAGCCCGACGCCGATCACACCCATGACCAGGGACAGCTGCAAGCGCGTGCTGGCCGACCCCACGCCCGCCAGCAGCAGCGTCATCGAGACCGTGAGCGCCAGCGTGCCGGCCAGGTCCAGCGCGTGCTCCCGGCGGGGAGACTCTTCCCTCAGGTACAGCTTCAGCAGCAGCGCGGAGGCGATGCCCACGGGGATGTTCAGGTAGAAGACCCAGCGCCAGGACAGCCAGTCCGTGATCAGCCCCCCAGTGCCGGCCCCACCAGGCTCGAGATCCCCCAGATACCCGAGAACAGCCCCTGGATGCGACCCCGCTCTTCCAGCGAGTAGATGTCCCCGATCAACGTCACCGAGATCGGCTGCACGCCCCCGGCCCCCAGCCCCTGCAGCGCCCGGAACAGGATCAGCTGCTCCATGGAGCCGGCGGCGCCCGACAGCGCCGTCCCCAGCAGGAACAGCGCGGCGCTGATCTGGTAGATGCGCTGCCGGCCGTAGAGATCGGCCAGTTTGCCGAACATCGGCACGGACGTCGTGGAGGTCAGCAGGTACGCCGAAAAGACCCAGCTGTAGTGGGAGACGCCCCCCAGCTGCGAGATCGCCGTGGGCATCGCCGTGGCCACCGCCGTCGCCTCCAGCGCGGACATGGCCGAGCCCAGCACCAGCCCGCCCGTGACCAGCCTGCGCTCGCGCCCTGGCCTCACGCTTCACCCCGGGTCCGCCGAGATCGCTTCCGCTCCTGGCCATCGCTCACCCCGTGCGACGTCGAAGGGCGGCGACGACCCGTACCGCCATGGACTCGCCCCGCCGGGCCCGGCATCTTGCGGGCGGAACCCCGGCGCGGGCAAGCGCCGCACCGGGCGCGCCCCCCGCCCCAGCCATGGAAACGATCGTGCGCATCACCGCCCTGACACCGCAGCCTCGCCGCCCGGAGCGCCTCAACGTGTTCGTGGACGGCGAGTTACGTCTCGCCGTGCCCGTCGAGCTCGCCGGCGAGCTGGGCCTCGGCGCCGGGGAGGAGGTGGACGAGGCGCTGCTGCTGCGCGCAATGGACGCCGACACGCGCTGGCGCGCCCGCGACGCCGCCCTCTCCCTGCTGGCCTACCGCGCCCGCAGCGCCGCCGAGCTGCGTCGCCGCCTGCTGCGCAAGGAGTTCCCCCCCGACATCGTCGAGCAGGTGGTCGCCGAGCTGGGAGAGCGGGGGCACGTGGACGACGCGGGCTTCGCCCGCGCCTTCGTCCGCGACCGCCTGGGCGCCGGCCGGCCCCGGGGCAGAGGTCGCCTGGTGCAGGAGCTGCGCGCCCGGGGCGTCGCCAGCGACGAGGCGGCGGGCGCAGTGGATGCCGTCCTGCGCGAGGGCTCTCATTCGGAGGAGGAGCTCGCCCGGCGCGCGGCCGGGGCCTGGCTCCGCCGCGCCGGCAGCCGCACCAGCGGGCCCGATGCCCGCCGGCGGTTAGGCGCCTACCTGGGTCGGCGCGGCTTCATGGGCGAGGCCGCCCGCGCGGCCATCGCCGCGGTGCTGGGCCAGGACTGAGCCGCAGCTGGCGAACGGCCGCGCCGGCTTCGTTGACGCCGCCCCCAGCCCGCGTTAGCATTTTCGACTTTCCACACCGAAAGGCTGCTCGTGCGCTACTATGTGATCCTGAACCCGACGTCGGGCGGCGGAGCCGGCGGCCGGACCCGGGGCGAGCTCGAGCGCGAGCTGGCCCGCCGCAGTCTGGAGTTCTCCCTCGTCCTGACCGAGCGGCCGCTGCACGCCGTGGAGCTCGCCCGCGAGGCCGCCCTGGGCGGCGTGGACGTGGTCGTCGCCGCCGGCGGCGATGGCACCGTCCACGAGGTCGCCAACGGGCTGCTGGCTGCGCCGGCGGAACACCGGCCGGCGCTCGGTGTCATTCCGGTTGGCACGGGCAACGATTTCTCCAAGCTGCTGGAGGGCCGGGCCAGCCGCCCCCGGGCCTACGACGCCCTGGCCGCGGCCCGGGCCATTGATTTCGATGCCGGCTACGTCACCTGGCCGGGCGGCGCGGAGTATTTCATCAACGGCATGGGCACGGGCGTGGACGTTGAGGTGGTGCGGCAGATCAAGCGCCTCCCGCGCATGCCCGCGATGGCCGGCTACCTGGTGGCGTTGCTGCGCTCGGTGGTCGGCTTCAAGGCGATCCCGCTGCGCGTCAGCGCGGACGGGCGCGAGAGCGACCGCCGCTTGATGATCATCGCCATCTGCAACGGGCCCTGCCTGGGCGGCGGCTTCTGGCTCGCCCCGCACGCCCGTCCCGACGATGGGCGGTTCGATATCTGCATGGTCGGCGATCTGAGCTATTTCCAGATCGCCCTCACCATCCCGCGCGTGATGCGCGGGACTCACGAGCATCTTCCGGTCGTGACGATGGATCTCGCGCATACGATCGAGCTGACGGCCCCCGGTGCCGCCCCGCTCTTCTTCCATCTCGACGGCGAGCTGCGGGAGCCCGCGGACGCCCACAACCTGCGCGTCGAGCTGCACCGTGGCGTGCTGCCGGTCCTGGGAGCGCGCAGCTTCGACTCGGTCTCCGCGCCCGGTCCCGGCGCGCCGCCCCACGGCGCCGCGGCCCGCGGCCAGGGCGGAACCGGCGGAGATGCGGGAGCGGACGCGGCCCAGGCGCCGGAAGGCGGCGCTTGATGCGGCCTGGCGTCTACGTCGGCGCGGCCATTCTCCTGCTCACCGCCGCACCGCTCCTCGGGCAGCAGACGCCTCCCCGGCCCCGGCCGGATTCCGCCCGCGCCGATACCGCCATCACGCGCGTCGTCGCGCCGCGCATCGACTCGGTCCGCGCCGACAGCTCCCGCCTGAGGGTCCAGCCCCGGACGGCGTTCATTCGCTCGCTGCTTCTTCCCGGGTGGGGACAGATCAGCGCCGGCGCCACCAAGAGCGCCGCCGTCTTCATCGGCCTCCAGGCCGCGAGCGACTTCATGCTGGTGAAGACCATCAAGAAGCTCAACGACGCCCGCACCATCGAGCGCGGCGAGCGTAGCTCTATCCAGGACACCCTTTTCAGGTCCCTGACGACCCGCGGCGACACCGCCACGCTGCACAAATACCAGAACACGCCCGCGCTGCTGCAGCCCGTCCTCGACAGCCTGGCACCCACGCACGGGCTCGTAGTCTCGCGCACCAAGCAGCGGGAGGACTGGATCACGCTGGCCGTCTTCTGGACGCTGGCCAGCGCCGCCGACGCCTTCGTCGTCGCCCAGCTCTCCGATTTTCCCGCCGATGTGATGGTCGAGCCCCGCAGCGGCGGTGGCATGCTGCTGCGCATCGGCATCCGCGCCCGCCGGCCGTGGTGAGCCCGGCCTCACGCCCGATCGGGATCTTCGATTCCGGCATTGGCGGGCTCACCGTCGCCCACGAGATCGCGCGCCGCCTGCCCAACGAGTCTATCGTCTACTTCGGCGACACGGCCCGCGTCCCCTACGGTCCCAAGTCCCCCGAGACCGTGCGCCGCTACAGCCGGGAGGCCGCCGCGTTCCTGCTCTCTCGCGGCGTCAAGGCGATCGTCGTCGCCTGCAACACGGCCACCGCCCACGCCCTGGAAGAGCTCCGCGAGCGCCTGCCCGTCCCGGTCCTGGGCGTGATCGAGCCTGGCGCCCGCGCCGCCGTCGAGGCCACCCGCTCCGGCCGCATTGGCGTGATCGGCACGGCCGGTACCATCCGCTCCGGTGCCTACGACCTGGCCGTCCGCCGACTCCTGGCCGACGCCCGGGTCTACGCCCAGCCCTGTCCGCTCTTCGCGCCCCTGGTCGAAGAGGGGATGGAGGCCTCCCAGGCCACTCGCCTCATCGCCCAGGACTACCTCGCGCCGCTCCACGACATGGAGGTCGACGCCCTGGTCCTCGGCTGCACCCACTACCCGCTCCTGCGGCCCGTCATCCAGGCCGTCATGGGCAACACCGTGACCCTCGTGGATTCCGGCGCCGAAACCGCCGCCGAGCTGGACCGCGCCCTGGAGGACGCCGCGCTCCTCCGCGCCGACGCCCATCCGCCCCGCCATGAGTTCTACGCCAGCGACTCACCTCTGCGCGTAAAGCAGCTCGGCTCCCGCTTCATGGGCGAGATCATCCACCAGGTCCGCCTCTTCGATGTGGACGGCTTCGACAAGAAGGCCTGAAAGCAGAGGGGGAGAGCGGGAGAGTGGGCGCTGCTAGCGGGCGCCTGCCGGCCCACCGGGGGACCGCACCTTCGCATGTCCGGAACGGGCAACGAAAACGGGCGACACTCGGCCGCCCGTTTCCCGCTCTCCCACTCTCCCGCTCAGCCGTCCCAGATCCGGATCTCCGGCGCTCCCCCCCCCCCCGCAGGCACCACCGCGTAGGAGCGGTTTCGCACCCAGTCGCCGCTGTTCAGGTAGAAGCGCCCGGGCGCGACCTCGTCCAGGACGGGAAGATGCGAGTGCCCGCACACCACCAGCTCCAGCCCCGGCTCCGCGGCCAGCATGCCGTGCGCCCAGGCCTGGATGTAGCGCGACCGGCCCTTCATCGCCGGGTCGTCGTCCGCCTTGGCCTCCGTGCTCGACACCCTCCGGGCGATCCCCAGCCCGATCTCCGGGTGCAGCAAGCGAAAGCCCGCCACCGCCGCCCGGCTGCGGATCACCGCCTTGAGCATGCGGTACTTGAGGTCGCCTATCCCCACGCCGTCGCCGTGGGCCACCAGCGTGGAGCGTCCCCCCAGCTCCATGCGCAGCATCCCGGTCGTGTAGCTCATTCCCACTTCTTCGACCAGGAAGCGCCCGCCCCAGGCGTCGTGATTCCCGCCCACCATGGACACGGGTACGCCCGCGTCCACGATGGCCGCCAACGCCGCCAGGACACGGAACTGCTTGCCAGGAATCAGCTTGCCCCACTCGAACCAGAAGTCGAACAGGTCGCCGGGCAGCAGCAGCTGCCCCGCGCTCGCGCCCACGTGCTCCAGGAAGCGCAGGAAAGCGCGCTCCGTCTCGCGCGGCACCGCGCCCAGGTGGATGTCCGAGGCGACATAGTCGGGCTGGCTCATGCGCACGAACCTACCGTTTGCGCGCCGCGACTCACAACCCCGGTCCAGGCGCAGCGCGGCTTCTCGCGGACACGGCGACACGGCCGCACGGCGACGCAGCTACCGAGGACGCCTGCAATGTTCGCGAGGTCTTGCGCCCTCGCCCCCTCGCCCGCTTGCGCCCCCTCGCCCCCGCGCCGTGTCCGCCGCGCCGCGCCTTGGCTTACCCACGCTCCGCGCCTTATCTTGCGGCCATGAGCACAACGGAGAAAAAGGGCGAGCGCATCCTCCACACCCCTCCCCCCTTCGCCGCCCTCGCGAGCGCGCACGACGGCGCGCGCAACTCGGGGATGCCGCTTGAGCTGGATTGGGTGCGGGACGTACGCGTGAACCGGAGCGCGGTGGAGCGGCGTGCCGCGACCATCGGCACGCGCCGGACGGTCAAGAAGCAGTGGCAGGCCGCGTGGCTCCTGCGCGCCGTGACGGACATCGACCTGACCACGCTCGCGGGCGACGATACGCCCGGCAACGTGCAGCGGCTGTGCGCCAAGGCGCGCCAGCCCGTGCGCCAGGACCTGCTCGAGGCGCTGGGCGCGGCCGACCTGGGCATCACCACCGCCGCCGTCTGCGTCTATCACGCCTACGTCGAGACCGCCGTGCGCGCCCTGGAGGGGAGCGCCGTTCCAGTGGCCGCCGTCTCCACCGGATTTCCGGCGGGGCTCACGCCCTTCCCGCAGCGCCTGGCCGAGATCCGCGCCTCCCTCGCCGCCGGTGCCCGCGAGATCGACATCGTCGTCACCCGCGCCCACGTGCTCACCGGCGAATGGGAGGCGCTCTACGACGAAGTCGCCGCCTTCCGCGAGGCCTGCGGCGACGCGCACCTGAAGACGATCCTGGCCACGGGCGAGCTGGGCACGCTGCGCAACGTCGCCCGCGCTTCCCTGGTCTGCATGATGGCCGGCGCCGACTTCATCAAGACATCCACGGGCAAGGAGCCCGTCAATGCGACGCTGCCCGTCGGCCTCGTCATGACCCGCATGATCCGTCGCTACCGCGAGCGCACCGGCTACGACGTCGGTTTCAAGCCCGCCGGCGGCATCCGCACGGCCAAGGACTCGCTCGTCTGGCTCATGATGATGAAGGAGGAGATGGGCGAGCGCTGGTGCAAACCGGAGCTCTTCCGCTTCGGCGCCTCCGGCCTGCTCACGGACATCGAGCGCCAGCTCGAGCACTTCGTCACCGGCCGCTATTCCGCGGCCCACCGCCACCCCATGGCCTGAGGGGCCCCGTGAACGTTCGCCCCATCGCTGAGATCTTCGAGACGCTCGAGTACGGACCCGCGCCGGAGAGCGCCACCCTGGCCAACGAGTGGCTGGACCGTCACGGCCGCGATTTCGGCCTCTACATCGACGGCGAGTGGGTCAGGGCGGAGAAGTCGTTCGAGAGCCTGAACCCGGCCGACGCCAAGCCCATCGCCCGGGTCGCCGATGGCTCCAAGGCCGACGTGGACCGTGCCGTGGCCGCCGCGCGCGCCGCATTCCAGAGCTGGGGCAAGGCGCCGGGCCACGTCCGCGCCCGCTACCTCTACGCCATTGCCCGGGAAGTCCAGCGGCACGCGCGGCTCTTCGCCGTCCTCGAGTCCATGGACAACGGCAAGCCGATCCGCGAGTCCCGCGACATCGACATTCCCCTGGTCGCGCGCCACTTCTATCACCACGCCGGCTGGGCCCAGCTCATGGAAACCGAGCTGCCCGGCTACGCGCCCGTCGGCGTTGTCGGCCAGATCGTGCCCTGGAACTTCCCCATGCTCATGCTGGCGTGGAAGATCGCGCCCGCTCTCGCCACGGGGAACACGGTCATCCTCAAGCCCGCCGGGTTCACCTCGCTCACCGCGCTGCTCTTCGCCGACATCGTCGCCCGGACCGGACTGCCCCACGGCGTGCTCAACGTGGTGACCGGCGGCGGCCGCACCACCGGCATGTACCTGGTCGAGCACCCCGACGTGGACAAGATCGCCTTCACCGGCTCCACCGATGTCGGCCGCACGCTGCGCACGGCTACCGCCGGCTCCGGCAAGCGCCTCTCCCTCGAGCTGGGCGGCAAGAGCCCGTTCGTGGTCTTCGAGGACGCGGATCTCGACAGCGTCGTGGAAGGCGTCGTCGACGCCATCTGGTTCAACCAGGGCCAGGTCTGCTGCGCCGGCTCCCGCATCCTGGCGCAGGAGGGCATCGCCGCGGAGCTCGAGCGCAAGCTCAAGGCGCGCATGGAGACGCTCCGCGTGGGCAACCCGCTGGACAAGACTACGGACATTGGCGCCATCGTCGCCCCCGTCCAGCTCGAGACCATTCGTGGTTACTGCGAGAAGGGAACCGCCGAGGGCGCCACCTGCTGGCAACCCTCCGGGGACATGCCCTCCGAGGGCTGGTATTTCCCGCCGACGCTTTTCACGAACGTCCAGCCCGCCGCCACCATCGCGCAGGAGGAGATCTTCGGCCCGGTCGTGGTCATGCTCACCTTCCGCACGCCCGAGGAGGCCGTCGCCCTGGCCAACAACACCCGCTACGGCCTCGCCTCCAGCATCTGGACCGAGAGCGTCAACCTCGCCCTCGACATCGCGCCGAAGATCAAGGCCGGCACCGTCTGGGTGAACTGCACCAACGTCTTCGACGCCGCCAGCGGCTTCGGCGGCTACCGCGAGAGCGGCTACGGCCGCGAGGGCGGCAGGGAAGGGCTGTGGGAGTACGTCAAGCCGGAGTGGGAAACGAAGCTGGAAGCGCCCGCGCACGGAGAGGACGCCCGCCCCGAATCCGAATCCGAGCCCGAATCCGAATCCGGCAGTTCTAAGGCCGCGGTCGCCCGGAACGGTAAGGGCGGTCTCCCCGCCATCGACCGCACGGCCAAGCTCTACATTGCCGGCAAGCAGGCCCGCCCGGATTCCGGCTATTCACTCCCGGTCGTCGCCCACGACGGCGCCCTCATCGGCGACGTCGCCTTCGGCAACCGCAAGGACATCCGCAACGCCGTGGAGGCCGCCCACAAGGCCGCCGGCTGGGGCCGCGCCACGGCCCACAACCGCGCCCAGGTCCTCTTCTACATCGCCGAGAACCTCGCCGCCCGCGAGGCTGAGTTCGCCGACCGCATCCGCGCCATGACCGGCGCCGATGCCGACGACGCCGGCCGGGAGGTGCGCGCCTCCATCGAGCGGCTCTTCACCTACGCCGCCTACGCCGACAAGTGGGACGGCTTCGTCCACCACACGCCCTACCGCAACGTGACCCTGGCCATGCCGGAGCCGATCGGCGTCATGGGCGTGGTGGCTCCGGCGACGTCGCCACTGCTCGGCTTCGTGTCCACCGTCATCCCGCCCGTCGCCATGGGCAACACGATCGTGGCCATTCCCTCCGAGGCGCACCCGCTGGCGGCCACCGACCTCTACCAGGTCTTCGACACCTCCGACCTGCCCGGCGGCGTGGTGAACATCGTCACCGGCAAGCGTGACGAGCTCGCCCAGGTCCTCGCCGCCCACGACGACGTCGACGCCGTCTGGTACTTCGGCTCCGCCGGCGGCAGCGGCATGATCGAGCGCCTCTCCATCGGCAACATGAAGCGCACTTGGGTCGACTACGGCCGGCCCCGCAACTGGTTCGAGCGCGAGCAGGGCGAAGGCCACGAGTTCCTGCGCGAGGCCACACAGGTCAAGAACATTTGGGTGCCATACGGCGAATGAGCGCGCCTGACGGAGTGACGACCGGGGAAGGGAGCCGGAGCACCGGGGAGGCCAGTGCTCCCGCTCTCCCGCTCTCCCGCTCTCCCGCTCAGCCGACCGGCGCGAAGGCGCCTCTGATCGCGCACTCGACGGTCCGGGTGCGCTACGTCGAGACCGACCAGATGGGCTTCGCCCACCACTCGCACTATTTCGCCTGGTTCGAGGTCGGGCGGACTGACTTCATCCGCGCCCTCGGCACCAGCTACGCCCAGCTCGAGCGGGACGGCCTGCTCCTCGCCATCGGTGAGGCCACGGTGCGGTATCTCCATGCAGCACGCTATGATGAAGTACTCGTGGTGCGTACGTGGCTGGAGCGCGTGCAGTCCCGCTCCGTCACCTTCGCCTACGAGGTCGTGCGCACGGAACCGGCGCCCGAAACCCGGATCGCCACCGCCACCATGAAGCTCATCGCCCTCGATGCCAACGGCACCATCCGCACGCTCCCGTCCGAGTTCCGCCGCCGCCTGGAGGAGGTCGCCGCGCCCGGCGTGGCGTAGCCTCTCCCTCGCGGCGGTCCTGGCCCTCGCCGCAGGCGCACCGGCCTGCGCCCACCGCCCTCGTCCCGTCCTGGGTCCGCGCCCGATCGCTCTGAGCGACGCAGATGTCCGTGATGTGGCGGCCATCCTCAGGCTCGAGGACCGGCGCGAGTACGATGCGGCGGCGCTCGCGGCCCTGGCGCGTAGCGCCACCCCTGAGGTGCGACGGCGCGCCTACCTGGCCACCGGGCGGATCGGGGACCCGGCCGCCCGCACGCTCGCCCGCGCAGGACTCCGCGATACAGTGCCGGTCGTCCGCGCCGCGGCCGCCTTCGCACTGGGACTGCTGCGGGACACCGCTGCGGTGGACTCCCTCGCCCGAGTGGCGGTCGAGGATGTTCCCGGTCCGGCGGCGGAAGCGGTCTTCGCGCTGGGTCGGATCGGCGGCGCCGGGGCGCGGTCTGCGGTCAGGCGCGTGCTGGGGCGCGGGCAGTCCTGGTACCTCGAAACGGAGTTCACGGCCGGCCCCGCCCGCCGGCTGTGCTCCAGCAGGCGCTGCTGACCATCTGGCGCTTCCCGCGCACGCCCGACGATCGCGGCTTCGTCGGCTCCTACGCTTCCAGTCCCGACACCGCCCTGCGCTGGCGCGCCGCCTACGCCCTCATGCGTATGGGCGATCCCGAGGCCGTCTCCGACCTGCTCCAGTCACTCGCGAAAAAGGGATACATCGAGAGAGACCCCGCCAGATCGCGTGGCGTCAATCTCCTCGGCTTTGGCGCCGCGCTTCGCACGCAGCCCATACCGTTCTACGGAAGAATCCACGCCGGTGAGCCGGCGCTCCTCCCCGAGCACAGACAGGGATTCATCACCATCGATCGCCGGTTCGTCCCTTCCGACGAGGTGTTCTTTCTCAAGGTCAAGGGTGACAGCATGGTCGGCCGGTGCATCAACGACGGCGACTACGTGATGGTCAACCCGAAGCAGGATCCCCGCGACCAGGACATCGTTGCGGCCCGTCTCGGAGAGGACGCGACCGTGAAGACATACACTCGACGCGGCGGCTCGGTGGTGCTCGAGGCAGCCAATCCCGCGGAGCGGGATATCGCGGTACAGCCTGGCATGGACTTCGGAATCCTCGGCGTCATCTGCGGAGTCTTCCGTCCCGGCTTCGACGCTAACCAGAGCGCCAGCTCCATACAGTCGTAGCAGGACCGAGCTCAACGATTTGAGCGGTCGGCCTCGCAGGCCGACCGCTTTTTCGCTAAGGTGGGGTACCAATCTGAGGTGCAACGATGGCTGAAGGGAAAACCGACTCCTCGGGCATGCCCACTGCCGCGCTCAAGCAGCTGACCCCTGTATTGATCGTGGAGGCAGTTGAGCCCTGCATCAAGTTCTGGACTGATCGCCTCGGGTTCGAGGTCACGAATCAGGTTCCCGGCCCCGACGGAAAGCTCATATTCGCCAGCGTCCAGAAGGCGGGCATCGAGATCATGTACCAGACGCGCGCGAGCGTAATCAGCGAGCAGCCCGGATCAGCGGGTGAGTTGATGGGACACTCTGTCGCTCTGTTCATCACGGTCGCGGATCTCGACACCGTGGCAAAGGCTCTCGAGGGCGCGCCCGTGGTCAAGCCGAGGCACGACACTTTTTAGGGCAGCACCGAGATATACGTGCGCGAGCCGGGCGGGAATACCGTTGGGTTCGCGCAGTTCTCGTAGGGTAGGAGTTGGGGCGCCTATTGGCGCTGGTCCCCGGAGCCGTCCTTCGAGGAGGAACCGGCGAGC
>JADGQX010000338.1 GCA_017881445.1 Gemmatimonadota bacterium | reverse complement strand
TGCAGGGCGATGCGGTTCCCCGTCTGCACCAGCGAGACGTAGGCGTCGGGGGCCCAATCGGCGGGCCAGAGCGCTTCCAGCATGGTCATGGACTCGTAGAGCCGGTGTAGCCGGCCGGGGACGCCGTCCAGCAGGGCGTCATCGGCGCCGGGCGGGATGCGCACCACCAGCTCCTTGCGCGCGGCCACGGCGGTGGCGGGCAGCGACACGATCGTGGCCAAAGTCGGGCCATCGTAGCGCCAGCCCGCACGGCCGGCGGCGGGGCCGCGCGGCGCATAGGGCACGGGCGCGCCCTGCCAGGTGACCTGCGCGGGCGGCCAGCTCCCCGGCAGCCGGACCTCGTAGGCGCGCGAGGGCCTCATCCCCGGATAGCCGCCGGCCACGGGGTCGATGACCAGGTGGAGCGCGCCCGCCGCGTCCCGGGATTGCCTCACAGATGTCCACGCCGCCTCGCCCCGCTGGTAGCCCAGGGAGTTGCCCGCGTCCTCGTAGACGCGCGTGGCACCTGACGGGCCCGGGAAGACCGTGAGCACGAGTGTGTCGGGGGCGGCGTCACCCACGCGCAGCGTCGGCGGCTGCATGGGCACGATGGCGCCGGCGCGCACGAAGACGGGCACCTGGTCGAGGGAGAAGGCGCGGGAGAGCACGGCCGGACCGCGCAGGCGGGCGCCCGTGGCCCACTCGATCCACTCGCCCGGGGGCAGCCAGACGCTGCGCGTGGCCAGCAGCGTGTCCGGGGACATGGGGGCGACCACGGGGCTGACCAGCATGTCGTCGCCGAAGGCGTACTCGCCCGTGAAATCGTACGCCTCCTTCGCGTCCGGCCAGTCGTAGTAGAGCGGGCGGAGCATGGCCACGCCGGTGTCGTACGTCCTGCGCGAGGCCGTGTAGAGGTAGGGCACCAGCTGGTAGCGCAGCTGGAAGGCGTCGCGCATGGCGTGGGCGTACTGGATGGGGTAGGCCCAGATGCGCCGCTCGACGGCGGCGTTCTTGGTGGTGTGCGTCCGGAGCACGGGGCTGAAGATGCCGAACTGCACCCAGCGCGCGTACAGCTCCGGATCGGTCCCCACCCCCTCGTCGTGGATGTGGCCGCCGATGTCGTGGCTCCAGTAGGCGTAGCCCACGTTGGCCGCCGTCGCCGTGAAGTAGGGCTCGAAGGCGAGGGCCGGCCAGACCGCGTGGGTGTCGCCGGAGAAGCCGATCTGGTAGCGGTGGTTCCCCAGCCCGCCCCAGCGGTGGAAGATGAGCGGCCGCGCACGCCCCTCGCGCTGCATGTCGGTGAAGAAGGTGTAGTTGATCCACCACGTCGGGTTGAGCCCCGGGATGGAGGTGTTCCCCCACTGCTGCCAGTCGAGCCAGAAGAAGTCTATGCCCTGGCGCTCCAGCGGGTGGATTACGTTCTGGAAGTATGCGCCGGCGAACTTCTTGTCCTCGATGGCGAAGGGGACGTAGCGCCTGGTGGCCGGGTCGATGCCCATGGCCCGGGCCATGACCGGGTACTGCTCCTCGTGCGGCTGGATGCCGGAGGCGGGGTGCAGGTTCATGGTGCGGCGCAGCCCCTGCCGGCGCACCCAGTCGAGGAAGCCGACCGGGTCGGGGAAGTAGGCGCGGTCCCAGGTGTAGCCGGTCCAGCCCAGCCGCTGTCCGGCCTGGTCCTGCGGCTGCCCCTGCCAGCGCAGCTCGAAGGTGTTGTGCCAGTCCATGTCGATGACCAGCACGTCCAGGGGCACGTCGTTCCGGCCGAAGTCCCGCACCAGCTGCTCGAACTCCTGGTCCGTATACGCCCAGTAGCGCGACCACCAGGCGCCGAAGGCGAAGCGCGGCGGCATGGGGATCTTCCCGGCCACCCGGGTGAAGTCGCCCAGCGCCTTCCGGTAG
Source organism: Gemmatimonadota bacterium (assembly GCA_017881445.1). Taxonomy (GTDB): domain Bacteria; phylum Gemmatimonadota; class Gemmatimonadetes; order Longimicrobiales; family RSA9; genus JADGQX01. The sequence continues at coordinate 2,053 of JADGQX010000338.1, read as the reverse complement.
TCGTGGCCGTAGCCGAAGAAGTAGAGGTCCTGTCGCTCGCCGGCGGCGCGGGTTGTGACCCAGGGCCAGGGCGACGCATCGAAGAGCGGCCGCTCGCCGTCGTCCACCACCACCCAGCCGTCGCGGGAGACCAGCCCCGGCTCCAGCTTCACCGGCCCGCTGGCGCCGTCCAGCGTGCGGGTGGTGCCGAGCAGGTTGGCGCTGTCCGGCGTGCCCGGCCGCCAGTCCGCGGCGGGCGGGCCCTTCAGGCGCACCTCGAGGTTGTCGGCGGTAAACTCGCCTGTGCCAACACGATAGCGCACGGTTAGCGCATCCGTTTCGATGACCTGCCACTCCCCTTCCCGACGGCTGCGGAACGCCGGCACGGGCAGCCGGCGGTTCAGGAAGACGAGCGAGGCGCGGTCCTCGAAACGGGCGCCGGGCGCCCACTCCATGCGCACCAGCTGGGGCGTGAGCACGGTGAAGCGGGCGTCGCCCAGCGCCACGACAGCACGCGGATCGGCGACAGGATCGTTCGCCTGGGCGGTGGCCGGCAGGGCCGTGACCCACACGAGCATGGAGGTGAGCACCACCCGGGAGAGTCGGAGCATGGGGCTTCTCATCTGTTCGAGTGCGGGGCCGGGGCGGCGCCACGGCGGCGCCAGAGCAGGAACACGGGCACGCCCGCGGCGATCAGTGCCGCGCCGACGGCGGCGTTGCGCGGGTTGGACCCGATGGAGCTGACCACGACGTAGAGGGCGACGGCGACGAAGGCGCCGGGCACCAGGGGGAACCCCGGGGTCCGGAAGGGGATCTCGTCGCCCACGGCATCGCGACGTCGGTAGACGAAGAGCGTGGCCACGACCAGTCCGAAGAAGATCCAGTCGCCGAAGACGACGTAGTCCAGGAGCTGGCCGTAGGTGCCGCTCAGCAGCAGCACGATGGACCAGGCGGCCTGGAAGAGGAGCGCGCCCGAAGGAGTGCGGAAGTGCGGGTGCAGGTGGGCGGCCCAGCCGAAGAAGAGGCCGTCGTCGGCCATGGCCTGGTAGACGCGGGGCGTGACCAGGACGACCAGGTTCAGGAAGCCGAAGGTCGAGGCGACGATGCCGGCGGCGATCAGGGTGCCCCCGATCGTTCCCAGCCGGGCGCGCATGGTCTCCGAGGCGGGGGCCAGGCTGGCGGCCAGGCGCGCGGGCCCCAGGGTGGTGAGGTAGGCCACGTTGGCCAGCACGAAGACGATCACGACCGCGGCCACGCCCAGGAGCAGCGCCCGCGGAAGGTTGCGGCGGGGCTCCAGCATCTCTTCGGCGATGAAATTGGCCTGCTGCCAGCCGCCGTAGGAGAAGAGGATGGGGATGAGGGCGGCGCCGAAGGCGACGACGAGCCCTCCGGCTCCGGGCGTGACCGGGCTCGCCGGCGGCGCGGCGGCGCCCGCGGGTGCGAGAGCGGCGCGACCCACGAAGGCGGCGCCGATGAGCGCGGCCAGCGCCAGCAACTTGAGCACGGTGAAGACGTTCTGGGTGGTCGCGCCGGCGCGGACCCCGATGTAGTTCACGGCGGTGAGCAGGACGATGGCGCCGATGGCCAGCAGGGATACCGCCCCGGGCTGCAGCTGCAGCAGGTCGGTGGCATAGCGGGCGAAGGTCACGGCCACCGCGGCAATGGCGCCGCTGCCGATGACGAGCAGCAGCGTCCAGCCGTAGAGGAAGGCGGCCAGCGGGCCGAAGGCGTCGCGCAGGTAGACGTAGCCGCCGCCCGCGGCGGGGCGGCGGGCGCCCAGCTCGGCGAAGCAGAGCGCGCCCAGCACCGCCACCACCCCGCCCGCCACCCAGGCGGCCAGGATCCAGGCCGGCGTGGGCAGGCGCTGGGCGACAATGGCGGGGTTCAGGAAGATGCCGGCGCCGATGATGCCGCCGATGACGACCATGGTGCCATCGAAGAGGCCGAGGCGGCGGGCGTAGGTGGTAGGCGCACCGCTCATGGGTGGACCCCTTCCGGACTGGCCGACACTACACGGGCGGCCCCGGCGCTCATCTCAAACGAAAACACGAAGAACGGCCGAAGACACGATCCA
>JADGQX010000120.1 GCA_017881445.1 Gemmatimonadota bacterium | reverse complement strand
GCGAACCAGACCGTCTGGAAGCTGGCGTCGAAGCGGGTGTCGAGCACGTCCACGCCCAGTCCCGGCGTCCCGGCAAAGCGGGTCTGGTTGAAGATGGCGATCGCCGCCGGGGTCGGACGGATCCGGCGGAACGGCCGGCCGTCGTCCAGCGAGCGCGCCATCCCCGCCGCCCAGCCGCTATTCCCATCATAGTGGCTGAGGAAGAGAAGGTGGAAGTAGTTGGTTTCGCTGCCGCCGTTATACTGCGACACGAGGTAGGAAAACTGCACCGGCATGATGACTTCCGTGTTCGTCCTCGACCAGTTCGTCACGTCGCAGTAGCTCTGCCGGCCCGGGTCCGCGGCCGCGGCCGCCCGGTGCGTGCCGCACCAGAGGTCCGCGAAGTTCGCCACCAGCGAGTACTTGCCGGAATTGATGACCGTGTTGGCCAGGTCGAGTGCCTTCTGGAAGTCCGCCGTCTTGTTCGCGGTGTTCCAGGTATAGTACGCCCGGGTCAGGTAGACCTTGGCCAGCAGGTGCTGCGCCGCACCCTTGGTCACGCGACCATAATCCGACTGCGTGACCGGCAGGAGGTTCACCGCCTGGGTGAGGTCGTCGATGATGACCTTGTAGACGCTGTCCTCGCTCTGGCGCGTGGCCTCGGTGGAGAGGCCCCCGGTGGCGGTCAGGTTGACCGTCACGCCGCCGAACTGCTGCACCAGGTTGAAGTACGCCCACGCGCGGAAGAAGCGCGCCTCACCCAGCCGCGAGTCCTTGATGGGCTGGGTCAGACTCCCGCCCACGGCGGTGTTCGGGCCCTGGTCCAGCACCACGTTGGCGCGGCTGATCATGATGTAGTTGCCGTTCCAAATCGGGCCGATGAAGCCCGCGAGCGTCGTGTATTGCGCGCCGTAGTCATCGAAGTAGGCCCAGTTCTGGGCGCCGCCGGCCGAAACCTGGTCCGCGGCCATCCAGGTATCGGTGCCCATCTGCTCGGTGGTGTAGAAGGTGTCGCCGTAGCCATACGTGCGCAGCGACTGGTAGAGCGCGTTGGTGGCGTCCGTGAGCCCCTGCGCCGTCGCGATGTAGGGGGCGCCCAGGTTGGACACCAGCTTCTCATTCAGGTCGACGCATGCGCCGGAGCCTGCGATGAGAGCCAGCGCCAAGCCGGCCTTGAAGAGTCGTTTCATGTTGATCCAGTCCTTTATAGGTATGCGGCCCTAGAAGCCGACGTTGACGCCAACCAGCAGCGTGCGGTATACGGGGGAACCGCCGGCGTAGCCGCTCTCCGGATCGAAGTAGTTGTACTTGTAGTGGATGTACGGCTCCGTCGCCGTCGCGTAGATCCGCGCCGTGCTCGCGCCCATGCGGCCGGCCAGCTCCTGCGGCAGCGTGTAGCCCAACTGGATGTTACGAATCCGCCAGTTCGACCCATCCTGGTAGCCACGGGCGTCGCCGTACTGGATCGTGCCGCCGCTGAGGTTCGGCGCCGGGTTGTCGTTGACCGGGGTCGTGGGCGTCCAGTAGTCCGACACGATGTTGCCGTTACGGCCGTACAGGGCGGGAATGTAGGTGTTGAACAGCGTGTAACCCCAGCGGATGTTGGCCAGCACGGACAGGTCGAAGCTCTTGACCGTCACGCGGTTGTAGATGCTGCCCGTCCACTTCGGGTAGGTGTTGCCCTGGAACGTCAGGTCCGAGGCGTTGATCACGCTGTCGCCGTTGACGTCCAGGAGCTTGATCTGCCCGGGCTTGCTGCCGTACTTCGCAGCCTGCGCCGCCTCGCTGGCCTGCCAGATGCCGATCATCTTGTAGTAGTACCACACGCGGCGCTGCGCGTCCCCGGCGAGGCCCCCGCCCGAATTGCGCGCATCGGTCCCGTTGACGGCAGCCCCGTTGGCGGCATTGCTGGCGATGTTGATGGGCTGACCGATGAACCAGCCGTTGCTCAGGTCGCATTGCGGCGCGACCGCGGGGCAGCCCGTGGGGCTCAGCGACGCGAGCCCCGTGATCTCGTTGTGGTTGTGGGCCCAGCTCAGGTCCGTCTGCCACCGGATCCCGTGCCAGTTCTGCACGTTGATCGAGGACAGCTGCAGCTCGACACCGGTGTTCCGGGTCGAGCCGATGTTCTGCAGGGCCGACGTGAACCCGGCCGTGGCCGGCAGGGTGCGGGTCAGCAGCAGGTCCTTCGTGTCCTGCTTGTACCAGTCGGCGCTGCCGGAGATGCGGTTGTTCAGCACCCCGAACTCGAGCGCCGCGTCGGTCTGGGCTGTCGTCTCCCAGCCGAGGTTCGGATTGGGCGGATTGCTCGGGTTCAGCGTCCAGCCCGGTGCGGTCGTCGCGCCGAAGTTGTACAGCGTCTGCGACAGCGCGCCCTGGGTCTGGTAGGCGTTGACGGACGAGTTGCCCGTCTTGCCGTAGCTGCCGCGCAGCTTCAGGGTGTTGAGCCAGTCGAAGCGCTTCATGAACGACTCGTCGCCGAGCTGCCAGGCTGCGCCCACCGTCGGGAAGGTCGTCCACTTGTGGCCGGGGGCCAGCACGCTGGCGCCGTCACGCCGGATCGCGCCGGAGATCGTGTACCGGTCCATCAGCGTGTAGACCGCGCGGGCCATGTAGGACTGGAGCGCCGACTCGGTCAGGCCCGTGTTGAGCACCGGGTTCAGCCCTCGGCCCAACGCGTAGTATAGCGCCTCGTCGTACGGAATCTGCTGCGAGCTCTCGTTGGAGGTCACCTGGCGGTACTTCTGGATGCCGTAGAGCAGCGTGGCATCGATGTGGTGAATCGAGCCGATGTCCCGGTTCACCTGCAGCATGTTGTCCAGGATGTACTGGAACTGGGTCTGCTGGTTGTAGGAGCCCGACCGGAACGTCTGCCCGGGGTAGATGGCGTCGGGGCCCTGGAAATTGCCCTGGCTCGCCTGCTGGTAGTCGGGCCCGAAGTTCACGCGCAGATCGACGCCGTCGAGCAGCTTGAACGTCCCGAACGCCGACGCGAAGAGGCGGTCGCGCGTATTGTTGGTCACCACGCCATTGACCGCCTTGAGCGGGTTCCAGGCCAGCGGGTCGCCATCCGGATGCGTGATGATCAGGCCCGCCGTGTCGTACGGCAGCCCGAAGCCGGTCTGCTGCCGGGCCGCGCCCCAGAGGCCGTCGCCCAGGGCCGTCGCCTGCACCGAATGCGTGAAGTTGGAGCTGACGCCCAGGCGCAACCGGCCCTGCGTGTGATCCACGGAGGCCGTACCCGTGATCTTGTTGAAGTCGAAGCCGACCGCCGTGCCGGTCTGGTCGAAGTAGTTCCCGGACAGGTTGAAGCGGGTAGCGCCGGAGATCCCGTTCATCCCGATCTGGAACTGCTTCTGCACGCCCGTGCGCTGGATCAGCTTCTGCCAGTCCGTCTGCTGCCCCGCGTTGTAGGCGGCGAACTGCTGGTCGTTCAGCAGCGCGCGGGGGGTCGCGGGCACGCCGGCGTAGTTCGCGGCGGCCGTCAGCATGTCCAGGTACTGCTGCATGTTCATCATGGTGGGCAGGCCGCTCGGACGCTGGCCCGAGTAGCTGGCATCGGCCGTGAACTGCGTCTGCACGCCGCCAGTGCCCGCACCCTTCGTCGTCACCAGCAACACGCCGTTGGCGCCGCGGCTGCCGTAAACGGCCGTGGCGGCGGCGTCCTTCAGGACATCGATGGAGACGATGTCGTCCGGGTTGAAGTCGGCGATGTTACCCGCGATCGGCACGCCGTCCACCACGTAGAGCGGATCGTTGTTCGCCGTGATCGAACGCACGCCGCGGATGCGGATCGACACCGCGTCGCCTGGCTTGTTGCCCGAGTTCACGATGTCGACGCCCGGGATGCGGTCCTGGATCGCCTTGATCGCGTTCGAGGTGGGTATCTCCGCGATCTGCGCCGCCCTCACCGTCGATACCGCGCCGGTGACCGTGCGCCTCGACTGCGTGCCGTAGCCCACCGCCACGACACCCTCCAGCTGCACCGCCTTCACCGTCAGACGGAAATTCGCGACCACGCTCTGCCCGGCCGTAACGGTCACGGCCTGCGTCGCGTCGCCGTAGCCGATCAGCGTCGCCACCATGGTGTGCGCGCCAACCGGCACGCCCGGAATCAGGTAACTGCCGTTGGGCGCCGTCACGACGCCAATGCGCGTGCCCTGCACGACCACGCTGGCGCTCGCGACCGGCTGGCCCTGATCGTTCGTGACGGTGCCGACCACGCGCCCGGTGGACTGCGCCTGCGCGCCGCCCGCCCAGAACAGGCCAAGCACCAGAAGGAGTTTCAACGATTTCATGTCGAGGCCCTCACGGATTATGTGGCGTTCGATGCACTGAGCTGGATCTGGAGTCGAATGGACCGAACGAGATGAACGACCAGCGAAGGAGGGGGACCACGTTCGCGACCCGCCCGAAGTCGCGAGCCCGGGGACGAACCGGTCGGAAGGCTGACCAGGCCGGGCTCCGCCGGCGCCGCTCCTCGGCCGCGCCCTGCGCCCGCCATGCCGGCGCGGACTCCCCGCGTCTCGAGCACCTGGTCTGGCGACAAACGCACCTCCGCCGGTAAGAGCTGCACCGGTCGACCCCGATCGGCCCCTGGCCACGCGCCCCATGCAATGCCAGCAGGTCAGGAATCCCTGGATCGCCGTCCGGTCACCACCGCGGTCTCCAGCCAGCCGGCTGCCGCGGATTCGGCCCGCTCAACCCACGAGGATGCACCGCGTGGCAACGCGGGGGTCTGCACCTTCCCCCAGGTGGGCCGGGCCAGTCATCTGGTGCGCGCGATAACAGGGAGATCGGGAGAGCCCCGTGGCGGGGAGCCCTCGGCACGGCGAGGTCGGTGTTCCGCGTCGAACGCGGGCGGCCGGCATCACCGCGACCCTTTCGTCACCGCGCCTGCGTAGTGATAAGATCACTTCACGACCATACTACCCCAGCAGCGGGGCGCGTGTCAAGCATTATTAGAACGCGCGAGGAAAGCAAACAATGACGCGGAATTATCGGCGTTTGCGGACTGAATCGAACCGGTACGAGAGAGTGTCGCTGGAGCGGTTCGAAGGCGTGCGAACGTTCGCGAAATGGGCGATCCGAGAAGCTGAGGCCCGGCCGGCGACCCCGCGGAGGATAGCCTGCGGCGCGGACGAACGGGCGGAAAGCGCCCTTGCCCGTCGGGGCCCGGGTCCGACGGTCCGTATGGGCGGGCGGCAGGTCGGGCGGCTGCGGCTGGGCGTTTCGGAGCGGTTCGAAGCTGTCGAATTCCGGTTCGGACGGATCGAACCGGTTCTGCCGGGCGGCGGGCGGGGCGGTTTGGAAAGGTTCAAACCGGGGGCCGGGGCGAGCAGCGCGGCTTCCGCCTCCGTGGCCGCGCGCCGATCGCGCGCCCGCCGCAGGAGATCGAGTGGATTCGGGCCCGCGGGCGGCGTAGGGATCACTCCGACCCTCACGCGATCGGACTATCGGTCGATGGGTGGTACGACCCGGTAGAGTGCGCTCCCGTGCGGCGGGAGCCGGACGGCCAGGGTGCGCAGGCTTCCGAGTGGGCGGCGGCCCCAGAGGTCGCGCACGGGCCTGCTGCCGGCGCGCAGTCCGATCTCGTTCCAGGCCAGGGTCAGCATCCGCGGTCGTTCGTCCAGGTTGAAGACGGCGACGAACTCCTCGCCTGCGACGGGGGCGAGCGAGCGCCAGACCCGCAGGCCGTCCCGCTCCAGCACCTGACGGGGAGCGCGTCCGCGCTGGTTGACCGCCAGCACTTCCGGGTTCGTCAGCAGGCGGAGGGTGGCGGAGTCCAGGGCCGGGAGCGCGCCGCCGAAGATGAGGGGCGAGCGAAAGATGCTCCACAGGGTCATGACGGTGCGCTGCTCTTCCGCACCGAGGTGCGTCGGAGTACCGACGCCGGCGGAGTCCGTGAGGCGGAGCTGGCCGAGAGGCAGCATGTCCGCGTCAGGCCAGGTGTGGCGCTGGCCGACGTAGCGCGCCCAGTCGCGGGCGTAGTCGAACTGCTTGCGGACCAGCTTCCAGTCGTCCCAGAAGTCGTCCGAGATACGCCACATCTGGGAGTGGCCGGCGAAGAACGCCGCCTGCGCCAGTGGCGCCGGTCCGGGCGAGATGCTGAGCACGATGGGGCGGCCCGTGCGGTCGAGCGCGGCACGCAGCGCCGCGATCTCGGCGGGCTGGAACGCGTGGTCGCCCATGTCGTCCGCCTTGACGAAGTCCACGCCCCAGGAGGCATACAGCTCGGCGATGGTGTCGTAGTAGGCCTGCCCGCCCGGGCGGGAGACGTCGACCCCCCACATGTCGGGATTCCAGCGGCACGGGTTGGTGGTGTCGGCGACGTCCAGGGCGTGAAAGGACGTGCCCTTGATCGGCAGGTTCGCGCGCACGGCCTGGCGCGGGATTCCCCGCATGACATGGATGCCGAAGCTGAGGCCGCGCGCATGCACGTAGTCGGCGAGCGGCTTGAAGCCGGCGCCCTTCGCGGCCGAAGGGAACCGGTTTTCGGCGGGCAGCAGCCGTCCGTACCCGTCCATCGTCAGCCGGGCGTCCGGCTGATAGTCGTGTCCTCGTGCCGTAGGCTGGTACCACTGGATGTCCACGACGACGTAGCGCCAGCCGTAGCGCGCCAGCTTCTCCGCCATCACGTCGGCGTTCGCCTTGACCTGGTCCTCGCGAACCGTGGTGCCGTACGCATCCCAGCTGTTCCACCCCATGGGCGGCGCGGGCGCGAGATCGGCGGACTGGGCACGCGCTCCGTTCGTGCAGGCCAGCGCCAGCGCGGCCAGCAGGACGCCGAGCCGCACATGCGGGCGCGGCGCGACCGCGTCGCCTTGCGCGCGCGTCATGGCTTGAGCGCGGCCTTGACCGCGTAGTAGGCCGGCTTGGGCTGCATGTGGACGTCGTAGAGCACGGGTGCGCCCCAGCTCGTCGGATCGGCGACCCACGCCTGCCCGTCGTAGATCCCCTCGATCTCGATAGCGTTGCAGGCAGGCGTGCGCAGGCAGGCGTTCGCCATGTTGCGGTAGGCCGTCGCCTGGACCTGCTGGTCCGCCGTGCTGGCGATACCGTTCTGAACCTTGACGTGCATGTCGGCTTCGGTGATCTGGATCTTCAGACCGAGCGCGGCGAAGCGGGCGAAGTTGCTGGCGATCGCGTCCGCCGAAGGGGCGGCGTCGGCCTGGTAATGGAACTGGAAGCCAATCCCGTCGATGGGCACACCCTTCGCCTTCAGGTCGCTCAGCATCCTGTAGACCGCGTCCGACTTCGCGCTGGCCGTTTCGATGTTGTAGTCGTTGTAGTAGAGGGGGACGTCCGGGTCGGCGGCACGCGCCCAGCGGAACGCCTGCTCGATGTAATCAGGCCCTAAGCTCGTGAGCCAGATGGTCGACCGGATGCTGCCGTCGTCGCCCATGGCCTCGTTCACCACGTCCCAGGCGGCCAGCTTGCCCTTGAAGTGCGCCATGACCTTGTCGATGTGGTCCTTGAGGATGGCCTTGAGCGTGTCCGCCGGATAGTTGCCCGCCGTGACCCAGGCCGGGACCTGCTGGTGCCACACGAGCGTGTGCCCGCGCACCACCATGCGGTTGCGCTGGCCGAAGGCCACGACCGAGTCCGCCTGCGTGTAGTTGTAGGTCGCGCGACTCGGGCGCAGGTAGTCGAACTTCATATAGGTGCCCGTCCAGAGCATGCTGAACTCCCGCGTCACGATGGACCGGAGGAGCGCGCCGGAATCGCCCGGCATCGTCAACACGGAGCCCGTGGCCGCACCGATGTAGCGCCCGCGGGCTTCGGCATAGAACCGCAAGGGCACCGTGTCGGCTGCAGGCTGACTCCTCGTGGTATCCGGCTCCAGGCCCGTAGGCTGCGAATCGGCGCCGCAGGCGGCGAGCGCGGCCGCGGCGGTCACGAGCAGTGTGGCGCCGAACCGGCGCGGTGCTGCGTGCATCGTCAAGCGTCCTGTCATGGGCTACGGCAGACGGCCGTTCGTGATCCTCGAGTCCATTGCGCGAGGGTGTGGGCCCGACAGCCACCTCGCGTCGCCGCAGTCGGGCACGCCGTCGCGGATGAAGGGGCGATGAGGGCCGTGCGCTACAGCAGCGTCTCGAAGGCTGCGGCGGGCAGATCGGTCAGCGATCGAACCACCACGTCGGCGCCGGCGGTGTCTCCGGCGCCCACCCCGATGCAGCGCATGCCGCCCCGGCGCGCCGCCTCGATGCCGGCCGCCGCGTCCTCCACCACCACGCACCGCCGCGCCGGCACGTCCAGCCGTGCCGCCGCGGCCAGGAACACCTCCGGGTCGGGCTTCCCCGCCCGCACGTCCTCGGCGCCGACGTAGGTCTCGACCACGTCCTCGAAGCCCAGCACCCGGCGCATCACCTCCACGTTAAGGCGCGGGGCGGACGAGGCGATCGCCTGCCGCCACCCCGCCGCGTGCAGCGCCCGCACCCAATCTGCGGCGCCCGGCAGCGGCGTCAACCCCTCCGCCTCCAGGATCGCCCGGTAGCTCCGCTCCTTGGCGTCCGCGATGCGCGCGCTGCGCGCAGCGGTCGCGCCGCCCCCCAGCCACGTCGCCAGGATCGCGTCGTTGCGCTGGCCGAAGCTGGCCAGGAAGTCCGCCTTCGTGATGTGGATCCCCTCGGATGCCAGCGCGTCGCCCCACGAGCGCCAGTGGTACTCGGTCGAGTCCGCCAGCGTCCCGTCGAGATCCCACAGCACCGCACGTGGCCCGGGATCCGGCCCGGGCGCCCCGCTACTGCTGGCCATAGTAGGCGTTCCGCCCGTGCTTCCTCAGGAAGTGCTTGTCCACCAGGAACGACGCCGGCGGGCGCGCCTCCGGCGCCATGGCCCGCACGGCGCACTCCATGCGCGCCAGCAGCTCCAGCACGTCCGAGCGCTCCACCGCCTCATGGGCGTCCCGGCCCCAGGTGAAGGGTCCGTGGTTGGCCACCAACACCGCCGCTACCTCCTCGGGCGAGAGCCCGGCCGTGGTGAACGTCTCCACGATCACCAGCCCCGTGTTGCGCTCGTACCGGTGCTCGACCTCTTCCCGCGTCATCTCCCGCGTCACGGGCACGTCGCCCCGGAAGTAGTCGGCGTGGGTGGTGCCCATGCAGCGCAGCGGCAGCCGCGCCTGCGCCAGCGCCGTGGCGTGCTCCGAGTGCGTGTGGGCGATGCCCCCGCAGGGAAACGCCCGGTACAGCTCCAGGTGCGTGGGCGTGTCGGACGAGGGGCGCAGGTGGCCTTCCACCGGCAGCCCGCTCTCCAGCGAGACCAGCACCATGTGCTCGGGCGTCAGCTCCTCGTAGCGCACGCCGCTAGGCTTGATAGCGAGGAGGTTCGCCTCCCGGTCCACGCCCGAGACGTTGCCGAACGTGCCCTTCACCAGCCCGCTGGAGGCCAGCTCCAGGTTGGCCTGGCAGACCCTCGTGCGCAGCTCTTCCGACCTCATGACGACGCCTCTCCCGCGACCCGCTCGCGCAGCGCGAGCAGCCGCTTCATCAGCGTTCCCAGCTCCGCCCCCGCCCCCGCCCCCGCCCCCGCCCCCGCGCCCGCCACGCCGCCGAAGACGTCGTGCAGCTCCCGGTACATGCCGTAGAGCTCGTCGTAGACCGCGCTCGCGGCCGGGTCCGGCGTGAAGCGCTCCGGCTTGAGCGACGTCATCGCCGCCTGCCCCTCGGCGAAGCTGGCATACCCGCCCGCCTCCGGGCCCGCGGCCACGGCCGCCGCCAGCGCCGCGCCCAGTGCCGGCGTCTGGGGCGAGCCCGCCAGCAGCATGGGACAGCCCAGCACGTCCGCGTAGATCTGCATGAACAGGTCGTTCTTGGCCGCGATGCCGCCGCAGCAGACCACCCGCTCCACCGGCACGCCCGATTCCGTCAGTCGCTCGATGATCGCCCGGGCGCCGAACGCGGTCGCCTCGATGAGCGCGCGGTAGACTTCCGCCCGCGTCGTGTGCAGTGTCTGCCCCAGCAGCAGCCCCGTCAGCCGCGTGTCCACCAGGATCGTGCGATTGCCGTTGTTCCAGTCCAGCGCCAGCAGCCCCGACTGGCCGGGGCGCAAACGGGCCGCTTCCTCGGAGAGGCGGAGGTGCAGCGAGTCGTCGCCCTCGCACACGTCCTCCACCCACCAGCGCAGCAGGTCGCCCACCGCCGACTGCCCCGCCTCCACGCCGTAGTAGCCCGGCATCACCGAGCCGTCCACCGTGCCGCAGATGCCCGGCACGTCCGCCAGCGGCTGCGCCGACGGCGCCACCGTGATGTCGCAGGTGGACGTGCCGATGATCTTCACCAGCGTCCCCGGCTTCACGCCCGAGCCCACCGCCCCGTAGTGCGCATCGAAGCCGCCCATGGCGATGGCGATCCCCGGGCGCAGCCCCAGCACGTCCGCCCACTCCTGGGACAGCGTGCCCGCCGGCCGGTCCGGCGCGTGCGCCTCGTCGAACAGCCGGTCGCGCAGCTCCGCCAGCCGCGGGTCCAGGCGCGACAGGAACTCCTTCGAGGGCAGCCCGCCCCAGCCCGTCGAGTACATCGCCTTGTGACCCGCCGCGCACACCGAGCGCGCCACCTCGTGCACGTCCGTCACACCCGCCAGCACCGCCGGCACGTAGTCGGCCAGCTCCACCCAGCTGTACGCCGCCTCGAACACCTCCGGCGCCACCTTCAGGCAGTGCCAGATCTTGGACCAGAACCACTCCGAGGAGTAGATGCCCCCGATCGGCGCCAGGTACTCCGGCGCGTAGCGCGCGGCCGTCTCGGTGATCGCCGCGGCCTCCGCTGCCGAGGTGTGGTCCTTCCACAGCCACGCGTGCGCCGCCGGGTTCTCGCTCCAGCGCCCGTTCAGCGCCAGCGCCCGACCCGCCGCGTCCACCGGGATCGGCGTCGACCCCGTCGTGTCCACGCCAATGCCGATGACCCGGTCCGCCGTGAAGCCCGGCACCGACGACGCCGCCGCCAGCGCCCCCCGCGTCGCTTCCCGCAGACCCTGCAGGTAGTCCGCCGGGTTCTGCCGCGCCAGCAGCGGATCGCGCGGATCCAGGATCACCCCGTGGTCGCCCGACGGGTAGTTGAAGACGCTCGTGCCCTGCGTCGCCCCGTCCGCGCAGTCCACCACCACCGCGCGCACCGAGTTGGTCCCGTAGTCCAGTCCCAGAGTGAATGCCCGCGCCATGTTGCGCTCCGTTCGCCCGCGCTCGGCGGGCGACAGTCTCTGCAGGAAATGCCTCGTCACCACTGGCACCACCGACGCCCCCACGCGCTTCGCCGCCGCAGCCATCGTTTTCACGCGAAGCTGCGAAGTGCCGAAGCCGCGAAGTGTCGCAGCCGCGAGCGCCCGGAATCCCACCGACGCCCCGGCTTACGAGGCGTCGTTCTTTTGTTGTTACCGAAAAGGAATCCGTTCTTCGTGCCTTCGGCCCTTGGTGTACTTCGCGTGAAACGCCGTTGTCCGTTCTCCGCGTCCTCGGCGTCCTCGGTGGTGAAAGTCGTCGTCGTTACCGCGCCACCCCGAAAGCGAACACCGTGTGCGTCCGGTACTCCAGCCCCGGCCGCAGGATCGTCGACGGGAACGACGGCTGGTTCGGCGAATCCGGGTAGTGCTGCGTCTCCAGGCAGAAGCCGCTGCGATGTCCGTAGACGCGGCCGCCCTTACCCTTGATCGTACCATCCAGGAAGTTCCCCGAATAGAACTGCAGCCCCGGCTCCGTCGTGCGGACCTCAAGCGTCCGGCCGCTCGTCGGCTCCGTCACCTTCGCCGCCAGCTCCAGTCCCGCGCCCTTCCGGTCCAGCACCCAGTTGTGGTCGTAGCCCTTGCCGTTCTTCAGCTGGACATCGGCCACGTTGATGCGCGCGCCGATCGCCGTCGGCGTGCGGAAGTCGAACGGCGTCCCCGCCACCGGAGCCAGCAGGCCCGTCGGGATCAGCGTCGAGTCCACCGGCGTGACGTTCGACGCCGCGATCATCAGCTGGTGACCCAGGATGTCGCCGCTGCCCGCGCCCGCCAGGTTGAAGTAGCTGTGCTGCGTCAGGTTCACCGGCGTCGGCTTGTCCGTCGTTGCCGCGTAGTCCACCGCCAGCTCGTTCGCGTCGTTCAGCGTGTACGTCACCGTCGCCGCCACCGTGCCCGGATACCCTTCCTCGCCGTCCGGGCTCGTGTACTTCAGGACCAGACCGCGCTCCGTCGCACGCTCGAACGGCTCCGCCGCCCACACCACCTTGTCGAAGCCACGCACCCCCCCGTGCAGGTGGTTCGGGCCATCGTTCTTCGCCAGCTCGTACGTCTTCCCGTCCAGCGCGAAGCGGGCGTGCCCGATCCGGTTCCCGTAGCGCCCGATGATCGCCCCGAAGTAGGGCGTGCCCTTCAGGTACGGCGCCAGCGAGTCGAAGCCCAGCACGATGTCGTCCAGCTTGCCCGCACGGTCGGGCGTCTTCAGCGACACGATGATCCCGCCGTAGTTCATCACGCGCGCCTCCACGCCCTTCGCGTTCCGCAGCGTGAAGATCTCGATGGCCTTGCCATCCGCCGTCGTCCCGAACGCCGCGCTCTCCACGCCCGCCTTCGGCGCTTGCGCCTGCGCGCAGCCGTTCGCCATCGTCAGACTCACGAGTCCTACCCCGATCAGGAGGATGCTGTTCTTTCTCATGTGGTTACCCCCGGTGCTGGGCGGCCTGGAACCTCGCCTGGCGCGAGGTCCTGAAACAGATCAACGTGCGTCAAACCCAACTGAACCATTTCGATTTGACTCGCAGTCTAGACGCATTCCGGAGCCGAGTCAACGTTCCGAACGGCGCCCCCGCCCCCGCCCCGGGCGCCCCACCGCTCATCTCCTGAGAAACAAAGCTCATCACGCGGAGGCGCCGAGCACGCGGAGGGCGTCGGGCCGCCCCTCCGGAGGACCGACGTCCCCGGGCTCGGCCCCGACCTTCTTCTTCTGGTTAACGGCAACAACCTGTGGCACTTCGGACAGGGCGGTCCGCCGGGAGCCTGC